>JASHQH010000337.1 GCA_030037635.1 Acidobacteriaceae bacterium
AAGTCCAGCTCCTCCGATCGTCGCTCTGCTTGGACTCCTGGGCATGGTGCTTGGAGAACAACTCGGCAACGCGGTCATCACGAAGAAGGCCAACGTAGCCCATGCTGTTTCGATCTGCCTGACCGGCAAATGCTGGGGCGGACCGGCGACTGCCAACCATATGGCCGGCGATCGCGTTATGGATGCAAGACCTGCGCAAAAATCGATGGGTGGCGATAGTGACTGAGGGTATTACAGGACGTACCACAATGGGACCAGCAACAATAATGCAACTCGAAATCTGGATGATGATCATTGCGCGCATCCTGATTGCGGCGATCTTTCTTCTGAATGCGATCGGGATCATTGACCAATCCATTCCAGCTCAGCAGATGGCAGATCGGGGAATCCCGAAGACTTTTATTCCTCCGATGATGCTTGCCGCTAGATCTGTTGAATTTCTAAGCGGAACGGCGCTGGCATTCGGCATCTTTCCTCGACTGGCTGCGTTGGTGCTACTGGGCTTCATTTTTTCTGCCACCTTTATTGCCCATGCCTTCTGGTTTTCGACGGGAAAGCCGAATTTCCAGAGTCAGCTCGTGAATTTCTTCAAAAACGTCACGACCTGGGGAGGCCTACTCTGGATCGCCGCAGCGCGCGACCAGCCAACGCTGACGCATTGGCACTTCTAGGGGACTGTTACCGGCGTCGATTTGGAATGGAGATTCTTATGATTCACCGTAGAGCACTCACCCTGGCGGCATCTACATTTTTGGCGCTGCCGCTCATAGAAGCGCACCTGGCAACGGCCCAGACCGCATCGGGACGTACCCCCGAAGTAGCGGTCGCTCCGCAATACGACACCACCCACGTTTACGTCGCGCCTGCCGACGTCGATCGTTTCGTCGCAGCCTTCCTGGGGACCTTTGGAGGGCAAAGCACGAAACAGTTCATTGTTACCGTAACGCCAACTCCAAGCACCACCAGTTCTCAACTATTGCAAACGCCGGTCGGAACGGTTTCACTGTTTGGATTCACCACCCCGATCCCATATCCATTCGGCTCCGAGCGTACCGGATACCTCGTAACGGATCTCGACAAAGCCGTCCAAGCAGCCCGCGACACCGGCGCAGATGTGCTCGTTGAGCCGTTCCCTGAACCGATTGGACGCAACGTAATTATTCAGTGGCCTGGCGGGGTCAATACTCAACTTTACACGCATACGCAAACCCCTTCGTACGCGCCATTCCAGACCATTCCTGAAAACCGGATTTATGTGTCAGCTGATCGTGTCGACGCATTCGCACACAGCTTCCTCGCCTTTTCGCACGGGAGAGTCGTCTCCGACGACGCGCACGCTCCAGGGATGGAGATCGGACGGGCGGGAGACACTTTCCGCCGCATCCGAATCGAATCTGGGTTCGGAAAGGTCTCGGTGTTCGTCACCGACGGACATCTGCCATTTCCCTATGGACACGAAGTGACTGGTTACGAGGTGCCGGATCTGGAAAAAACCTTGTCTAAAGCAGAATCGTTGGGAGTCACGGTCCTCGTAAAGCCGTTCACCTCAGACGGGCGCACGTCGGCAATCGTGCAATTCCCAGGAGGCTACATTGCGGAGATCCATTCAAGAGCAGGAAAAGAATGACCTTCGCACCAACGGAGATGAAGCAGCAGCCGTCCTGCGCAGCAGGTTTCGGGCCGCTTTTCTTTCCGTGGCCCCGGCATTGTTTCTGGGAAGCGTTGACCAGACCATTGTTGCGGCGGCTCTGCCGGTGATCGCTCGCTCGTTCGGTGGTCTTGCCCTGGCGACATGGGTAGTCACCGGGTATTTATTAGCGGCAACCGTTGCGGCGCCTATCTATGGCCGTCTGGGCGACGCGTTCGGGATGCGACGCATGTTGCTATGGTCGCTCGTCCTGTTTTTGACCGGCTCGCTCATCTGCGCCATCGCGCCTTCCCCGATCATTCTGATTTTTGGCCGCTGCATTCAGGGCTTCGGTGGGGGCGGTCTGATTACCCTAGCGCAAGCGCTGATTGGCGAAGTCGTATCTCCGAAGGAGCGCGGCCGCTTTCAAGGGTGGTTCGGGGCCGTCTTCGCTCTAGCGAGCACCATCGGCCCTGCAGCCGGCGGCATCATGACTGAGTACATCGGGTGGCGTTCGATCTATTGGATTAACCTGCCCCTGAGTGTTCTGGCCGCGGCAACCGCATTGCGCCTGCAACCAATGAGCGGAACGGGGAGATACAGCACCGATAGCTTCGGCATCCTGGTGTTCACAGCCGCAACCGTTTCACTTCTCCTCAGCCTGACCTTCGGCGGGCATGAGCTGGCTTGGAGCTCAATCGGGCTGATCATTTTGCTCATCGCTTCCATTCTGTGCTTCCTGCTCTTCTGTTTTGTCGAACATCGCAGCGGTGACCCGCTTCTGCCCCCTCACTTGATGAGAAAGCCGGTCGTGTGGCGCTCTGCTCTGGCTGTTCTCTTCTTTGCAGCAGTGCTGTTCGGGCTCATAGTCCAGCTACCATTCTTTCTCCAGGTGGAGTTTGCTATCAGCACAACCGCCTCCGGCCTGCTTCTCATCCCGCTCACAGTTGCTCAAGTCATCGTTTCGACGGCTACGGGGCTTCGAATTTCCGCCACGGGCAAGCCGCGGAACTCCATGCTCCTTGGATTGACGCTGGTCAGTCTTTTGCTCTTTCTCCTCGCTCCGACACTGCAGGCAGGTCCATTCCCTGTAGCGCTTCTCACCTTATTGATTGGGGCGGGACTAGGCTCGACCATGCCGGCAGCTCAAACCATGGTGCAATGGGCTGCGGGAAGTGAGGAGTTAGGTGAGGCCACAGGCATTCTCTCGTTTGCGCGAAGCGTCGGCGGCGTTCTTGGGACCGCCGTGACCTCGGCGGTAGTTCTTGCCACGCAGTCTGGCCACGCGGGCGCATCGCCATCGGCGAATTCACCGGGATTTTCATGGATGTTTCTCGTCTTGGGATTCCTGGCCATGGCAGCAGCGCTAACTACGGCCACCTTACCCAACGTCGATCTGATGAGCGCGCCTACGTGAGAAATCAGGACTCAGCGGGGGTTCCAAAGGGACCCATCGCTGAGACTCGGGAACTCGCAGAGCCAAGAAAATGGAGGAAAGCATCGATGGATCATCAAGCGACAGAGGGGCTGATCACTCGAGCCGGCCTTTACATTCGTTATGGAATATTCGTGCTCCCTTTCCTTCTTCTTGAGGTGACGTCGATGAGCGCGCAGACGAAAGTTGTTCCAACACAATCCGCTAACGCGAAACAGAAGAGCCAAACGGACGGGAAACCAATCACCGTTACCGGCATCAACATTGTAGATGGATCGGGACGGACGCGAATGACGCTTTCAACGGCGAATGGGGTTCCTGCGATCCATCTCCTGAATCAGGACGGGACAGATCGGTTATCAATCTCCCTTGACGCAGGTGGGTACGCATCGATCAAACTGAAGAATCCGAATGCGGGGGGTGCGACCGCTACGCTCGAGATCGATGACAAAGGCACGCATGTCAAGTTCGACAGGCCCGGTGGCGCGTCAAGCTATTTGTTTCTGAACAACGTCGGTGAATCGGGAGTCGTGTTTCTCGATGCCAATGGCGAGCGAAAGCTCGACCTCCTGGTAACGTCCGCTGGAACAACCGAGATCCACCGCTATGACCGTCAACCATCTTCCGTACCGTGAATGCATTCGCATCTGCACGCCATTTATGAAGTACAGTCTCTGCACTCTCAGAATGCCGACAATCAGGTCGACCGCTGCCTGGACGATCTTTTGCGTCTTGTGGGTCGCGGCTGCGTCTGCGCAGGTTCCTGTTCCGCCTCCGCTCCATAAGCCGGGGACGTATGAGTTGCTTCGCTATGACGAGGATTGGAGTTTTCTCCAGAATCCGGCGAATCGGACGGATTGGCTCGATCCCATCAAGTACATGCCCTTCGGCCGCGGCGGCGACTTCTCCTACGTGTCTATCGGCGGAGAGTTCCGCGGTGTTGACGAACGCATCGAGAACGATAACTGGGGCGGCACTCCTTACGCCTCAAATCAATTCTGGTTGCAGCGTTTTCAGTTGCATTTCGATATGCACTTCAAGCCGCGGCTCAGATTTTTCATTCAATTTGAAAGCGGGCTGGAAGAAGGCCGCGCAGGGGGGCCCAGGCCGATCGACGAAAAGCGGCTGGATTTTCTCAACGCATTCTGCGACCTCGGAATCGGCTCTTCTTCTCATCCCGCGACCCTCCGCGTGGGCCGCCAGGAGTACATGTTTGGAGCGGGACGGCTCGTGGCTCCGCGCGAAGGGCCCAACGTGCGTCAGAGTTTCTACGGCGTCAGCCTCATGCAGAATCTGGGCCCTTGGTCTACGACCGCCTTTGCCGCGCGGCCCGCCGTCGATAACTTCGATTTTTTTGACGATGTGCCGAATAGTTCGACAGAGTTTTGGGGTTTGTTTGCAAAGCGTCCCTGGAGCAAGGTGAGCCGCAACGCCTGGGACGTCTACTACTACGGTCTCGACCGCAAGAGTGCCGTCTACAATTCGGGAACTGAGCACGAAGTGCGGCAGACGGTCGGAACGCGGATCGCTTCACAGGACCCAGCCACGACAGAGGGGCACATCGCGATCCCGCACTTCGATGTCGAAGGCGTCTATCAGTTCGGCTCGTTCGGGACTGGAGACATCCGGGCGTGGACGCTGGCGACGGAGTTCGGGGTCATGTTGCCGAAGATCGCTTTTGAGCCGCGTCCGGGAATACGCTCCGATGTGTCGAGCGGAGATAACAACCTCAGCAGCCCCAATCTGCAAACCTTTAACCCGCTTTTCCCGATCGGGAACTACTTTGGAGTGCTCGCCGATACCGGCCCCGGAGCTGTAAACTTCCGCGATCTCCATCCAAATTTGAAGCTCTTTTTCCCTCATAAAGTAAATGCCGAGGCCGACTGGCTGATTTGGTGGCGGCAGAGTCTCGCCGACGGCGTTTATGGCGTTCCGGGAAACCTGCTTGTGCCAGGAGGCCACAGCAGCGCTCGATTTGTCGGCGACCGGCCAGGCCTTGAGGTGCACTGGCAGATAACTCGCCACGCCTACTTGCAAGGTGATTATGGGATTTTTTACGCCGGTCCATTTTTGCGCCAATCGGGCAACACGAAAAACCTGAACTACGCTTCTGCTTGGATTGGTTATAAGTTTTGAACTGACTCGCAGTATCTGTCTGTGCCGGCCAAGGATGCGCAAGCTAGAAGATTGGGCCGGTGATTGCGGGATCGGATTGCGGCCGTAAAGGAACAATGAAATGATGCCACCGATCAATTCGCCCGAGCCGCCCGCGGAAGCGTTTCCGGTTCTTACTCCGGCGCAGCTTGCTCGCCTCCTGCCTTACGGCAAGGTCCGATCACTCCAGGCCGGACAAGTTCTGTTCGAGCCGGGCATGCAGGGTATGCCTTGCTATGTAGTGCTCTCAGGCAAACTGGATATCTCCGTGGCAGGACTTTCAGGAGAGCGCGTGTTTGTGAGTTATAGTCGCGGACAGTTTTCCGGTGAGGTGGTGCTGATCTCGGGCGCTCGCGCGCTTTCTCGCGGGCGGGTTGCCGAAGCCGGGGAATTTCTCGAGATAGCTCCGGATGCATTGCGTGCGCTGATTGCCAAAGACGCGGAACTCAGCGACGTTTTCATGCGGGCCTTTATTCTGCGCCGCGTCGCGTTGGTATCCGAAGGTCTGGGCAATGTCACCGTCATGGGATCGCAACATTCAGCGGATACATTGCGTCTGCGTGAATTTCTGACCCGCAATGGGCATCCCTATGCGTACGTCGATCTCGATCGCGACAAGCAATCGCAGGAGCTGCTCGATCGGTTCGGCCTCAAACTGGAGGAGGTTCCGGTTGTGATTTGCAGCGCGACCAAGTCGGTGCTGCGCAATCCAACGAATCAAAAACTTGCGGAGTGCCTTGGGTTGACGGGCCGCACCGACGAATCTCGTGTTTACGATGTTGCGATCGTGGGCGCCGGGCCAGCAGGGCTGGCTGCAGCCGTGTATGCAGCTTCAGAGGGACTGGATGCGGTGATGATCGAAGCGGCGTTTCCAGGAGGGCAGGCAGGCGCAAGCTCAAAGATTGAAAACTACGTCGGTTTTCCGATGGGGATTTCGGGGCAGGAACTAGCCAGCCGCGCAGTAGTGCAGGCCGAGAAATTCGGGGCAAAGATGATGGTCAGTGAGAAGGTAGTCAAGATTCGATGTGACCAGCGGCCATACGAGCTCACTCTCGAAAATGGTGCGGTCATCGGCGCGCGGAGCATTGTGATCGCTACTGGAGCTCAGTACAACAAGCCCAAGGTCGAAAATCTCGGGCGGTTCGAGGGGCAGGGAGTCTACTACTCCGCCACTTTTATGGAAGCACAGCTTTGTGGCGGCGAAGAAGTGATCGTTATTGGCGGCGCAAACTCCGCGGGCCAGGCAGCGGTGTTCCTGGCCGAGACGGTGCGAAAGGTCTACATGCTGGTTCGCGGCAAGCAACTATCCGATACGATGTCGCGCTATCTTATTCAGAGGATTGTCGAGAATCCGAAGATCGAAGTCCATTTCCAAACCGAGATTACCGGATTGGAGGGCGATTCGCACCTGGAGCGAGTGACCTGGGCGAACCGGGCGACTGGCGAAGAATCGATTCACGACATTCGGCATGTGTTCGTGATGGCGGGCGCCTCGCCACGCACAGAGTGGCTGCGCGAATGTCTGGCTCTCGATGAACAGGGATTCATCTTGACAGGAAGAGATTTGGATCCCGTTCTGGAAAGTGCGCCAGTGAAGTGGCCGCTGAGCAGGTCTCCGCAGATGCTGGAGACCAGTCTGCCCGCGGTATTTGCTGTCGGAGACATCCGTTCCGGCAACGTGAAGCGCGTCGCATCTGCGGTAGGTGAAGGCTCCATCTCAATTCACCTCGTGCATCGCGCATTAGCAGAGGTTTAATGGGGTTTCTGACCGGAGATGATTCGGTCGCAGCGGCTTCGAGGGTCTGGCAATGGTCGCATTGCGCGGCTAATGAGCCGTCGAGCACATACAGGCATGCTTGATGAATGCCAAATCGCTAATGCGCTCATCGAAGCTCGATTGTGCCAAAATGTCGGCCAGAGTTCAGGCGTCCGGCGAATGTCGGCGACCGAAACTTGGCGCGCAGAGCCCGTTTAGCAGCACGTTTGAGGTGATCAACTTGCAAGTTAACTACTTCAACGCGCGAGTTGCCGGTCATGTTCACCTTTCGGAGGCGAATCGGAATCATAGTGTCGTATGGAGGTTACTCAATGTCGAGAAATGTTGCCGATGTCTTGTGGGAGATGCTCGCGAACGCCGGAGTCAAACGCTGTTATGGCATTGTTGGAGACGCACTAAACCCCGCAATCGACGCGCTGCGCCGTAACGGTCAGATTGAGTTGATCCACGTCCGCCATGAAGAGTACGGCGTGTTTGCCGCGGTCGCCGATGCCTATTTGACCGGTAATCCTGTTGCAATATGCGGAACTGCCGGACCGGGCGCTGTACACCTGTTCAATGGGCTGATGGATGCGCGCAAGGAGGGGGCCGCGATTATTGCCATTGCTGGCGATGTGGAGACGAGCTTGATTGACACAGAAGCAATCGAAGAGCTCAATCCTTACAAATTCTTCGATGCCGCATCTCTCTGTACTGCGCGGCTGGTAAATCCCGAGCAGGCGCGGCCCATCATCACAACTGCCATCCTCACCGCTGTCGTGGAACGTGGCCCGGTGGTCATTTCTCTTCCGGGCGATGTAGCGTCGGCCGATGCTGACATAAAAACCACCGAATTCAAGATTCCCGCGCCTTCGATTTGCCGGCCATCGGATGCGGATATGAATCGGCTGGTAGAGATGATCGATGAGGCGAAGACGGTGGCCATCTTCGGAGGCGAGGGCTGCAGGGGCGCGCGCGATGAGGTACTCGCACTGGCCGCAAAGCTGAAGGCGCCGGTCGGGTATTCGTTCCGCGGCAAGCAGTGGCTCGAATATGACAATCCGTATGCTGTTGGGATGACCGGCCTGCTCGGCTACGGCGGCGCCTATCGAGCCATTCATGCGGCCGATTTGCTCCTGTTGCTGGGCACGGACTTTCCGTTCCCGGAGTTTCTTCCACCGGGCGATGTGAAAAAGGTGCAGGTCGACAAAGATCCAAAACACGTTGGCCGCCGGACTGCTGTCGACCTCGGAATCGTGGCAGATGTGAAAGCGACCCTCGATGCATTGCTGGGCAGGGTAGGCGAGAAGACCGACGCGGGCTTCCTGGACAAGCACGTCGCGGAGACTAAGGCATTCGATGAGCTCATGCAGCACTACGTTGTGAAAGGTCCCGGAATTAAGCCCATCCGTCCGGAATACCTGGCCACAACGCTGAGCGATCTGGCCGCTGATGACGCGATGTTTTTTGCCGACACCGGCACGGCGTGCATGTGGCTGGCAAGGCACATCAAAGGCGCCAGAAACCGGAGGCTCTTTGGGTCGTTTTCATGGGCGTCGATGGCAAATGCAGCGCCTAACGCGTTCGGCGCGCAATTGGCATTCCCGGGTCGGCAAACGATCGCTCTGTGCGGCGATGGGGGATTCACCATGCTGGCGTTGGGCGATCTGATCACGCAGGTGCAACGCAAGACCCCGGTGGTTCAGATCATCCTGAATAATGACTCCCTGGACTTCGTGAATATCGAAATGCAGGAGGCCGGCATTATTCCGTTTGGCGCCGATTTCAAGAATCCGAATTTTGCCAAGGTCGCTGAAGCGATGGGGGCGACAGGAATCCGCATTGAAGAGCCCGCGCAGCTTCGCGAAGGGCTCGAGGCGGCGCTTGCCCACACGGGCGGCCCTGTTGTCGTCGATGCAGTTGTCGATCCTTTCGCCTTGTCGTTACCGTCGCATGTTCCTTTGCACACGGCCAAGGGATTCACCCTTAGCTTTGCCAAGCAAGTATGGAATGGAAAGATGGACGATGTGATCAAGTCGATCGAACGTAATGTTGGGCTTATCTGAGCGGCGCCGAACTCGGAAGGAGTGAAAGCATTCGGGGAGGCAGGCGTCCAGACACTTAAATCTCTGCAAGGCCAGCTCGCCGTAATCATTGTGAACCTGATCCGCACCGAGCTCGGCGAGAAGTCGACAGAGGGCGCTCATTGCGGGCATCGTAGGTTCGGGTCCCGAGGACTAAGTATGGCTGAAGCGAAACTGAAAGACGTACAGATTTCGGGAGGGGCCCGGCGGTCAAGGCTACTGTCGGTCAACTTGGTTTTCTTCCGGAGCTGGAAAAACTAGCTCGCGGTGCCGAGGCCATAGTAACCGATAGCCGAATCCTAGTTCTTGATAAAATACAGTTGTACATGGATCGCGGATGTACCAGGCGAAGGGGTTCGCCTTAACCGCTGTTCCTTCCTTCCCGATTCGCACGGATGGGCAGATGATAACCCCTGGCGAGCTATCGTCGGGGTTTGCCTGTCCCCTAGACATTCTCCGACAGTTGAATTCGCTCTTCGCAGTGCTCGTTTGCCACCATGCGCACTGGGAGCCGAGGAGACCCTTGAAAATCGTGATCATTTCTGACATTCATGGCAACCTCGCCGCTCTCAATGCACTTCCAGAGCACAATTTCGATGAATTGTGGTGCATTGGAGATCTTGTCGACTACGGGCCAAATCCGCATGAGGCTGTCGAGTGGGTCAGGCAACAGACCAAGCTCACGGTGCGCGGCAACCATGACCATGCGGCGGGATTCTCGGTGGATCCACAGTGCTCAGCGCCATTCAAGAAGCTGGCAGAGGACACGTTGCGCTTCACGCGGGCCGTTTGCACGGAAGAAGATCTTGACTATCTGCGAAGCCTGCCGGTCCGTCAAGAGTTGATCGGAAGGTCCACACACTTTTATCTGGTGCACGCGATGCCCAGCGATCCGCTCTTTGGGTACTGCCCCAAGGAGTCTGAGCGCTGGAAACAGGAAGCAGCTGAAATCCACGCGGATGTATTGATTGTGGGCCATTCGCACACACCCTTCGTCCGGCAGGAAGGCAAGGTAACGATTCTCAACCCTGGCAGCCTCGGCCAGCCCAAGACCGGTCGCCCTTTGGCGTGCTACGCCGTCTGGGAAGATGGAAGGATTTCGTTGAAAGAGTACGAATATCCGGTCGAGGAAGCCATTCGCGGAATTCGGAGGCTGCCGATACCCCCAAATGAGCAGGACGCACTGATAGGACTCCTGCAAACTGGCTCCTTGCCTATTGATTAATTCCGCGAAGGTGACAGAGTAGACCGATGGGCACACGTCAACTTCAACCAGGCCGACCGATTCAGGAAGCGATCAGCGAACTCGATTCGCTGATGGGCGGCGAATCTGCGGTCGAGAATGTGGTGGCATTGGGACAGCAAGCGGTGCCCCATCTTGAACACTTTCTGTTGGTCTTACCGCCAAGAGCGATCTCCATACCGCGCTCTCGCGCCGTCCGAGCTCTTGGTGAGTTAGGCGCCTATTCGGTTCTCATGAAGTACTTCGAGCTTTACGAGAAACCTGGAGATGCGGTGGTCCTTTTCGCCGAGGATGCGGTTCGGAGCGCTGCAGCCAGGGAACTTGCACGGCTTGGCAGCGACGAAGTCTACCTTGCGCTGCTTAAGGCTGCCCACCAGCGGGCAACAAGTGGACTTGTACAGGCACTGGGCGCGTTTCGGCGCCCAGAGAGCGTCCCTCTGTTGTTCGAGCTTCTGGAGGACGATTTGTGCAGGAATGACGCACTGATCGAATTGCGCAAGGTTCCGGAGGCAGCCCGGCCCTACGCGATTCTCGTGCTGCGCGGGCGCACTAATTCACCAATCCGAGGGTCGATTGCTACGCGGCGCCGGCGTTGCACGCTCCAACTCCTCAATGAGTTTGGGATTTCCGAAGCCGACTGGCCGGAAATTCGGGGATACCTGCACGACGAAAACCTGGACTGTGTGATTCACACGGCGCGGATTGGCTTCGCCGTTGCTCCAGAATCAGCGGCGGAATCGATCCTGGAGGTACTGATCGAATCGTCAGCCAGAATGAATTGGGCGCAGGAGTTGGAGGTCATCGAATTGCTGGATGAACATCTTGCTTTTGCCGAGCCAGTTGTGACGAAGCTGGCAGCCCGACACAGAAGCGCCGGTGAAAGGCCGAATTGGTCCTCCCCCTTTTGGCGGATTGTTTGTCACATTCTCGGGAGCCGCATGGATCAGGAGCCGTGATTAGATGGACTTGAAACAGTACGAGCAGACGAAGTTCTCGATGGCTGAAATTGTACGGTCGGCCCAGGCCATCGATACAAAAGACGCCGATCTGCAGTCCGCGTCGCGTGAACTGTTGACGCGCCTGGCAGATGATCGCTTCAACTTAATGCTGGTTGGCCGCTTTAGCCGCGGCAAATCGACTTTGATCAACGCGGTCCTCGGCTACCCGTATCTACCCACGGGGATCCTTCCTCTCACGTCCGTTATTACGACGGTGCGATATGGCAGTCGGCCTCAGGTTGTGTTGAACTTCCGGAATTCAGGGCGGCCTTGCGAGATACAGCTCTCGCAGTTGCCTGAGTATGTGACTCAGCAATCCAATCCCGGAAACGTGAAGCGCGTAGCATTTGCGGAGATTCAGCTGCCGGTCGAACTGTTGCGCCGCGGATTGTTCTTCGTGGACAGCCCGGGACTTGGGTCGTCCATCTCAGAAAACACGGAAACTACCGAGAAATTCTTCCCTGAGGCAGATGCCTTCATTCTCATCACAAGCTTCGATAGCCCGCTATCGGAGGAAGAAAATCGGGCTCTCTACAGGATTCGGCAGGCCGATCGCTTCCTGATTGTCATCGTCAACAAACATGACACGGTGAGCGCAGGCGAGAGAGAACAGGTGCTGGAGTTTGTGAGGGAACGGCTTGCTCAGTACTCCTTCTCAAGGGAACCGCAGGTCTCCTCGGTTTCAGCGCGACAAGCGCTCGAGGGCAAACAGTCAAAGAACGACGAATTGGTGGAGTCTAGCGGCATTCGCCAGCTGGAAGAGACGTTATTCCGGTTTCTGACTGAGGAGAAAGCGGAAGCCTTTCTCGCCAATATCCACAATCGGATTTTGAATTTCTTATCGCAAAAGCATAACCGCGAGGATTCACCGGAACACCGGCAGATTCTGGACGGCCTTCTTGCGCGGCTTCTGGAGGTTCGGGCGCCGAGACAAGAACATTCTAATGAAGCCATTGCCACTTTAGGCGGCGGCGTGGGCGACCCCACGGGCGTTTCCCTCGAAAAGCGCACCGGCTGTCAGACATGCGGGCAGATTCTCGAAGCCGTTTTTCGGTTCCTGAGCAAATACCAGTATCAGCTGACGATCGATCGAGAAACCCAGCAGGACCACGCAAAGAGAGGAGGATTTTGCCCTCTTCATACCTGGCAATACGAGAATATCTCCTCGCCCTACGGCGTATGCGCCTCTTATCCTGCGCTCGCTCACCGATTGTCCTCTGAACTGCAACAGCTCGCCGGCTCATCAGGTGGGCTGATATCGATGCTCCATCGCATCCAAAGACTGGCTGCATCCCAAGAGACCTGCCCTGTGTGCCAGGTGCGTATCGAAGCGGAAAAAGACGCTGTAGCCCAGACGGCAGAGCGAGTCCGTGAAATTGCACATTCCCAAGCCGGAAGCGTACCAGCGTGTTGCCTCGTTCATCTAGCCATGACGAGTTCAGCCCTCGGGAAGGGCCAGGCGACGCAACTTCTGTTGGCCGCTCACGCCCGGTTTCTTGAACGGCTCGGGGAAGATGCGCAGCGTTATGCACTTCGGCACGATGCACTACGCCGCTACCTGACCAGCGAAGAGGAGTGTCGCGCGTCGCAACTATTGCTCCTGATGATCGCCGGCCACCGCAATGTCAGTGCGCCATGGCAAGTAGAGTTCCTTCTTTGATGCGTTTCAGCCTGCCTAGTCTCTGCGCCCCATGCGGTAATCGAGATAAAGGACGTGCACCTTGATCTGATCCCCGGCGTAGTAGCGCGGGAAGTGAGCCAGCCATCTTTAACATATGCACGAGGCTGCCGGGATTTCCGTTGCTCCACTCCACCAGCTGGTGCAAAACATGATCGAGGTTTGAGGCCCACAGTCCTGTACGGCGAACTTCTCTCTTCGCGAACTCCAGCGCGATGGGCGGCAAGAACTCCTTCAACTCCAGCCGCTCCGATTTGCCGGCGCACATGGGCTGCAGATTGCCAATGTCTTCCATGTGCGGTGTGCGAGCGACGAAGATTACCGGAGTTCGATCGAAGTAATTGAGGTCTTTGATGAGGCCTGTAACCACACGCGACGGAGCCGCCAGGTGATCAAGAGCCAGGAGAAATGGGTGTTGGTCGAGAGCGCGCTGCGCCAGGCCCTTGAGCGATCCAGTGCTCAGCGTCGACGAATCAGAGGGAACGTTGACGCCAGGCTTCGCAAGGCGCCGAAGCTCCTCAATCAGGGTCATTAGCATTTCGCGCGGAGACTGGACCTGGGCAACAAAGAGGGCGAGCGGTTGAGTTTGGACAAAGTTCCGCAGCAGGCGCGTCTTGCCCACCGCTTCTGGTCCAAAAACCAGCATGGACTTCCTTCTTTGCGCCTGAGCCTGCAGCCGCGCCATCTCCTCAGTGCGCTCCACGACCGAAGCGTACTGCAGGGGATCGATGGTGCTGTTCACTGCCAGGCCGGCCATTTCTGAAACCTCACTTCGCACCGTGCGTTTTCGAAAATCGCTCATGGCTGGAACGGATTACGTCATATGCAGCCTCCCGGTCCTTCGGGCCCAATACCTTGGTTCTTTTGCCTTCCAAGTCCTTGTACACGGAGAAGAAGTGCACGACTTCCAGCAGAAAATGCGGTTGCACTTCCGTGTAGTTCCGGATATTGGTGAAGCGGGGATTGCCCGTTGCGTAAGCCACGATTTTCTCGTCGCATGAACCCTGATCGAGCATCTCGAATAGGCCGATTGGCCGAGCGCTGTACAGGCAGCCCGGAAAGACGGGCGTATCGCCGAGGATCAGAATGTCGAGAGGCTCCCCGTCCTGGGCCCTGGTTTGGGGAATGAATCCGTAGTCGCCGGGGAAGTGCACCGGGGAGTGCAAGACCCGGTCCAATACGAAAACGTTCAGGTTTGGATCGTATTCGTACTTATTCACGCTGTCTTGAGGGATTTCGACCACGGCGGTGACGATCTCTGGCGCCTGATCACCGATGGGGAGTTCCACATAACTGTCCATTTTGCCCCTTCTCCGGTCGCGGCACAGGAGCAAAAGAAAGACCCCTGCGCGTCTGCAGGAGTCATCATCCGGCCCGTTTCGGGCGGCGTTTAATGGCGGATTGTCTTTGCTCTCTGCGGTGCGATTCTTGCGCTCACAGCGGCGTTAGCCGTGACGTGTTTCGTCAAGGCTTATGCCATGAACTTTCTTGGGCGTCGCAGGGGCGCATGGAAACCGCGTCCGAGTGAACACAAGGGAACAGGATTTGCACCTGCTTTCCTCGCCATTGTTTGCCTGCTTCTCGGAATCCTCCCAACCTACATCCTTCCGCTGCTGAATCCGGCAGTAGAGCCACTCGCCGGAATCAGTGTCACCACCTCTCTCGTCCCGCCATTTTTCACTGCTACGACCCAAAATGGGCAGCTTCCAGCCCCGTTTCTCCAGGACTTTCACAACTTGGGGGCGCAATCGGGTAAAGGCTTGCTTCCGGGCAGGGGGCTCGTTGTACTGCTACGCGGTGAGGTTCAAAACCCGGTAGTATTCGCGATGTCCCCTTCCTACAGCTCGGTCGCCCTTGCCATTCTCGTTCTGTTGGCCTGGTTTTTTGTCACCCGTCTCACGCGCAAACGTTCGGTCGCGCGGCGTGCCCTCTGGGCGGGAGGCATTCCTCGCCTCCTGCCTCAGATGACCTACACCGCAACAGGTTTCTCCAATCCCGTGCGCGTTGTGCTTCAGGCAATTTTTCAGCCGAACATTACTGAAGATATGCGCCATACCGTGGCCGTTCATTTCCGAACTGCCATTCATCGCCAACGCGAAGAAAGGCATGTGGTCGATCGCTTATTCCTCCGGCCTGTTCGCTCGGCTGCGCGATGGATTGCGGATTCGTTGGCACGCATGCACCACGGCCGGCTCAATGCCTACGTCGCCTACGTGCTCGCGTTCCTGCTTCTGATCCTCTTTCTGTACCGCCTTGGCTAAGAGCGGGCAGAACCAGATCAGACGAGGGAAGAGACGCACCGCTCCATCTGGTTGAGCCGCTCAAGCGCCGACTGGACGGCCGGACTTCCTTCTTCTTTCACTTTTCGCGCCCGGTCAAGTGCCTGTTCTGCAACGCGGCTGATTTCGTGCAGAAGCTTGCGAATCTCAACTTCCAGGCGATCACGGCTTTCCTGAATGCGGTTGAGAACATCGTTTTGCACCCGTGCGCTATTCACTTCCAGCAGATGTCGCAGGAATTCTCGAGCCTCATTCGTAATCGCCTTGCGCGCACCAACCAGCGGCAACACCACGTCGGCAAGCCAGCGCAGGGGCGATGGAGGTTGCGCAGTTCCGATGAAGTCCTCGAAAGTAAACCTGGAACGAATGCGGAAGCCCTTTTCCGGATCGAGCGCGTGAGGCATTCGCGTTAGTTCGCTCAGGCCCGCGGCGGCGAGTTTATTTAGAAAGTTGTTTCCCATCTCCACAAATCGAACAGCCACGGCCCGGTATTGGCGCTCACCCTCCTGCTGCTCAGATTTCAGCCATGGCCTCACCTCGCGGCGCGAAATCGCCTGGGCGAGATGCATGACTCGGCGACGATAGTGCGGACCAAAGCCAAGCGGAACCGAAGGCAGCTCCTTATTGAATTCCGCCTCAGATTCGGTCCATGTCGAACTGAAAAACTGCTTATGCCTGTCACCGAAGAGGTCTGAAATTCGATGCTGTTCCGCCATGAAGAGAAAACCCAATTCACGCATGGAGCGCTCAGCCTCGCTGATGGTTTCCTTCATAAGCTCGATGCGGTGTTCCGATTCTTCCACAGGCCGCAGAAGTGCATCGCGGTCCTCGCTGATCACAGCCAGCAGTTGTTCACTCAAGCGCTCGAACCCCCGGTCACAAGCTGTACTGACCAGAAATGCACCGGAGTCGTCAACGAGGTGCTGCAAATTCGCGAGAAGCTTTTCCCAGTCCCGCAAAGGGCCGCGGTTCTCCATTCGCTCGGCGGCGCTCACCTCAAGCACATCGCCCATTGGGCGATGCAGCCGCCCTTCCAGAATCTCGCGTGTGAACTTCGCCGCCGCTGCGCGCTCAAGATCGCTGGTGCGGTCGGCTTTGTTGATCACCACGATCAAATCCCGAACCTGTTTGCCGACTGCTTCCACCAGTGTTAACTCCTCGCCCGCAATTGGGGGATCGGCTCCGACGACAACCAATGCCGCATCAATGTGGGGAACGAACGCCTGGGTGGTCGCCGTATTGCCAGTGAAGACCGATCCCAACCCGGGCGTATCGACAAAACACATGCCCGAAGATAGCAATGGGCTGGGCACGAATACTTCTGCGCCGTCCACGCCCTTCTTGTTCTCTGGGTTCCGTTCTTCGGTCACGTATTCTTTCAACTCCTGCATTGCAATGGACTGCCAGGAGCCGTCGCGCAGGCGAATGCGCGCGTGAAGTTCGCCGTCAAATCGAATCACGGTCGGTACCGCTGTGACCGGAACAAAGCCGGTTGGGACCACTTCATAGCCGACGAGAGCGTTCAGCAGGGTGGATTTGCCTCGCTTAAACTGGCCGATACAAGCAACGTAAAAGCGCCCTTCGACGACCCTGGCGGCGAGCTCGCGCGCTTCTTCCGCGACCGGATCAGCTGCGAGTTCCTGGGCCAGGTTGGCAAGTCTTAAGAGACGCGAGGCGCCGTCCATACACATCGATGCCTTATTGGGAATCCCACTCCGGTCTCGTTCCGATTCGCCCATTTCGCGAATTCCTGGATCAGTACTCATTGGGCCTTTTCAGAGGATGTCCCGTGCGCCTTTTCCGCAGCCCGCGAATAGCGGATCACGTCTACGCGAGACATGGCGATCAAGCCTTCTTCCACCATCGCATCCAAATGAGGGATCAGCTTGCGGATCTGGTCTTCCGAGTCGATGATGCTCAACATAATGGGAGCGTCCCTCGAGAACGTCCAATGGGACGCGTGACGGATTCTCGTGCTCGTGCCATACCCCTCGATGCCGCGATACACGATCGCTCCTGCCATTCCCAACTCCTGGCACTTTGCCAGAATCGCTTCATGCAACGGTTTCCCCTGCCACCTATCTCCTTCTCCAAAATGAACTCTCAGCATCTGCGCCTGGAATTGTTCTTTCATGGTTAATCCTCCGATGCGGGCGGCTTGTTCCCAGCAAGCTGCGGTTCCGGCACCTGATCAACCTCAATCGGGCGATAAGAGTACTTGATAATGTCCACATCGGACAAAACCACGAGTCCTTCCTCAACCATCTGCTCGACAAGCGGTAGGAAGGCTTGCAGCTTTGCCTCTGTGTCGACGACGGAGAGCATGATGGAGCAGTCGTGCGAGAGATGCAGCGGCTTATCCCTGTGCATTCGGCGGTGCGCTCCGTAGCCGAGAATGCCGCGATATACCGTGACACCGGCAATATCGTTGGCTCTCATGGCCTCGACGAGAGCCTGATGCAGCTGCTTATTTCGCCAGCGGTCCGCTTCGCCGATGTAGATTCGCATCAATCTCGCCTTGCCTTCGATCTTCACGTGGGATGGGGGTGTTGCCTTTTTCTGTTTTGAGACCTGGGCCGGTTTGGCAACCATTGTTTCCTGCACCTCGATCATTCCCGTCCCCGCAAGCTCTTCGAGTTTGCCCAGAATCTCATTCACCTTTTCGGGCGTCTCGATGAACTCGATCTTGAGTGGCATGTGGTCCGAGATCTCGACAATACTCGCCGTATGCATGTGGTGATCGGCGCCAAATCCGGCGATTCCCTTCAAAACCGTGGCGCCAGATACGCCGCGGTAGAAGAGAAAGTCGAGAATGCTTGAATACGTCGGAACGCCGTGGTGCTTGGAACCTTCACTGACGTAGATAGAAACCTTGAGAGCTTTTCCCGCTTTCAGCATTTATCCTCCCTCAGATTCGTACTCCGCGTTGGGAAACGAGAAACTCTGCAACTCTTCCCAGTGCCCCCCAGCCACTCCGGTCCATGCCGGGCTCATGGCGCAACCGGTCGAGCTCTTCCTTCAGTTGCTGGCGATAATTCTGGACGATGGCATCAATTCGGGACGCGAGCGCGAGCGGCACTTGACGCCGGAGCCTGGTCGCGTGGGGGATGCACAGAACTGCTTCCTGTCGCAGCCAATCAGCCACAGCGGGTCGGTGAAGGCAGGTGGCCAGCTCGCGGATGCGCAGTTCCTCCTCTGCCGCGACTTCACTGCATACATCGCACGCTCGCGTTCCATTCGCGTTCAACTCCGGCTGACTCAGGATTCCGATAAAAGCCTGGGCGGCAGCCTGTGCGTCCTGAACCGCGGCGAGGCCCCACGCATGGAAATTACACAGGCGATGGGTCTCTGACTCCGATCGTTTCTGCAGTCTGGCTGCCTGGTACTCCTCGAGAAACCTGCAGAGTGGACATCCAGGCTCGTGCAGGACCTGCAGAATCGATTGATAGAGAACGAGTTGACGATGTGTTCTCACCGGAACACCTCCGCAAGAAGGGAGCCGCCCCATACGGCAACGAGCCCCAAAACGAGGCTTCCGACAGAGTAGAGCCCAGCCAGCATAAAAGCTCCCGAGCGCAGAGTCGAAAGAGTCTCCCATTCGTAGGTAGAGAAAGTGCTGTATGCGCCAACGAACCCCACAGGGATGAGGAAGCGCCACGCCGGACTCAGTTCAAAGTGACTGCCGAGATAAGTCAGGGTGAATCCGATAAGGGCACAGGCGGTGATATTGATGACAAATGTTCCGTAGGGAAATCTGGTGCCCAGGCGGCCGGAAACATTTGCCCCCACCCAGTATCTGGCGATCGAACCGAGCGAACCTCCAACCGCAATATAGAAGTATTTCTCCAATTTCCATCCTCCTTGTTCAGCCTTCTGTCTGCGCCGTTTCGGCAGTTTCGCTGTTCCACTGCAAAAGCGTCGAAAGGTCGTTTGCGAGCTCCGGCGATACTGATCCGCCAGCCGGCACGTCGCGCATGCGATTGAGCTGTGCACGATATGCATCCGCGTACGAATTCACAAGCGCTTCAATCCTCCGGGCAGCGTGGTCACTCCATTGGCGAAGTGCCAAACCGTAGCGGTGGAGTTCGCTTTTGAAAGAGTCCCCGAGCACTTCACGAAGACTGCGCCGTGCAAGTGCTGTGGCGGCACGGCGGCCGAGCCAGCTCCAAAGCGCTCCACCAATCGGATACTGAATGGAGGCAGTCTCAAATCGCGGCGCGTCGCGAAGTAGAAGCTCCGCTTCTTCCTCTGAAGGCATATCGGATCTCGCCATTTCCCTTGCGGTCTCCCTTAGGCCGCCAATCGCATCACGCAACGCTCCGCGCGTCCTGGCCAGCGCGCGGTCCACTCGCCTTTGAATCAGCTCGCTCGTCCATTCCACGAGCTCGGAAGGCTCAATGCGTTTGCTGGTGCCTGAACAGACGCGGGTTGCCGTCATCTCCGCCAATTCGGCAAAAATGCTCTGCGGGCTCTCCCCAAGCTCAAGAAAGGCATGATCTAGATATGTGCGCTGCTCCCCGATTTCACCGCTGATGTGACGCAGTTTCGCTTCTATCTCATTTCCGTTGCTCGATGGGATCGATTCGCGTTTCGCGTGCTGGAGCAAAGTTTCGAGCGCGGCAATCACTGACTCACGCAACGCTCCAACCTTTCGCGCAGCAGATGCCTGGCGCAGGCTGCGAGCCTCGTGGAACCGAGGGAGCAACTCATGCTCTAAGAGCCGGTCCAGCAGGGCAGAGTGATTCGAGAGTGCACTCACGGGGTGAACATGCACTTCAAGACCCAGCTCAATCTGAATCTGCGTCTCGATGTATTGACCAACTCGGCGGACGTCAGGCTCGCGAAGCAGATCAGCCTTGCTCAAGAGGACAATCGCTGGAATTCCACCTTCATAGAGAAGACGCAGAGTCCCAAGGTCTTCATCATTCAAAGCCGAGCCCGCATCGATCAGTAAGACTGCAAGATCGCAGGCCGGAAGGTAGGCCATTGTTTCCGCGGCGCCCCGCCGCGCAAGGGAACCGAGTCCGGGTGTGTCCACAAGCACGATGCCCTGGTTCAACCGAGCCGAAGGAATCTCGACCACCGCGCGCGTCACGTTGCGCTGATTACCGGGATTGCCATCTTCGCTCACGAGCTGGCGAAACTCGTCGATCGATACTTCGTCGTTGCGGCCACTCGCATAAGCGATCTCTGCACGAAGCGATGAGCCGTAACGAAGCCGTGTTGGAACTGCGGTGATGGGGTTAACTCCGACCGGCAAAACGTCTGTGTCCAGCAGCGCATTCAGCAATGAAGACTTTCCGCTGCTGACCCGGCCGAACAAAGCCACTTCAAGATTGTTGTCTTCGAATCGCGACGCAAGCGAGGCGATGCGCGAGCGGAATTCGACTAGGCCGTGACGTGTGACCACCGTCTCGATCACCTGCAAAAGTCTCACGTCGTGGCCTGAGCGCTCCAGCCTCTTCAGGCGGGATTCCAGATTGGTTCCCAGTTCCTGGCGCAGGTAGCGCTCCATGCTCTGAGCAACGGAACGAAGCTCGTGAACGACGCCGTTGAGCTCCGCGGCTACGTCGTCCGTGACGGCGCCCGAACCACGCATGTAGCTGGGCTTCAGCTCTTCAATCGCGATATCGACAAAGGCAAGGTGCGTGAGCGCGGCCCGCGTTGCCGGGATTTCGGGCGGGTCGGGCGTAATGTTCTGCCAGGCGAGAGCGCGGAGAAGCTGTTCGCGGATACGGCGGATATGATCTTCCAATACGCGCGTCTGCGCCGGAGTAACATCGACAACATGGCGGGGAAACGGTGAGACCGATTCCGTTTCATGAAGGATCTGTTCTACCTCGCACAACAGCTTGTCGATGTACGAGCAAGTCACGGCGAGGCGCCGGCGCTGGGCATCGCTGAGTTCTCCGTACTGGTGCGATTCCGTGTTCATCGATTGAATCTCGGGCTTGACTCCCCCAGGTATTCCCTTGGAGGAGTCAATGACCCAATTGAGAACTTACGCCTTCACCGGTTTCTTCCATTGGTCATAGATGCCCGCGCCGGCGTAACGAGCCTTGCTGCCCAGCTCGCGCTCGATTTCGAGCAACCGGTTATACTTTGCGATCCGTTCCCCGCGGCATGCAGAGCCGGTCTTGATCTGGCCCATTCCTGCTGCAACGGCGAGATCGGCAATGCTGGTATCGTCAGTTTCTCCGGAGCGATGAGAGATGACAGCGCCGTAACCGTGATCCCGCGCCATCTGGATGCATTCGAGCGTTTCGGTCACGGTGCCAATCTGGTTTAACTTGATCAAAATCGCGTTTGCAATGCCGTCCTTTATCCCTTGGCAGAAGAGTGCTGGGTTCGTGACGAAGTTATCGTCGCCGACAAGTTGGATCTGATTGCCCAGCTCTTTCGTGATCTGCGTCCATCCCGCGTGATCGTCTTCGGCCACACCGTCCTCGATTGACCAGATCTCGGGGTACCTCTTGAGCCAGCTCTTCCAGAGAGCAACCATCTCTGCCGGAGCCTTCTTGCTTTTGTCCGATTTCGCAAAGATGTAATTGCCCTCATCAAAAAACTCGCTGGCCGCAGGGTCGAGCATAATTACGATGTCCTTGCCCGGTTTGTAGCCTGCCTTCTGAATGGCTTCGAGAATCAGCTCGACGGGCTCCTCATTCGACTTCAATTGCGGGGCAAACCCGCCTTCATCCCCAACCCCAGCGCTGTAGCCTCTCTTGTGAAGGACCGCCTGCAGTGCATGGAAGGTCTCGGCAGACGCACGTAGCGCTTCGCTGAATGACGGGAGGCCCACCGGAGAGATCATGAATTCCTGAAAATCCACGTTGCTGTCGGCGTGTTTTCCCCCGTTCAAAACGTTCAGTCCAGGGGTCGGGAGAAGATTTGCTGGTTTGTCGACTATCGTTGCGTAAAGCGGAAGGCCATGATCTTTCGCGGCGGCATGAGCCACCGCCAGCGATACGCCCAGAATTGCATTAGCGCCCAGCCGTCCCTTGTTCGGCGTCCCATCGAGATCGCAGAGTCGCTTATCGAGCCCCTTCTGATCGTTCGCATCGAAGCCCTGGACGGTGCTTTGAATTTCTCCTTCAACATACCCTTTCGCTCTTAGCACCCCTTTGCCGCCGTAGCGGGATTTGTCGCCGTCGCGAAGTTCTACCGCCTCGCGTTTACCGGTCGAAGCGCCTGAAGGGACCTTCGCCGTTGCGGTGACACCGTTTGCCAGCGTCACAGTGACAGATAGCGTGGGATTTCCACGTGAGTCCAGGATTTCAAGTGCTTGAAGTTTTGCAATTTCAGACATGATGATTCCGCTTTCCCGGCCCCGGGGCCGATCATTTTGAAAACTCTTTTTGCTTTGACGAACGAGACAACGAATGCTATGGCTCCAGCTGACAGCAGCCCTGTTCGCTCGTTCAATAAATGTCCGATATTCAATGCCAATCTCATTCCTCATCAGTGGACAATCATGACTGGGCAACGCGCATACTTGAGAACGCGCCCTGTATTCGATCCAAGCATCAAGCGTTGCAGAATGGTGTGGCCACACTTGCCCATTACAATGACGCTGGCCTGAATCTCCTCTGCCACGCGAATTAT
>JASHQH010000338.1 GCA_030037635.1 Acidobacteriaceae bacterium
CACGATGCCGGCAATCACGATGATTGACGACGCCGTCATGAGGAGGAACGGCCTGAGCTCCAAGAGGGTGTGGAATTCGAATTTGGCCGGATGGTTATCAAGGAAAGCGTGGAACCACGGCCACGCGGGCGTGCCGATAAGGCCCAGCGCCATGGCGAAGAAGGCCAGGATGGCCAGCGGCAGCGTCATTACGCCGGGGCTTTCATGCGCCGTGCCGTGCCCGCGCCAGTAGCCCAAAAACACGTAGCAAATCTGGCGCGTCATGTAGAACGCGGTGAGCAGCACGCCAAAAACGAGCAGAACGAACGGACCTTTCGACAGGTTCCATACGAACGCGGCATCAAGAATGCCGTCCTTCGACCAGAAGCCGGAGAAAAAGATGGGAAAGCCGCACAGCGCGAGCATGCCGATGCCGTAGGTGAAAAAGGTGAGCGGCATATCGACGCGCAGGCCGCCCATGCGGCGAATGTCCTGCTCGTCGTGGCAGCCGTGGATGACCGAGCCGGCGCCGAGGAACAAGAGCGCCTTGAAAAACGCGTGCGTGATCAGGTGAAACATGCCCACGGCCACGCCGCCCAGGCCAAGGCCGGCCATCATGTAGCCGAGCTGCGAGACGGTGGAGTAGGCGAGGATGCGCTTGATGTCGTCCTGGGCGATGGCGATGAGCGCAGCGAAGACGGCCGTGACCGCGCCAATCCAGGTGATGACGGTGAGCGCGGCAGTGGATCCGCCGGGCGCGGCGCCGATGGACATGAGCGGATAAACGCGCGCAACCAGGTAGACGCCCGCAGCAACCATGGTGGCCGCGTGAATAAGCGCGGAGACCGGCGTGGGGCCTTCCATGGCATCGGGCAGCCAGACGTGCAGCGGAATCTGGCCGCTTTTGCCCACCGCTCCGGCAAAGATGAGCAGGCCAATGGCGCCGGCGGCGCTCAAGCCCAGGCCGGCAGGTGCGGCAAGCAGGTTGGCCAGCTTGAATCCTTCCAGCGAGCCCACGCCGTGGTCATAAAGCAACAGCGTGCCGGTCTGCGAGAAGAGCCACACGATGCCGAGGAGAAAGAAAATGTCGCCGACGCGGGTGGTGATGAAAGCTTTTTTCGCGGCGGCCGCCGCGGAGGGTTTTTGATACCAGAAGCCGATGAGCAGATAGGAGGTGAGGCCGACGATCTCCCAGCACATGAAGAACAGAAGCAGGCTGTTGGAAATGACCACGCCCAGCATGGCTCCCGCAAAGAGCGACATGAAGCAGAAGAAGCGGGTGAAGTTTTCGTCGTGGGCCATGTAGGCCACGGAATAAATAAAGATGAGCAGGCCGACGAAGCTGACCATCACCAGCATGACGGCGGCGAGCGGGTCGAGCAGCCAGCCGAGGGCGACGCGGGCCGAGCCGAAGTGAAACCAGGTGAAGCTGACGATTTCGCGCACCACGGCTCCGCGCGCCCATCCGGCCAGAACGTGAGCGAAGGCGATGAGCGAGAGCAGCAGGGAGAGCGAAAGTGATCCGATGGCCAGAGCAGCGGATGCTTTGCGGCGCGGCTGTTTGAGAAACGCGATGATGCCGGAGGCGACGATGGGCGCGGCAGGGATAATCCACAGGATCCCTGCGATCGGCGAGGCACCGGATTGCGGAGTGACTTCCAGGATCAAACTTTCACCCCTTCAGCCTGTTGATCTTGTCGAGTTCGGCGGTGTGGGTGTGGCGATAGATTGAAATAACAAGGCCCAGACCGACGGCGGCTTCGGCCGCGGCCACGGCGATGGAGAAGATGGCGAACATCATGCCGGTAAGCGCCTCGGGATGCGGGCCGAAGCGCCAGAAAGCGATGAGATTGAGGTTGGCGGCGTTCAACATGAGCTCGATGCCGATGAGGACGAGGATGGCGTTGCGGCGGGTGAGCGCGCCGGCCAGCCCGATTGCGAAGAGCAGGGCGGCGACCAGCAGATAGCCGGCGAGGGGCGACGCGAATCCGTTCATTGCCGCCCCTCCTTCTGATGCATGGCGGCAATGACCGCGCCGATGGTGGCTGCGGTAAGCAGCAGGGCGACGATTTCGAGCGGCAGCACGTAGCGGCCGACAAGCATGTTGCCGATATCGCGCACGGCAACGGCGGGCACGGCGGTTTGCTGCGGCACGCCGCGCAGGCTCTGCACGACCGTCCAGGCCAGCACGGCAAAAACGGCTGCGGCAATCACCAGGCCGACGAACCAGGTGCGGCTGAAAACGCCTTCCTTGGGAAGGTCGGAGCCGCGCGTAAGCAGAATGGCGAAGACAATAAGGATGGCGACGGCGCCGATGTAGACAAGGATCTGCGCGAAAGCCACGAACTGCGCATCGAGCTGGAGATAAAGCAGGGCCAAACCGGCGAAGGCTGCGGTGACGGCCAGCGCGCAGTGAACCAGGCGCTTGAGCACGACGGCGGCCAGGCCTCCGGCCAGGGTAATCGCGGCGAGGATGTAAAAAACGGGACTCATCAGGCGCTCCCTCGCTCCCTGCTTTTATTCAGCATAGCGGTAGCTCCTGCGGCCCATGCGCTCCTCGCGCAGGCCGAAGCGGCCCATGAGAACGTAGGCTGCGGCCAGAATGAGCGTGCAGACAATCCAGCGCAGCCAGCCCTGGCCCATGAAGCGCCACAGCGCCGTCACCACCAGGTCAAGCAGCGTAAAGGGCAGCACGAACTTCCAGGCGAAGTTCATCAGTTGATCCTGGCGCAGGCGAGGCACGGTGCCGCGCACCCAGATGAAAACGAAGATGCAGAGCATGACTTTCGCGAAAAACCAGACCCACGACGGGATCACGTTGAGCGACTGAAGCGGCGCCGACCATCCCCCGAGAAAAAGTGTGACGCCCAGGCCGGAGATGGCAAACATGGCGAGATATTCGCCGAGAAAAAAGAGCGCGAATTTGAAGCCCGAGTATTCGGTGTGGTAGCCGGCGACCAGTTCCGACTCGCCTTCGGGAAGATCGAAAGGCGAGCGGTTGGTTTCAGCCGTAGCGGCGATGGCGTACATCAAAGCGGCGGCCACTCCCCAGGGCGTGAAGACGTACCAGTGGGGAAACTGGCCGGAGTACTGATTCTGCTCGGCGACGATTTTGGTCAGCTTGAGCGAGCCGGCGATCATGACCACGGAGATGCTGGAAAGCACCAGCACGACTTCATAGCTGATCATCTGCGCGATGGCGCGCATGGCGCCCAGCAGCGAGTATTTGTTGCGGCTTGACCACCCGGCCATGAAGACCGAAAGCTCAGTGGAGGCGCTCATGGCGAAGAAGAACAGCAGGCCTGCGTCCATGTCGACCAGTGCCATGTTGCGGCCCATGGGCAGCACGGCAAACTCCATGAACACCGCAACCACCAGCGTGAGCGGCGCCAGAAAGTGCACCACGGTGTCGGCGCGAAGCGGCACGACGTCTTCCTTGATGAGGGCCTTGATGCCGTCGGCGATGGGTTGAAAGAGGCCGTAGGGGCCCACGCGATTGGGGCCGAGGCGATTTTGCATGCGGCCCAGCCCCTTGCGCTCAAAGACCGTGGTGAGCGCAAAGAGGGCGGGAAAAACGGCAACGATGGCGATGACGCCGAGCACGACATCAGCCGCGGTACGCAGCCCGGCGGGCAGAAATCCTGCCAGCCAATCGCGAAGCAGGATAAAAATCTGGTCGGCAGTCACTGAGGCCGGAGTCGTAGTCATAAGCTAGCTACCACCTCCCGGCGTTTCGCTTGAACCTGGCGCAGTTTTGGCCGCGGCTGCTTGGGCAGCGGCCTTGGCTCTGGCTTCGACTTTGGCTTTTTCTTCCGCCAGGCGCGCGTCCACTTCGTTGGCTTCGGCGGGATGAATCGAATGGTAATATTCGTTTGATTTGGCCAGTTGCTCGCGATCGTAAAGCAGGCCGCCGAAGCGGTCGTCAGTAGCCAGCTCAAATTCCGTGTCCATCTTAATGGCTTCGAAGGGGCAGACTTCAACGCAGATCTGGCAGCTCATGCAGACGGAAATATCGATGTCGAAGCGGGCGGGATAAAACTGCGGCTTGCCCACGTAATCGGGTTTCTTGTCTTTGCTTTTCTCAATGTAAATGCACTTGGGCGGGCACTCTTTCTCGCAGATCTGGCAGGCCACGCAGCGCATGCCGCCCAGCGAGTCGGAGCCGTCGTAAACGAGGAACGGAAAGACGCGCGCGTTCGCGAAGGCCGGAATCCGTTTTTCTGGATACTCGACCGTCGTGAGGCGTTCTTTGGAGACATAGCTGCCAAAAAAATTCCTGGCCGTCTCCAGCATCCCTTTCAGGATTCCCTCGCCTAACAAAACATCCCTCCAAAAATCAGCTTTCAGCGACTTTCCCGGTCCTACGTTCCCTTGTTCCCTGTTCCCTGCTTCATCTGTCCACTTCGCCCAAGACAATATCCACGCTGCCCAGGATCAGGACGGCATCGGCGACATTGTGGCCCAGGCACATGTCTTCCAAAACTGTCAGGTTGATCAGGCTGGGCGGGCGCACGCGATAGCGATAAGGATTGGGCCCGCCGTCGCTGATGAGGTAAAAGCCCAGTTCGCCCTTGGGCCCCTCGATGCGGCCGTAGGCTTCGCCGGGTTTGGGCCGAAAACCGCGAATTTTCGCCTTCGCATCCATGATGGGGCCGGCGGGAATGTCGCGCACAGCCTGCGCCACGATGGCGATGGACTCGCGCATCTCAAGCACGCGCACCATGTAACGGTCGTAGATGTCGCCGTGATCGCCCAGCGGCACGCGGAACTTGAAGCGATCGTAAATGCCGTAGTGATCGACCTTGCGGATGTCGTAATTCACACCGGATGCGCGCAGCATGGGGCCGCTGACGCCGGCGTTCACAGCGAGGTCGGGCTTGAGCACGCCGACGCCCTGACAACGCGCCATGAGAATCTCGTTCGAGGTGAGCAGGGCTTCGAACTCGTCGGCAAATTCCGGCAGAGCGGCGACAACCTTGCTCGTGGCATCGAGCCAATCGCTGGAGACGTCCACGCGGCAGCCGCCGAAGCGCATGTAGTTGCACATCATGCGCGAGCCGGTGAGCGATTCGAAAAGGTCGAGGATTTTTTCGCGTTCGCGGAAAGCATACATCAGCGGCGTGCCGCTGGCGCCCATCTCCTGGGCCAGGAAACCGATGGATGACGCGTGGTTCTGAATGCGGGTCAGCTCGGCGAGGAGGACGCGAATGTATTGGGCGCGCTCGGGCACCTCCTGGCCGGCGAGTTTCTCCACGGCCAGCGCGTAGGCCCAGTTATTGGTGAGCGAGCAGAAATAGTCGAGGCGGTCGGTGTAGGGCATCGACGCCAGGTAGGCCGCTCCTTCGGCGATCTTCTCGTGGTTGCGGTGCAGATAGCCGAACCCGGGCTTGAGGCGCACAACACGCTCGCCATCAAGCGTCACATCCATGCGAAAAACGCCGTGGGTCGAGGGGTGGTGCGGGCCCATGGAGACTTCGAGCAGCTCGCCATCGCCGTCCGGCGCGGTGACGGGCGGGCGGTTCCAGCCGTCGGCTCTCTCCGGTTTGGTTTCCGCAATGCTCATGCGCCGGCGGACTCCTGTTCCCCGTTCCCTGTTGCCTGTTCCCTGTTTTTGTGCTCTTGCGCCCGCCGCAGCACCTCGTCGTGCGCCGTGGGCTCGTACTCAAAGTCGTCCGGCTCAACGTAGTCCTTGCGCATGGGGTGGTCCTTGAACCCGTCCCACATGAGGATGCGGCGCAGGTCAGGATGGCCGGTGAAGATGACGCCGTAGAGATCGAAAACCTCGCGCTCCTGGAATTCGGCCGAGCGCCAGATGGGCGTAAGCGAAGGCAGCTCCACCTGGTCGGTGCGATTCACCGTGCGCATGCGCAGAACCAGCGGGCCGTGCCGCTGGGCCACCGAGTAGAGGTGATAGACCACTTCAAGAAAGCCCGGCTCGAGGTGCTTGTGCGTTTCTTCCACGGTCTCTTCCACTTGTTGCTCCACTCCTTCGGCCGTCTTCGTCACTTTACGTGTTACTTTAACTTTCTCCGCGATCTCCTTGTCGGGCCAGTCGACGCCGGTGACGTTGGAGAGGAAATCGAAGGCCAGGCCGGCGTCGTCGCGCAGAAATTTCGCCACCGCGACAGCGCTCTGCGGCGCCATGCGCAGCGAGTGCTGCACAGCAGGGCCGGGGTTGGGCACAAACTCCACGCCCGCGCCGGGAACGGCCGCTTCAATGGCCGATTTGATTTCTTCGACCGACTTCAAAAATCAGCTCCTGGCTGCCAGCTCTTGGCTTTTACTAAATCGTCGCCGCCACAAGGGGTCTTCTGCTCCCTGTCTTCTCGCTCCATTGCTCCCTAGTTCCCCGTCTTTA
>JASHQH010000339.1 GCA_030037635.1 Acidobacteriaceae bacterium
TTCTCTTCCCTGTTCCCTAATCCCTGCCTTACCGCGCCCAGCTCAGGCCGTCGGTCCCGCTGCCGGTGGCGATCATGCGCGTCACCTTCCACGTGCCCAAGTCGATTTCGGCCACCTGGTTGCTGCTTATGCACGAAACGTAGGCGAATTTTCCGTCAGGGCGCACCAGAACCTCCTGCGGATTCTTGCCTACCGCAACCGTCCTTGCCACGGTCATGGTCTGCAAATCGATCACATCGACTTCGTTTTCGTCCGGTATCGGCATCAGCAGCCAGCGGCCGTCGGCGGTGGGCGCGCTGCCGTAGCCCAGGCCGTCGAGCTTCACCCAGGTCTTCAGCGAGTTGGTCGTCGTGTCGATCACCGCCATGCGCGGTGCGGTCTGATCCGCGGTAAAAACCCAGCGGTCGTCGTTGGAGATGGCGATACGCTGCGTGTTGCCGGAAACGGGAATCACGGCCAGCGTTTTGCGCGCCTTGATGTCCAGCACCGACACTGTGCCCGGTCCCACGTTGGCCGTGTAGCCGCGCCGCCCGTCGTGCGAGAGCGCGAGCATGTGGCTTTCCGGCTGCCCGGTGGGAATGGCGCCGACGATCTTCAGCGTTTTCGGGTCGATGATCGTGACCGTCTTATCGAGTTCGGTGGTCACGTAGAGAAGGCCGTCGGTGGGCCCGAAAACTGCGCAGTGGGGACGCACGCCGTGATCGAACTGAATATTGCCGACGATCTTGTGCGCGGCCACATCGATGACCACGATGTTCTTGCCGTCGGTTCCGGGCCTGCCCACGCCGGAGTTGCCATAGATAGGCACAAAGGCCAGACGTCCGTCGGGCGAGCCGGCGACCTCATGACCTGTGATGCCGTTCTCGGCGACATCGGCGATCACTTTCGCTTGAGCGGGATCGACAATGGCCAGGCTGCGGTCACCTTTTTGCGCCACCAGCAAATGGGCTTGCTGCGCTTGCGCCGCGGATGCCGCCGAACACACGAGTGCGAGAGAGCCGAGGAACGAAAATAGTAGTTTCAAGCGGGGACTTCCTCCGCAATGACTATACGCCACGGGGCGCGCGAGCCGAAACCGGCATGATGAACTCTTCGCGCCGAGGTCAACGCTCCAAATCTGCTGAGAGAGCACATGGCTTCGATGTTCTTGCTGTATGCTTGCCTTCATGCCGCTCCCCGCGCGCGACGCCGAGCTCATCCAGATCGTCGATGCCGCGCTGGCCGATGCCACGCGGCGCGCCGGCACGTTTCTCGTCTGCCGTATCGGCTGCACGCAATGCTGCCACGGGGCCTTCGCCATCAACGCACTCGACTCCGCCCGCCTGCGCGCCGGGATGAAAGATCTCCGCTCGTCAAATCCCGCCCTCGCCGCCGAGCTCGAGCGCCGCGCACGCGCCTGGCTTACTGAGCATGGACCGGAGTTTCCTGGCGATCGGACGACCGGCATTCTTGGTACATCGTCTGCCGACCAGCGCCGATTCGAGAACTTCGCCGATGACGCGCCTTGCCCTGCACTCGATCCCGCGACTGGCCGCTGCGACGTGTATGCGCGGCGGCCCATGACCTGCCGCGTCTTCGGTCCGCCCGTCCGCGCCTCCGGCAAAGACGGCGCCGAAGGTCTGGGCCACTGCGAGTTGTGCTTTATCGGCGCCACGCCGGAACAAGTCGCTACCTGCGAGATGCCCGTCCCGCACGATCTCGAAGCGGAGCTGGTGCGTGAGACCGGAGCGGAGTTCGAGACGGTCGTTGCCTTCGCGCTCATCCCCTAGCAAACTGGCTGCCGTAAACTGTTCTTTGCCAATCCCCATGCCAACACGCCCCTGCTGGGCTGAGATCCGCATCCGCGATCTCGAAGAGAACTACCGCTTTCTCGCAGGCCTCGCCGCGCCCCATGCGGAATTGCTGGCCATCGTCAAAGCGAACGCCTACGGCCACTCGTTGGCGCTTTGCGCACCTGCGGTGGTGCGCGCCGGAGCGCATTGGCTGGGCGTCACCAGCGTGGAAGAAGGAATCGTGGCGCGCGCGTTGTGCCCCGATGCGCGCGTGCTGGCGATTGGCGGAGTTTTTCCCGGCCAGGCCGGCGCTGCTGTCGACTACCGGCTGACGCCCGTGGCATGGGAATCGTGGCAACTGGATGACCTGGTAGGCGCCGCTCGTGCGGCGGGAGCGCGCGCGAGTTCGTTGCCCGTACACCTTGAAATCGATACCGGAATGAGCCGCCAGGGCGTCTCTCCCAGCGCGCTGGGCGCGGTGTTCGCGCACTTCGGTCCGGGGTCGCCTCTGCGGCTTGAGGGCGTAATGACCCACCTCTTCGCCGCCGACGAGGCTGATGAACGCGTGACCGAAGAGCAGCTGACGCGGCTCGACGACGCAATGGGCCGTATTTCGGCGGCGGGTTTATTTGCGGAGTGGCTGAACGTGGGCAACTCTGCTGCACTGCTTGCGGGGCAGGCGCGCGCCATTGCAGAACTGGCCGCCCGCCATGGAATGAAGGCTCTGCTCCGCCCCGGCCTCGCACTCTATGGACTTGTGCCGCGATTCGACCCGGCCTTTGCGCCGGGAGAAGAGCCGGCATCGCTGCTCCAGGCACGCGCCGCGCTCAAACCCGTCCTCGCGTGGAAGGCCCGGATCGTCGGCGTGCATACGGTTCCTGCAGGAGCTACGGTGGGTTACAACGGAACCTTTGTGGCTGCCGAGCCGATGCGCCTGGCGTTGGTTGCGGCCGGCTACGCCGACGGGCTCGACCGCTGCCTCGGTAACCGTTTCAGCGTGCTGGTGCACGGCGAGCGTGCGCCGATTGTTGGGCGCATCAGCATGGATCAGACGGTCCTGGATGTGACGGAGATTGCCGGCGTGCAGGCCGGTGACGAGGTCGTGCTGCTGGGCGCGCAGGGCAATGACGCAATCTCCGCTTTCGACCTGGCAGACGCATCGGCCACGATTCCGTGGGAGGTCTTTACGCGCATCGGCGCGCGTGTTGCCCGAATTCAAGCGTGATTAGCGCCGGCGGCTTCGGCGCCTATTCCACCCGTAGCGCCTCCGTCGGATTCAGCTTCGATGCCCGTGTTGCCGGTAGCCATACTGCAAAAAGAGCCACTGTCGTCAGAGTCAATGGCGCAGCAATGAACACAGCCGGATCCCAGCTCTTCACGCCGAACAGCAGGCTGGAAAGAAATCGCGTCAGGCCGAAGGCCGCGCCAATGCCAAGGACGATTCCAATCAGCGCCAGCCTCATACCGTGCCATACCACCATCCTGCGGATCGCCGGGCGATCTGCGCCCAGCGCCATGCGAATTCCCATCTCCTGTGTACGCTGCTCAACTGAATACGCCATCAGGCCGTAAACCCCGATCGCCGCCAGCAAGAGCGCCACCGCACCGAACGTCGTCAGCAGAATCATGTTAAAGTTCTCGCGCGCTGTGGATCGCGCCACCATTTCATCCATGGTGCGGATATGGGCCACCGGGAACCCTCCGCTCGCCTGCCGCAGTTGCTCGGTAATCTGCGGCACCAGCCCTTGCGGGTCGCCCCTGGTTCGCACCACCCAGCGCAAGGGCACGATATTCGCATTCAACTTCGTCATGGCATCGAGCACCTGCGCGTCGGGCACGATCATCAGCGGGCCAGGGTCACGGCCCAATCCGCCGTCGTGCGTGTTGCCCACCACCCCCACAATCTGCCGCGCCGGCTCTTCAAACGGCGGCCCCATTCCTTTGCCCACATAAATCTGCTGGCCCACGGGATTCTGATTGGGGAAATACTGCTTCGCCAGCGCCTCGTTGATGAGCATCACCGCCGGCGCCGATCCGGTGTCGCTGTTGGTGAACTCCCGCCCGCGCAGAACCGGAATCCGAAACAGCTTGTAGTAGTCCGGCGATGCGCTCATCCAGCCGGCGCCGGGCTCTCCTTTCGCAGGATCCACGGGACGGCCCACAATTACGAACGGCAACCCGAACTGCCCCTCGATCGGCAGGCAGCACGTAAACGCCGACTCCTCCACGCCGGGTATGGCATCCAACCGTTCCCGCCCATCGCGCGAGAGTTGCGCCACGCCCGCCGTCTTCTCGTAGCGGTCGCCCGTCAACGACATCTCCATCGTGATTACGTGGTGCGTATCGAAGCCCGGGTTCACAGCATGCAGCGCCGCAAACGTTCTGATCAGCAACGCTGCACCCACCAGAAGCACCAGCGCCAGTGACAACTCGCCGACGACCAGCGCCGACCGCGCCCTGCCCTGCCGGAATCCCGTTCCCGACCGGTTGCCGCTTTCCTTCAGCGACGATGTCAGGTCCGTCCGCGATGCCGTGAACGCCGGGAAAAGTCCAAACACGATGCCGGTCAGCGCTGAAACCGCCAGCGTGAATCCCAGCACGCGCCAGTCCACGCCTATCGCCGCGCCGTCTTCGCCCACACGCGGCAAGCCCGCCGGGCTCACTGCCAGCAGCGCGCGCACGCCGGCAAACCCCAGCGCCGACCCCAGCAAGCCGCTCGCCGTGGCCAGCATCACGCTCTCGGTCAGCAATTGCCGCACGATGCGCACGCGCTTTGCTCCCAGCGCCGTCCTGATGGCAAACTCCCGCTTGCGCCCCGTGGCTCGCACCAGCAGCAGGTTGGCCACGTTCGCGCAGGCAATCAGCAGCACCAGCGCAACCGCTCCCTCCAGGATCAGCAACGATCTCCGCACGTCATTCACAATCGAGTCCCGCAGCGGCTCCACCATAAATCCAAATCCAGGATTCTTGATGCCGTAAAGCCGCAAAAACTGGTTCAGCGCCAGCTTCATCTGCGCATTCGCCGCCGCTAGCGTGATTCCCGGCTTCAGCATCGCCGCCACCATGAAAAAATGCCCCTGGTTGGTGCTATTGGGCTCAAACTGAAAGGGCACCCACAGGTCGGCTTCCGGGTCCGGCGCAAAATCTCTTCCCGTCACACCGATAATCGTGTACGGTTTGCCGCCCAGCGGCAGTGCGCTCCCAAGCACCGCGGGATTGCCGCCGAACCGCCGCTGCCACAGCCCGTAGCTCAGTACCACAACGTTTCCCCCGTTGGGCAGATCTTCCTGCCGCGTAAACGTCCGGCCCAGCGCCATCGGCGCCCCAAATACGCGGAAATACGCCTCGCTCACGTGAATGCCATGGACCAGTTCGGGCCGTCCGCCGGTAATGTTGAAGCCCGGTCCGGCAAAATCGTACGCCGCTACGTCGCTGAAGATGCTGGTCTGCTGCTGGTACACGTGGAATTTGGTGATCGAAGCGGCACGCTGGCTGCCCTCCGCGCCGCTCATCTCTACGGCCACAATCCGGTCTGCGTCCGGATAGCCCAGCGGCTTCAGCAGCACCGCATTCACAACCGTGAAAACCGCGGTGTTGGCCCCAATCCCCAGGGCCAGCGCCAGCACCGCCGCCAGTGTGAACCCTGGGCTTTTCACAAAAAGATGCAAGGCATGCTTGACATCATTCCAAACGTCGCCCATGGGTCTGCTCCACGAAATTAACCTGCGGATCTTGAATCAGGTAAGACTTGCGGGCCTGCTACACCCGCTGAAGAAGAAACGAATCCGCTGCCGCCTTGGTTCCAGGTCGACGAAGCGAATTCTCGAACGTTGGTCTGTAGACGTTTTTTCCGGGGCCGCGTGAGCCTGTTACCTCGCCACGCTTTCCGGCGCCGGCGCGCAAAGACCGGCAGCGCACATAGCCGCCGAGATCATGGCCTCGGTGCCGATGGCCGAGTTCAGCAGCATGTGGTAGAGCCCGCGGGTGCACCACTCCTGCTGGTAAAACTTGCGGATGACGGCGGCGCGGCGGCGATCGAAGGCCGCCAGGTCCTGCTCCGCCTGCTCAGCGCGGTCAGGAAATGCGCGCGCAAACCACTCCTTCTTGGCGCTGGCCGTGGCGTAAACAAAAACGTGAAAGCAGCCCGGCCGGCCCGCGAGCGCGCAGGCTGACCCACGGCCCACCAGCACGCAGTGGCCGTGTTTGGCGGCATCCAGAATCTGCTGCCGGATCAGCTCGATCATGCGCCCGGAATCCAGCATCTTTTCTTCGGCCGTGGTTGCGGGCGCGTAAACCGGATCCTGCCAGAAGATCTTGCCGTAACGGTAATACCAGGGATCGAGGCGTTCGTCGAGCTTGGCGGCGTGCCTGGGATCGACGCCTGCCACGCGCGCTGCCCCCGTCACCAGCTCCGAATCGAGCAGTCTCCAGCCCAGGCGCGCGGCCAGATCGTGCGCAAACTCTCCGCCATGTGAACCGTACTCCCGCTCTACCGTGATGACTGTGACGGGCCCATGCACCATGGCTGCGATTGACCTCCTGGGGAGAGCCCCCTGCGCAGGAGCATACATCCGGAGGGGAGAAAAGCGAAACAGGCACGGGAGATTCAGTGCTCCTGTGCCTGTTTGGATGCTTTGAGGCGGGTTGCCGTTTATTGTGTCACAGCCTGGGGCGGCGACGATCCGGGGCTTTTCAGATGACGCGCGCCGGCAGGGGGTTGCGGCGCAGGCTCGGTTGAAGCCAGCGCCGGACCCCGCTTGATGTGCAGGTCGCCGTCGTCGGTGCTGAGCACCACGCGCGCCGAACCTGAGCCGATGCGCCCACTTACGGTTTTGTCCTCGTCGCCGCTCACCGTCAGTCCGAAGTCGGTGATGATTTCGCCATTGTGGGTGTGGCCGCTTATCGTCGCTGAGGCATCTTCAGGCAGGGTGATCTCCACGTCCCCCTTGCCGTTTTTGGCCTCCACGCCGTAGGCGCCCGCCGCTTCCACGCGAATGGTTCCGTCGCGGTCTTCCACGTAGGTGTCGCCGGCGATCTGGCTCAGATCAATGTCCTTTGAATGCGTCGTCACATGCACCTGCCCCTTGGCCCCCGTGATGCGCAGATCGTCGTCGTTCAGGGTAAGGTCCCCCGGCAACGCTGCAACGTCGAGTGTGGTCACTGGGGTATGCAGGTGCACCGGTCCGGCAATGTTCTCCATCGACACGTCACCCGGGATATGACCGTTCTGCGTGATCCCGCCCTTGATATTTGACAAGGTGAGATCGTTCACATTTCCCTCCAGGGTCAGGTCGCCCTGAACATCCTGGGCGGCGAACACGTCGTGCCTGCCGTTGATGAAGTGCGTCACAATCGGGCCGCTGATCGAGCTCAAATGAACGTCGCCGCGCGCAGTGATGTCGAGCCCGGCGCCCAGTCCGGTTGCGGTCACGTCGTCCCATCCCGCGTTCACCGTCACATGCGCCGACTGCGGAACCGTCACGGTCAGGTTCACTCTGCCTCGCGCGTTGCTCTGCGATTGAATCAGCACTGCGCTGCCGCTCACCGTTACCTGCGCGGCCTCCGCGTCGAAGATTTTTTGCGCGGCCGCGTCGGAATTCGCATAGGCGACGTCGCGCGCCTGCACTTCAAGGTTCGGCTGATTGCTGGCCGTAATGCTCACGTCGCCGCGTGGATTCAGAATCTCAATCGCGGCATTGGCCGGAATCTGCCGGTTGTCCACGGGCTGATCACTGTCATGTTCCGGCATGTCGAAGAAATTGAAAAAGCCTTCATCGCCGCCCCATGATCCTACGTACGGCCGCATATGATTCCATCCCGCGGCGCACAGGCCAAGGAACGCAATCAAAACCAGAATCCCGACGAAGCTGCTGCTGCGGCGCACGGGAGTTTTCCGGCGCATGTCGAGCGTCCACTCGGCCAGCAGCGCCAGGCCCGCGCCGATCAGCAGGAGCGGCCACCATTGGCCGTACCAGCTCCAGAACGAGCCGGCTTCGATATGGCCCGTGACCACCAGCAGCGCGATCACGCCGACGCACACCAGGATCACGGGGCCGACGACGGAGGGCACGCGCGGCCCGTATGTGCCGTAGTAGTTGGCTTTCAAGGCTTGGCGCTGCGCGCGCCATGCGTCGCGCTGTGCCCGCCATGTAGCCTTCTGCTGCTCGCGATAGACGCGCCACTGCATTTTGGGGTCGTAGGGAGGCGGCATGCCGCCGGGAGGATTATTCGGAGGTACGGTGCTCATGACTGCGCTCCACTTCCGTGATCGCCGAAGTCACGCGGCTCAGAGGGAACGATCGCCGAGCCCGGGTTCTGGCCGGGTTGCGGACCGCCAGAACCAGCGGCAGGATGAGTCGATCCCGAGTTTGCGGCGCCGGGATTTTGCGGATAACCTTCCGCTGCCAGGACCGCACGCTCAGCCAGCATCAAAACGCCGGCGAGAATGAGGAACAGCGGCCAGCTCTGGCTCCAACCGAGAATGTTGGCCTGTGCCAGAAGCGCCATAACGCCTACCAGCAGCAGAAAAGCCGGGGCCCACAATCGTCGAATCAGAATGTAGCGGCTCATTGGGGCCCTCCCTGCGAATCTTGCTGCGAGTTTTGCCGCGTATCGTGCAAGCGGCGCACAATCAGCCACACACCCAGCCCGATAAGCAGGACCGGCCAGCCAAACTCAAACAGCCGGCGCGACAGAAGGTCCAGCCGACCGACAAGAAACAGCAGTCCAAGAGCAATCAGAACAATGGCTCCGATTGGCTCCCGGCGCCTCCAGTTGACCGGCGGGGGCGGGGCAGGGACGGTCGGAACGGGAAGAAACCCGGGTCCCGATGACCCCTGCGTGGGCTGTCCGTACGGCCCTGGCTCCGCAGCTTGGTACGCAGACGCGCCGGGCGCTTGATTCGCATCCTGGCTTGGCTGCTGATCCGCGCCAGCCTGCGTTTGCCCCGCGACGCCCGCATGGGGGCCGGGCTGCGAGCGCGTTCCCGAGGTGAACAGGTTACCGATTTCGTTCAGGCCCAGCGGATCGGGCAAAGGTTCGCCGTCGCGGCGCGCCTTCGCGGTAAAGTACGCTTCGAAAACCTGGTAGCAGATCCATCCGAAAACAAGCCACCCGAACCCGTAGAATTCATGGCTCGCGCTCACCAGCACCGCAAAGATCAAAAGATGCACCAGCCCCTTGACGAACTGGCCGTTGTACATGGCGCCTACACCGGGAATCACCCCCAGGAAGGCTGCCAATCCGGGATTCGGCGTCCCCGGGGGCGGAGGCGCATAGATCGGCGGCTGCGTCCCGCGCCATGTCGTCCAGCAGGGTTCGCAAAAAATCTGACCTCCCGCGCCAGTGCGCGCGCAGGTTGAGCAGAGCGGCTTGCCGCATTGCTGGCAATAGGCGGTCGCATTCACGCCGCTGTGGTTTACGCAGTCCATGGTGTTCTCCTTTCCCGCGCCTCCATTGCGGCGCCGCCAGGCTGCGTGGACTTGCCGTCAAAGGTCAGGGATGTTTCCTGAATTCCACTCGTTGATTCATCGGCCGGCTCTCCCCAGGGACCCATCACGGAGTTAGTGGGCTCCTGCTGAGGGTCCACGCGGTATCCACCATCCTTGCTGCCGGGATTCCGGTCCGGGGCTCCTCTTGTCTCACCAGGCGTAACTGGCCTGCGCTGCGGCTCGCGTTCTTCGGTTTGGCCGCGCAACTCGCGCACTCGCGATTCAACCTCGTACACAAAACGGAGGTGGTCGTAATAGCGGACGATGGGCACTGAAGCCATGGTGAGTTGCCGCTCCATGTAGGAGCGCAACACCCTGGGCCGCAGGTTGGCCGCGCGCACGCTCGTCAAGTGCACACCGGCCAGGTTCAAAGTGACCGCTACTGAGAAAAACGCCATCGCGAACGTCATCAGCAGCCGCGGCTGCACCGAGCCACGCATGCGTGCGAAAAAGCCGGGTTGCTGCCACACGGGAGGGATAAACGCAGGAATCGCGGCTGATCCAGCCGGCGCGGGCAAAGCTCCTCCCCCAATGGGCCATTCACTGCCTTTCGACTGTCCCGGTCCGGTATGCGCCAGAATCTTGTCCAGAAGTCCGGCCGGAACCTCCGGCTCCGGCGAGAGAAACTCCAGCCACTCACGGCCTTTGCGCGCCTCCTCAAACAGCGCCGCGCAGGCAGGGCAGACGGCCTTGTGCGCTGTGAACGTGGCTTCGTCTTCGGGCCTCAAACGCCCGTCCAGCGCATCCGCTAACAGGGTCTCCCACTCGCCACATGCCGGGGAGCCCGGAATATATGTGCGCTCTGCCATGGCTACATCACCTCCCGTTTACTACGTTCCAGCAGCCGCGCCAGTTCCGCCCGGCCGCGGCTGATACGGGACTTGACGGTCCCTTCAGGGATGCCCAGAACCTGAGCTATCTCTTTGTAATCAAGATCTTGCAGGTCTCTCAGGATGACTGCCTCGCGCAGTTCCACCGATACCCGGCAGAGCGCGCCCTGAACCATGCGGGCCAGTTCTTTGCTTGCTGCCGCCTCATGCGGCGAGGGGCCTGCATCAGTCAGCCGGTCGGCCGGGCGCAGCTCCTCTGTCTGTTCCCAACCCTCGTCGAGCGAGCTGGTAGCACGCTGGTTCCGCGTGCGCCTGAAGTTATCCACCAGCAGGTTGCGCGTCATGGTGGTGATCCACACCGGCAAACTGCCCCGCGAAGCATCAAAGCTGCGCAAATTCGAGTAAATCTTGAGAAACACATCCTGGGTGAGATCTTCGGCGTCGGCCGCGTTTCCCGTAAAGCGATAGCAGAGTCCATACACGCGGCGATGATGCGTGCGGACCATCTCAGCCCATGCGCTGGAGTCGCCATCGATGCAGCGATGCACGATTTGGGACCAGTCTTGCTCCAGCGGTCTTACCTCCACGTGGGCCGCGCCGGCTGCAGTTGCGGCTCCAACGGTGCGCTTCGGTTCCGGCGGCTGAAGGCTTCTCCGCTCCTCACGTGCGAGGGTACGCTCCACAACAGGGGCTCGCATGGCTCCCGGCGCCTCTAGCCGTACCATGCTCCAGCTTAATGTACCCACACACTGCATACCGTTGGTACGCACAACCGCTCCTGGCGGTTCCGTTTGACATAGCAGCTTTTAGAGCGAGCGGCCGTTGCGAAGCAACAGATTCGAACCTGTTTTCCAACCGCACTTATCTTATGGGAACGGCTCCGCCGGTTATACTTGAGGGTCCAGGGATCCCCACCATGCACGCCCTGGCCTACTTCACAAACGATGAAAGCACTCATGCGCCGATTGCTGAACGGGGCCGGAATTGCTGCCCTCGTTCTCTATCCCATGTACCAGACCGCGAGCTTGCGGTCCTGGTCCATGCGAATGCACAGCCCCCTGGCCCTGACCGACTTCGCCCTTGCAATGCTGGTCAACATGGCCGTTGTCACCCTGATTGTGGCAGTGCTCTGCAAGTGGATTGAGGACACTCGCCTCGGCGACTTGATTAGAACCTGCCTGCCTGCCCTGTATGCAGCCGCGGCAGTAGAGGGAATTTTTCTGTATGAAACGGACTCCAACAACTATAAGTACTTTTTGCGCGTTCTCGTGCTGGCGCTCCTGTTGATTTGGGCCCTGCGCCTCTTCTGGCCCGCCGCTTATCGCTGGGTGGAAGAGGTTCGTCGCGCATTCGCCGTCGGCCTGGTCGCTTTTTGCCTCGTCGTCGTCGTGCAACTGGTTCGCCTCGTCGTTTGGCGCCCCGCCCCGAACATGGTCGAAAACAGCTTGGCTGCGGACCCGCAACCTGCCGCCTCCCACCCGCGCGTAATTTGGATCCTCATGGACGAGCTCTCGTACAACCAGGTCTTTGGCCAGCGTTTCCCGGGGTTGGAGCTGCCGAACTTCGATGCCTTACGCCAGGTCTCCACGGTCTTCACGAATGTTGCACCCGTGACCGAACAGACGGAAACAGCCGTCCCTTCGCTGCTCGAAGGCCAGCCGGTCAGCGCCGTATCCGACACAAGCGATAATCATGTCCTCCTTACCATTCACGGGCAGCCACCTACACCTTTTCTGTCGCCGGAAACGCCGTTTGCCGAAGCCAAACAACTGGGAATGACCACCGGAGTCGTGGGCTGGTATAACCCCTACTGTTCGATGCTGGCTCCTTACCTGGACCAGTGTTACTGGACCTACCAGGCCCTCCAGCCCGCGGTCTTTCTTGTGGGCGATGGCTTCTGGAGAGATCTCGAAGATACCTGGATACGCTACGCTATTGTGATTTATCCTCGGCTGCGCCAGCGATTGTTGAATAATCAGGCGAAAGTGTACGAGGATTTGAATGACCGCGCGAAACAGGCCCTGGAGAATAATCAACTGGACTTCGTTTTTCTCCACCTTCCCTTGCCGCATCCACCGGGATTCTACAATCGGAGGACGGGGCAATTCGACGCCAGCGGTAACACCTCCTACATCGACAATCTGGCTCTCTCCGACAAAACCCTGGGTGAGTTACTCACGACCTTGCACGCCTCACCCCGTTGGCCTGAAACGAGCATTGTGGTTTGCGGGGACCACTCCTGGCGCACCTACTTATGGAAGGCTTCTGGACATTGGACTGCGGAAGACCGGGCCGCCTCGCATGGCGGCGTCTTCGACCCGCGGCCCATGCTGATGGTGCATGGGGCCGGCCAGTCATCCGCGGATACCATCGGCCGCCCCGTCCCGCTCTTGAAGGTTCACGACATCGTTGACGGCCTGCTTCGGTCGCAGCAACCGCAGTTGCCGTAAGACCGCGGGCCATCGCATCAGAGCATTCTTTGCGCTCCGCTGCGAATGGAACCTGCCAAACGCCGGTCTTTCTGACCAGCCGCTGAAAAACCGCCATTGGGCTTCGTATCAGTCCCCCATCCACCGTAAACTTGGCAGCAGGGGAGGTCGCAACGTGGAAGACTGGAAGTTCACTCAGAAGGATCCGTCGGAGGGTCTCGCCAAACTGCATTTCTTCTCGGTCAAGAAGAAACATGGCGGCGGCGAAGTCGAAGCACGCATCACCGTGAAGGAATTCGCCACTGCCAAAACCAGCGACATGAAGTTCTTTGCCGTGGCCGATATTGAATTGAATCAAAAAACTATGAAGTTTCAACCCTGCGGATGGGCCGAGACCTTGATGGGCGCTCTTACTGAATGTCTCAGGAATCTTCGCAAGTTTGAATACGAAGGCGGAGAGATGCCGCGGGCGACTCCCGCCGACGGAGCGGACGGCTGACCACCAATCTCTGCCTCAGTACCGGTTCCCAAACTCCGGATCCACGGGATTCTCGAACAGCGATGCGTCGCGCGTCACAATCGTCAGCCCCGACGGCGTGACAAAATACCGCCGTTTGTCCTCTACCGGGTCGTAGCCAATCACTGTGCCTTCAGGAATGTGCACGTCGCGGTCGATGATCGCCCGCCGGATGCGGCAATGCCGCCCGATGTTCACGTGCGAAAAGATGATGCTCGCGTCGACGTCGGAGTAGGAGTTGACGCGCACATCCTGCGAAAGCACCGAGTTGTACACCGACGCGCCGGAGATGATCACCCCTGCGGTGATGATCGAGTTAACGGCCATGCCCGACCGCCCCGGCTCGCCAAACACAAATTTTGCAGGCGGATACTGCCGCACCCGCGTGCGGACGGGCCAGTCTTTGTCATAGAGATTGAAAACCGGCGATACCGAGCACAGATCCATGTTGGCTTCGTAGTAGGCGTCCAGCGTGCCCACGTCGCGCCAGTAGAGTGCTTCCTTCTTGTTCTCGTCCACAAAGCTGTAGGCCATCATCTTCTTCGTCCCCAGCAGCTTGGGCAGGATGTTGTGGCCGAAATCGTGCTTCGAGTCTGTGTCGTCGGCGTCGGCAATCAGGGCCTTGAGCAGAGTCTCGGTGTTGAAGATGTAAATGCCCATCGATGCGTCGACGGCGTTCGGGTTGAATGGCGAGCGGTAGCTGGTGGACCCCGGCTTCTCCTGGAAGCCGAGTATTTCGCCCGTCTGGCCCACCTCGACCACGCCGAACCGCGAGACCTCTTCAGGCGCTACCGGCAGCGTAGCCAGGGTGATCTCGGCCTTGGTCTGATTGTGGTAGGCGAGCATCCGGCTGTAATCCATTTTGTAGATATGGTCGCCGCCGAGAATGATGACGTGATTGGGCTGCTCGCTGCCAATGGAGTAGATATTCTGGTATACCGCGTCGGCCGTCCCCATATACCAGTTGGGGCCGGTGCGCTGCGTGGGCGGCATCAACTCGAAAAACTCTCCCAGTTCCTGCGCCACAATGCCTGACCAGCCCTCGCGGATATGACGGTTGAGCGACAGCGCCTTGTACTGCGTGAGGACGTATACACGCCGCAGACCCGAATTGATGCAGTTGGAAAGCGTGATATCGATAATGCGGTAATGCCCGCCGAAAGGGACTGCCGGTTTGGCGCGGTCCCGCGTCAGCGGAAACAGCCGCTCTCCTGCCCCACCGGCAAGCAAAACTCCCAATGTGTCTTTCATGTCCATATGATCTCTGATGGTCCCGGCTCTCGATGAGCGGCGGTTGCGCAGGCTCCGGCGCAGCGGGAGTGCCGCTATCCGGAACAGCATTCTTTCTGGCGGCATTTTTCCCCAGAAGCCGCCGAACTGGGCGAGAATACCACACGCCCCGAACAAGTTGGCAGTCGCCCCGGCGGGCCGGGAATGAAATAGGGACGCCCCGAGCCGCCTACCGGAGGCGCCGTGCAGGCTTTACGCTCGTCTGCGATTGGCTGTGCCGGCTCACCGCTGCGGCATCGAAGGGGGCGGGCCATCTCCGGCCTGCCATCTCCGGCCCCCTTACCAGCCTGAAACCCAGTTGCCCTTCTTCGTGGAGCGCTTGATCTTCGTGAACTTGTACTCCAGGCCCACTGAAATCGCGAAGTTCACGTCGTACTGCGCAAAGGACACGGTGGCCGCAGAAGGCGGTGTGTAGCGGTACGTGTAGTGGGTCATCACCGCGTCGGGTGTAACGCGGAAGACCCAATGTTCCGAGCGGTTCAAGTCGAAGGTGCCGCCGATAATCCCTGCCGGCGCGATCTGGTTGTAGTAGAAACCGAACGCTCCGGCCTGCTTTCCCAGCAGGTCCTTCTGGAAGTTCCCGTAGACCCCGCCGAACATGAGGTGCGCGGTCATATCCCCGTGCTTGTTGTGCGGCCCCAGCCCCTCCAGGCCGCCCACAAAGAAATACTGCTTCACCATCGGGCCTTCCAGATCGCCGCCGTTCGCGTTCAGGTCGTTGGGTATGGTACCGCTTGTGCCCACATAGGCGCGGCCTGAAGCCTGCAGGCCCCAGTGCCGCGTGAGCCAATAAGAGGCGTCCCCGTCCAGTCCGCCCAGGTTCGCGCCCTGCAACAGCGTCGGACCTGCCTTCATATGGTCGTAGGCGAACCCCAGCGACACCTCGTAACGGTTGTTGTAGCGCACGTTGGCCAGGGGATCCTCGGGGAGATAAACGCCGTAGCTGGGTTCCTGAGAGCCTTGGCTCTGCACTGTGGACTGCTGCGACGACGCGCTTTGACCGGCGTCACCCTGGGCCTGGAGACGGCCCGCCGTGCACACACTTAAAGCAAGAAGAACAGCAAAAGAAGTGGATAACCTTACAGGGAGATGCATCACCCAACAGCTTACAGGACCCCCCGGAGGGCGGACAATGCGGCTCATCGGCATTTGCCTCTTAGACTCGAAGGCGGCTTGGACGTGTGAGCCGGAGCTTATAGAGTGCAAGGTTCCGTCTGCCGTGACCACACCAGGTAGTGCGCGGTTTTCAGGATCTCCAACGCGGCGTCAAACGCCTTTGCAGCAGCCGGCTCGGGCCCCAGCGGCGGCGCTACGTGCACGCGCCATTCGAGCGGCAGACGGCTCAGGATCAATGCCGCGCGCGGCAAATGGCTTGCGCTTGAGACCACTTCGGCCGACTTCCATCCATGACTGCGCATGATGCGCAAGGAGTTGCAGGCATTCTCGATCGTGTTCATCGCGTCTGGATCCTCGAAAATCACCGATGCGGGGATTCCCTGCGCCTCTGCGGTGCGCGCCATCACCTGCGCTTCGACATAATGATCGTGCGTCGCTCCGCCGGTCAGGATCATCCTCGGCGCCACGCCGCGCTCGTATTCTTGCACCCCTTCAGTGACGCGCGCTAACTGGATCGGGGTTGGGTCGCCATCATCGTCCGCCGGGCTGCCCAGCACAATGAGCGCGTCAAAATGATCCAGCGAAGTGTTCGATCGCGGCGCCAGCGCGCGTTCCAGCTCCGCCCAAAGGAGCAACCCCAGGCCTGCGGCCACACAAATGGCGACGCTGCGGCCGAGCCATTTCCGCCCTTTGCGCCCCCGCGCCATAGGTGCGTGGCCCGTTTTTCGCGGCCAGGGTTTTCTGCGTGTAATAACTATCCTGCGCAATGGATGCGTCGCTCCAACCTTCACTCTATCGCGGAAGTTCGGTTGGCGCGGCTGGCAGGCCAGGCCGGTCCGCCGCGAGCCGTCACAGCTCCGCGGGCTGGCCCCAGGCGGAAAACACAAATTCGCCCAGCGGCTTGCGCGAGCGTGGCGTCGTCTCCCGGACGATCAGTTCCTCATCGCCAAGTGCCGCCGGCTCACCCTGGTATCCCAAAGCAATTGCCGCTCCCAGCACGTACTCTGGGGGAATTGCAAACGCCGCACGCATGCTCTCGTGGTCGAATCCCGCCATCTGGTGTGTCGTCAGGCCCAGCGCCGCTGCCTGCAGGGTCAGATAGGATACGGCCCCTCCCAAATCGTAGAGCGCATACCGGTTCTCCGCCCCATTCTTGCTGAAGCGGGCCAGGGTAGTGCCCAGCATCAGCACGGGGGCCTTGCGCGCCCATCTCTTGTTTCCCGGTGAGAGGGAGGCATTGATTTTCTCCCACGTGGAGTCACCCCGGCGGCCTACGATAAACCGCCACGGCTGTTCGTTGTTCGAAGAAGCCGCCCAACGCGCCGCCTCGAAGACCTGCTTGAGCACGTCAGAGCTTACTTCGCGCTCGGCAAATGAACGCGCGCTCCACCGCTTGTGGAATGCGGGCATCAACCCCTCGATCTGCGGGGCTTTCTTCACGACGTCTGCTTCAATGGCGCTCAGGGGCACGGCATCAACTCCAAATGAGAATTTTTCGCGCGAAAAACACGATTCGACCGCTCTCTTAGATTCCTGGTACCCCGCTGTGGATTCGGGCCCGAAGGATCGGGCGCGAAAACGGGCGCCCTGCAGCGTCTTCGAACCAAGTCCCGAGAATCCGCATCTGCACTCTATTAGGGTTGGGCGCGCCGCGGCTTTCCAGCAAATCGCGGCTGCTTGTTCGGTTCCGCGCGCGAAAACGTCAAACGAGACAGGCGCTTGACCGCCGTAAAGGCTGCGAGAATGTGAGTATACGAGGATTGGGCGTGAAGGCGGGGCGTTCCAGGTCGCGGAGCAGATTTCGCTGGCTGAAGTGGCTCGCCGGCGGCCTGTTGGTCGCGCTGGTGGCGCTGGGCGTCGCGATCTCAATTGCCCTGCGCCGCGCCGAGCCATTCCTCCGCGCCTTGATCGTCCAGAAGCTTCAGGAGCATTTCAACGCTCGCGTGGAGCTGGATAGCTTTCACGTTTCGTTGGTGAACGGGTTGTGGGCCGAAGGCAAGGGGTTGCGCATCTGGCCGCCCGCTGAAGTGGGCGGAGTCACCGTACCCGGCCCTAACGGGGCAGGCGCGCCGGTGCCACTGATGCAACTGGATGAGTTCCGGTTTCACGCTCCGCTCCACTACAAGCCGGGCAAGCCGATTCTGATTTCCGTGGTCGAGTTGAAGGGGCTGGACATCGACGTTCCTCCCAGGACACACGCCACGCACGCAGCAGCGTCAGGCCGGGCGCACCAGACGCAGCCCTCCTCGTCGCTGTTCAGCTTTGAGATCGAAAGCGTCGACTGCAACGGAGCGCATCTGAAGCTGGAAACGAACAAGCCCGGCAAGCTGCCCATGGAATGGGCCATCGCCCACCTGAAGTTGACCGATCTGAGCGCAGACACGACCATGCGGTTCGCCGCGGACTTGACCAATCCGAGGCCGCCGGGAACGATCCAGACTTCCGGCAGCATCGGGCCGTGGAATGTGAGCGATCCCGGCGCGACGCCGGTGACGGGCGAATACACGTTCACTCACGCGGACCTGGGTGTGTTCAAGGGGATTGCGGGGATTTTGAGCTCGAAGGGATCGTATCAGGGAATCTTGCGCAACCTGACGGTGGATGGAGAGACGGACACGCCCGATTTCAGGCTGACGCAATTTGGCACGCCCGTGCCGCTGCATACAACCTTCCACGCCCTTGTGGACGGCACCAACGGAGATACGTCGCTTCAGCCTGTCAACGCAACCCTGGGACAAACGCAATTCACAGTGCTGGGCACGGTGGTTCGTGTTCCGCCCGCAATCGCAAAGAACGGGGCGAAACTGCCCGGCGGGCATGATGTTGCAGTTAAGGTTAACGTGGTTCGGGGACGAATGGATGATTTCCTGCGCCTGATAAGCAAGAACGGCACCCCGTTCTTAGACGGATCGCTGACCCTGGAAACAAAAGTTGAGATTCCGCCCGGCACAGCACCGGCCCACGATCGCCTGAAGCTCGACGGCAGCTTTTCGCTGGAGGACGCCGAATTCACGAGTACCAAATTGCAGGACTGGATGGGTGAGTTGAGCCTGCGCGGTCAGGGGCGGCCGAAGGATGCCAAAACTGACGCGCCCGATGTGCGATCCGCGATACAAAGCGATTTCACCATGGGCGACGGGGTGGTGACGCTGCCGGACCTGAAGTACACCGTTCCCGGAGCTGAGATCGATATGGACGGCAAATACGGCGTCGACGGCGGCACTCTGGATTTCCTGGGGACCGCTAGGACCGATGCCACCGTGTCGCAGATGGTGGGGGGATGGAAAGGCAAGCTGCTGACTCCTGCCAACCATTTCTTCAAGAAAGATGGCGCGGGGACCGAGGTTCCCATCCACGTCGATGGTACCCGCGAGCACCCTAAGTTCGGCGTCGATCTGGGACGAATGAAACACACCACCCCGGCAGTGCCTGGGCAGCCGCAATAGACGATTGCGTTGCCTCAATTGCGTAGACAATTCGACAGCCCGACGAGTGCCGCACCTTCAAGAATCGGCCATGAACCTTGCGCCGAAGCCGGGCAAGCTCGACGATCACTCTCAAATGCACCGAGTTCAGCGTGATACGGGCCGCTCTACTCGCCCGGCAAGCCAGCGGGAAAGGGGCGCCGGATGCAATCGAAAGTAACCCCGCTGAGGAGATTCATTGCCGAATTACGCTAAACTGAATCTTCGATATCCCCTCAGCCTGCTTGTTTCTCATTGCATTTTCTGGCGTCTAAACCCACAGCAGCTTTTTGCGCCGTAGGTTTCCTGCGACGTCTCCCCCCAGCTGGAGCAAAGGGCGGCGGCTCTCGTCTCTGTCCGAAGCGGACGATAGGTATCTGAGCAAGGGCAGCTTCGACTGTCGGTTGATTAAGTACTTTAGAAGGGCTATGCCGCTGAATCATATGGGCTTAATGCTGGGGAAATTCCGCATTGCAAGACGGGCTTTTCAACGCTTCCAGGCGCACGCTTGGGCGCGCCGCGATCTTCTCTGCATGGGCCTGGTCCTCTCCGCAATTTGGCTCGGGGCCGCGGCTTGCTCGGCCGAAGAGAGCCAGCCTCCGGCGCCAAATCCCAGCCCAACGACAGCCGGCGGCGGCAGCGTCATTGGTACGGTCACCAGTAGTGACGGCTTGGTGTACGAGGGAGCGCGCGTAGTGCTGGAGACAGAAGGCGATGTTGATCCGCCGCCGATGACCCAGCAAACCAACGCGAACGGCGCGTTTGACTTCTCCAGCGTTCCTGCCGGACCTTTCAAACTCACCATCTCTTCGAATGGGTTTTTAACCCAGCAAGTCTCCGGCGTGCTCCAGCCGGGCGGCGTCTTCGATGCTCGAACCATCGTGCTGCCGGTGGCGGCCGAGGCGAGCGTGGTGCAGGTTTCGGCCGGGTCCCAGGCTGAAATCGCACAGCAGCAGCTCAATCTTGAAGAGCAGCAGCGCGTATTGGGCGTGATTCCGAATTATTACGTGAGTTACGATCCCCATGCAGTGCCGTTGACGCCCCGGCAGAAATTCCAGCTCGCCTGGAGATCGTCGGTCGATCCCGTCACCTGGGTCATCACCGGCGCCGTCGCGGGCATGGAGCAGGCCAACAACACTCTGATCGGCTACGGCCAGGGTGCGCAGGGATATGCCAAGCGGTTCGGCGCCAATTACGCCAATAACTTCATCGGCAACATGCTTTCCGGCGCGGTTCTGCCGGTGGCCTTCAAACAGGATCCCCGATACTTCTACAAAGGCACGGGCTCGGTGCCATCGCGCGCGCTCTACGCCATTGCCACATCGGTCATCTGCAAAGGAGACAACGGGCACTGGCAGGCGAATTACTCGGGCATCATCGGCGGGTTAGCTGCCGGAGGCATCGCCAACCTCTACTACCCGGCCAGCAGCCGCAGCGGCTGGCAAGTGAGCTTTACCAATGCGCTCATTGGGACGGGCGAAGGCGCCATACAAAACCTGTTTCAGGAGTTCGTGGTTCGCCACCTGACGCCCAGAGTTCCGCACTACGACACAAACTCCTCCTTGCCGTAGCGGTCTTATCCTGCCATCGACTCTGCCAGCCGGTTCATCTTCTCCTCCTGGCCCTCGATTGACTCCACCAATTTGAATTGCGTGCGGCAGCGGTCGAGGTTGTGCCCTTCGCGATGGATTTTGAAATAGGTGTCGCCGGCCAGGAAATCAGCGAGAAATCGGATGCCCACTTCAAAGGTGACCAGCTTGCCCGAAAAAGCCAAAAATTGCCTTTCGCCTGCGGTCAGGAATCCTCCCGCGGCTTCCAGATAGCCGCGCACCAGTGCCTCAAACAGCGAAAACTGCATGGTGACCTTGCTCAGGTCCTGTTCGTCTTCGGCGGCAGGGCTGGTGGTGGTCCGTACCATGTCGCCGAAATCGTAAAGCACCAGCCCCGGCATTACGGTGTCGAGATCGATAACGCAAATGCCTTCGCCGGTTGTCTCGTCGAGCAGAACGTTGTTGAACTTGGTGTCGTTGTGCGTGATGCGTTCCGGCAGATGAGCGCCGAGCAGAACACCGGCAATGGATTCGTGAGCCAGCGCAAACTCGATCTCCGCTTTGGCGAGCCGCGCGCGGTTCTTCGCGTCTGACGCGATGGCTTGCTTGAGCACCGCGAAGCGCTTGGGCGTGTGGTGAAAATCGGGGATGGTCTCGCGCAGGCGCGGAAGTGGCAGGCTGGCAAGTTGCTGCTGGAATCTTCCGAAGGCGCGGGCTGCCTGAAACGCCTGCCGGGCTGAGGTCGCGGTCTCGTAGGCACGCGCCTTCTCAATGTACTGGTAAGCGCGCCATATTTCGCCGTGCCCGTCCTCATGCCAGTTGCGGCCGTCCCGTGCGGGAATGAGCGCCAGTGCGCGCCGCGCGCGGTCCGGTTCATCGGCCAGTTGCGCCGCCAGATGCGCCGTCACGCGCTCGATGTTTTCCATCACCGCAACCGGGTCGCGGAACACGTTGCGATTGATCTGCTGCAGGACGTAGCGCATCGGTGCGCCCGGCGCCCGGCACGTCACCAGGTAGGTATCGTTGATGTGGCCATTGCCGTGAGGCGCCAGCGCCAAAACCTCACCCGAGAACCGGAACTGGCCCGCTGCCGCGCGGGCATCGAGCGGCTCGCTCATGACCAGAGCTTCTCAGGATACTGGCCATTCGTGACCAGCCGGCGAATACTCTCAATCACGCGCGGGCGATCTTCACGGTAGGTGACGCCGAACCAGGAGTCACGCGTGTGCAGGACTTTCACCCGCGCCTGGCCGGCATGCACCAGCTCGCCGACGGTGGAAGGGATGTAGCACTCCGCTTTGGGGTCAGAGCCGCTTTGTTCGAGGAACCTCTCGAATCGTTCGCGCAGTTGAACGAAAACTTTAGGCGTAAATCCCCACATGTTCAACGAAACCGGTTCGTCGCCGGAAAGAGCGGTCACTTTGCCATCCGGACCCGTGTTGCGGGCGTGATCGCCGTCGCGCTCCACCTTGGTGAGCTCGACGATGTCCTTGAGATATCCATCGCTCACCTGGCACACGCCACGCGCCACAGAGCCGAAGTCGGAGAGCGTGTTGCGCAGAATGAAACCGACCATGCAGTAGTCGGGCGAGACGGAAGTCAGGTGGCCTGCGAGCTCGCGATAGCTTTCCGCACCGTAAAAGTCGTCGGCGTTGATGGCGGCAAAGGGCTCGTGGATGGCGTCGCCGGCCAGCAGGATAGCCTGCGTGGTACCCCAGGGTTTGGTTCGGCCTGCGGGGACCGTAAACCGAGGCGGAATGTCATCGAGGGCCTGAAACACATACTCGACAGCCACTCGCTGCTCAAACCGCGACCCCACCGTTTCGCGGAATGCCTCTTCAATGTCTTTGCGGATAACAAAGACCAGCTTGCTGAAGCCGGCCCGGAGGGCGTCGAAGATAGAGTAATCGATGATGGTCTCTCCGGCCGGCCCGACGGGATCGATCTGCTTAAGGCCACCGTAGCGGCTTCCCATGCCGGCGGCGAGTACGAGGAGAGTTGGGGAGGTTGCTGAGGTCATCCAGTAGGCCTTCTTACAAAGCTTAAGATGCAACCGAATAGTACAACATGGGGCCTCCGCGCTCATCCCCTTCTAAGGTCTGGGCGAGCGCACTCATCCACAGGCGTCGATACAGCGTGCGGCCCCGTTCCGGCGTCGCAACCGGAGGCAAAGACGCGCGGGGATTTGCCACCGCGTCTGCTAGAGTGGGTTGCCATGAGAATCCACATTGCTCGGCAGTCGACGTGGCTTACCCCGCTCCTGTTTGGACTGGCAATTTGCTGCTCCGCGTCCCTGCGGGCTCAGGCGCCGCCGG
>JASHQH010000048.1 GCA_030037635.1 Acidobacteriaceae bacterium
TGTCATCCTGAGCGGAGTTTGACGCGCATGGCGTCAAACGGAGTCGAAGGATCTGCGGTCGCTTTTCAACCAACTTCACCTGCCACACCTCAGGTGATCGAAGGAGAATGAATACGGATGATCAATCCGCTCAAAATCTCGGAGATGCTGACGCAGGCCAACCAGATGCAGGAAGAGGTGCAGCGCAAGCTCAGCGAGACGGTGGTGGAAGCCACGACCGGGGGCGGCGCGGTGACCGCTACCATGAACGGCAGAAAAGAGCTGCTGAAAATTCGCATCGATCCCTCCGCCGTGGCCGCCTTGAGCGGGGGCCAGCCGGACGTGGAGATGTTGCAGGATCTGATCGTGGGCGCCGTGAACGAGGCCGGCCGCAAGGCCGATGAAGCCATCAAGTCGAGCGTGCAGGGAATGCTGGGCGGGCTGAAGATTCCGGGAGTAAGTTAGTGCGGAAGTCACCAGCCTGAAGCGCACCGCGCTGGTGAGTGGCTGGAGTCCGTGCGCATGCTGAGTCTCAACCCCACCCAAGCAAAGCTTGGATGGGGCACCCCGCAGGTTGTGCTATCCCAGGTCTCAAAATCGAGACCTGGGGCACCCAAGTTTGAGTCCAGGGAGGCACAAGAATTGTCGCGTTATGCCGAGCCGATGGCCCGGCTCATTGAAGAATTGCGGAAACTGCCCGGCGTGGGCACCAAGAGCGCGCAGCGCTACGCGTTTCACATCCTGCGCGGCAGCGACGAGGACGCCGCCGCGCTGGCCGATGCGGTGCGCGACCTGAAAGCCAGCCTGCGCCTCTGCTCCATCTGCAATAACGTCACCGATGTCGATCCCTGCGCCTACTGCGCCAGCCCTTCGCGCAACCAGCGCCTGGTGTGCGTGGTCGAGGAGCCAACCAATATTGCTGCGGTCGAGCGCTCGCAGAGCTACCAGGGCGTCTTTCACGTGCTGCACGGCACCCTTTCGCCGCTGCACGGCGTGGGACCCGACCAGTTGCGTACCGGAACCTTGCTCGCCCGTGTCGAGCGCGGCGAAGTAGACGAAGTCATCCTGGCCACCAGCCCCACGCTTGAAGGCGAAGCCACCGCCGACTGGCTCGCCAACGCGTTGCGCAAATTTCCGATCAGGCTGACGCGCATTGCCACCGGCGTCCCTGCCGGCAGCGACATCGAATACGCCGACGAAGTGACCATGGCGCGGGCGCTCGAGGGACGGCGGGAGCTGTAGCGGGTCAGCAAGCCAGCCCTTCCCCACCCATCCGTCCGCTGCCGGACGAAAGAATGTAAATTGCTCAGAAAACCGCGGGGCTTTAGCCCTTGAGGGACCTTCTTCCAACTGGGACATCGCCATCTTGACATGTGCTCCACATGCAAGTATGTTTTCAGCATGGCCACGATGATCCAGGTCCGCAATGTTCCCGACGCTCTCCACCGCAGCCTGAAAGCCAGGGCCGCCATGGCGGGCATGTCGCTTTCGGATTACCTGCTCGCCGAGCTCAGGGAAATCGCCCAGCGCCCCACGCTGGCCGAGTTCCGCGAGCGTCTGCACGCGCGCAAGCCCGTGGCCGCCGCATTTGACACCGCGGGCCTGCTGCGCGAGGAACGTGCGGCGCGATGATCGTGCTTGACGCCTCGGCGGCCGTTGACTGGCTGCTGCGAACACCGGCAGGACAGCGCATCGAAAAGCGCATCTATGCGCCTCCTCACGGGCCGGCGGAAACCCTGCATTCTGTTCATCTCCTCGATGTAGAGTTCGCGCAGGTTCTCAGGCGCCTGGTCCGCGAGGGCAGATTAGCGCCCCGGCGGGCCCAGCAGGCCATCGAGGACCTGACCGCACTTCGCCTCACCCGCTATGCTCCTGCCCTGCTGCTCAAGCGCATCTGGCAGCTCCGGCAGAATCTGATCGCTTACGATGCAGCCTATGTGGCCCTGGCTGAAGAGTTGAAGGCCCCTTTGATCACCCGCGACCGGAAGATTGCCGCAGCCCCCGGCCATACCGCCGCTATCGAGGTTTTCTGAAGCAGCAGCTCGCCGCGGCTGAAGGGACCCCAGGCGATGTCGCTGGATAACTAAGCGCCAAACGCAGTCCAAGGACTGCGTTCAATGGAGCCGGTCATCCTGAGCGAAGTTTGGCGCAAAAACTGCGCCAAACGCAGTCCAAGGACCTGCATTTCTCTTCTGTACTCGACCCAAAAGAAAAGCGGGTGGGCTGTTTTGCCCATCCCGCTCAAAAAGAGGCTTGGGAAGCCGCTGCGCAAAAACTTAATGTCCCATCCCGTCCAGCGCCAGGTTCAGCTCGAGCACATTCACGCGCGGCTCACCCAGGAAACCGAGCTGCCGCCCTGCGGTGTGGTCCGCGATCAATTTGCGAACCGCGTCTTCAGTTAATCCCCGCGCCTTGGCGACGCGCGGCGCCTGGAAGTAGGCGTTTTCCGGCGTGATGTCGGGGTCGAGGCCCGAACCCGACTGCGTGACCATATCGATGGGCACAGGCTTGCCGCCGTTGGCCGCGGAAAGCTTGTCGATGTCGCCCTGGATGCGCGTCACCAGCGCCTTATTCGATTGCGCCAGGTTGGAGCCGCCGGAGGGCGGCGTGGTGGAGTTGGCCGCGAAGTCGGAACTGTCGGAGTAGTTGGATGCCGAGGGGCGGGGATGGAAGTAGCGATCGGAGGTGAAGCTCTGCGCGAGCAGCTCGGAGCCGATCACCTGGCCGTTGCGGAGGATGAGGCTGCCGTCGGCCTGACGCGAAAAAAAGATGTGCGCGAGCCCGTCGACAACCAGCGGATAAACGAGCCCCAGCAAGACCGCCGTAACCAGCGTGTAGAGAATCGAAGTCTTCCAGACCGAATGCGCAACCGGCGCCGCTGCGGGGTGCCCGGCGCGGGCGGCAGACTGAATTGAATCGTCCTGGACCATGGTCGTCGCTGTCGAATGCACGAACAGACTCCTTTATATTCCGCGCTCAGGCCATATGCAACGCCACCAGGCACAGATCGATGGCCTTGATGCCGATGAACGGAATAATGATTCCGCCCACGCCGTAGAGAAGCAGGTTGTTGCGCAGCAGAATGTCGGCCGCCTTGGGCTCGTATTTCACGCCCCTCAGCGCCAGCGGAATGAGAGCCACAATAATGAGCGCGTTGAAAATGACCGCCGAAAGAATGGCCGACTGCGGCGAATGCAGATACATGATGTTGAGCGCGTTCAGCACAGGAAACACGCCGGCAAACATGGCGGGGATGATGGCGAAGTACTTGGCCACGTCGTTGGCGATGGAGAATGTGGTCAGCGCGCCACGCGTCATGAGCAATTGCTTGCCGATCTCCACAATCTCGATGAGCTTGGTGGGATTGGAATCCAGATCGACCATGTTGCCGGCCTCTTTGGCGGCCTGCGTGCCGGAATTCATGGCCACGCCCACGTCGGCCTGGGCCAGCGCGGGCGCATCGTTGGTGCCGTCGCCGGTCATCGCTACCAGCTTGCCTTTGCTCTGCTCGCGCTTGATCAGGTCCATCTTGTCCTTGGGCTTGGCCTCGGCCAGAAAATCGTCCACGCCCGCTTCGCGTGCGATCACTGCGGCGGTGAGCGGATTGTCGCCGGTGATCATGATGGTGCGGATGCCCATGGCGCGCAGCCGCGCCAGGCGCTCCTTCAAACCGCCCTTGACCACGTCTTTCAGGTAGATCACGCCCAGCGCCGAAGCGTTCTCGGCCACCACCAGCGGCGTTCCGCCGGCGCGCGCGATCTCTTCAACGTAGTCGCGCACTTTTTGCGGCAAAACTCCACCCTGTTCTTCAAGGAAACGGGCAA
>JASHQH010000340.1 GCA_030037635.1 Acidobacteriaceae bacterium
CCTGGCCGTAGAAACCCAGGTTGTAGAGCCGGATGGGCTCGGTGAGCCGCTGCGGGAAGTTCTGGATGCCAAGGTACATATTCCCGGCTCCATAGAAATCGCCGCCTGAAAACGGTCCTTCCGCCGGTCCGATCTCCACGCCCAGCGGGATCGTAAGAATGCCCAGATCGGCGTCGGTCACGTCATCCCGCTTGAACAGCAGGCCGAAGCTCACCGTGTGCTTGCCCTTCGTCCAGCTCACATCGTCGTTGATCTGGTACTGCGTCACGTTGCGGCCTTCGGGCCAGTCAATTTCGGCATTCCCCAGGTTATTGAAGGAACCGTCGACGATATCCAGCTCGTACGGGAACGCTGCCGCTGCGTTGGCGGCATTGTCGCTCAGGAAGTACGCGCTGTACCAGGTGCCCGACAGAATGAACTGGTTCACCAGGTTCGGCGTGAAGGTGTGTGTCTCTTCCAGCTGGCCTTCGTCGTCCGGCTGGTTGCTCTGCGCATCGAACACCGGGTTGATCGGATCCACGTAGGTCGGCTGAAGACCGTGATCGTACTTGTAGTGGATGAACGCGCCGTCGTTGGGACCAAACTTGAAATCCTCGCGTGTCGTAAACAAATTCTCGTACAGATGGTTCCTCGGATTCTCATCGAGGAAGTTCTGGTACGTCAGTCCCGCCGGAACCGAGGTGAAGTATGTGTTGTCCCCAGCGGCACTCCCCGGATTCAGGTCCTCGCAGCCGGCCGGGAGCCCGTAGTTGGGCGCGTTGAGATTGATTGTCCCCGTCGCCACGCAGGGGCTGCTTCCCGGCACTGCGCTGGCTGTATAAGGCTGTGCCGACGATGCGCGCGGAGCTCCCGCATAGAGCGCGAACATCTGCTTATAGAAGGCGCACTCAGACCCGTTTCCATTGAAATAAAGGAAGCTGCTGTTGTTGTCGCAGTTGCCGTCGTTGCCCAGCACGCTGGGATTCGTGACCACGTAGGCGCTGTTTCCCGCGACCGTCGCCGGTCCGTATGTTACCGGGTTACCCGCGGTGCCCGCGAACGACTCATACGCCGCCGTCGGCAGGAAGGTTGCGTCTACCGGAGACGTGACAAAGCGCATGCCTTCGTAGTTCACAAAGAAGAACGCCTTGTTCTTCTTGATGGGACCGCCCACTGCGGCGCCCCACTGGTTGGCGTTGGCAAACGCCTCCGGCGCGCCGGAATTATCGTTGAACCAGTCGTTGGCGTTCAGGTCGCTATTGGTCCAGTAGTACGTGATGTTGCCGTGAATCGCATTGGTTCCCGATCGCGATGTGATGTTCTCCTGGATCCCGCCCAGCACTCCATACTGCGCGCTGTAGGCATTGGCGACAATATTCACTTCAGCTATATCGTTGCTGCCCAGAAGCAGGTTGCTCGGTCCGGAGTTGTTCAGGTTCAGGAACGGATCGTTGTCTTCGGCTCCGTTGATCGTGAAGTTATTCGAGGTCGCCGGCAGCCCGTAGGCTTCGGTGTTGCCGTAGCCGCCCTGGGTGTTCATCACCGCACCCTGGGTCATGTTGACGTAGTAGGTGATGTCGCCGCCAGGATTGGGCAGGTTCTCTACTTGTTCCTGGCTGATAGTCGTTGCCATGTCGGAATCTTCCGGCTCGATCAGCGGCACGGCGGTTCCCAATACCTCAATCGTGGTCGCGCCCTTTGCCACCTTCAGAGTCACATTCACGGTTGCCGTCTGGCCCACCGCAACCTCTGCAGTCGTCTGCGCCGCCTGGAAGTCGGGCGCCTCAATCTTCACCGTGTAGGGTCCCGGCTGCAGCAGCCCAATGCGGTAGTCGCCGGCTGCGCCCGTCTTCACCACCTTCACCGTGCCGGTCGTGGTGCTTGTGGCCGTTACCGCGGCGTTCACAATCGCGGCGCCGGTGGAATCGGTGATCGCGCCGGCAATATCGCCCGAAATGAGTGACTGTGCATGAGCGGCTGGCATGCCGCCATTTCCACAAAACGCTCCGCCGATCAGGAAAAGCAACGTCGCTGCCGTTGCAAATGCAGCCATCTGCAGTCGGAAAAATCGCATGGGAACTCCTCCAAAAGTGTTCTGGAACCCTCGACTCAAGGCGAGAACTCGGGAACCAGGTTGTGCGCTTTCGGAGGCTCGATGGGGAGGGCAAGTCCGATCCCGCAGTTGAGTGAAACGTGCAACAAACCTCAAAACGGATACCAACACCTGCGCGAGCCGACTCTCACGCGGATGCGACCTCACTACACGACTGCAGGGGAATTATTAAAACCTGGAGCAATTATTGTGCCACTTTAACACAGGCGAATTCCACCAATTAACGCTTTCAAAATTAATGACCTACGAAATAAGACCCTCACTGTCCGCGCGGCAATCTATGAAATTTGGTAGCGTTTGCTCTGAATCTTTCCAGATTTAGCCCCAAAAGACTGATTCCTATAGAAGTTCAATCTATCGCCTTCTGCAATGCCCGGAACCGGGACCAACTCTTTGAATTTTGGAGAGTTGGCGCCTCGATTCACGCGCACCGGTCCCATGGCCTGCGCTATGCTCCATCCATGCATGTCACTCTCGCCCACGTTGGCGCCCGGCCCGGTTCAAAGGACCCTTACGACCTGCTCGTGCGTGATTATCTCAAGCGTTGTGTTCGGGTTGCGCAATGTCATAGCGAGGCTTTCCGAAGCGAACGTGCGTTCCTTGACTGGCTCGGCCGCCTGGGAGGACGGACCGGCACGGTGGCGCTTTTTCTGGATGGTCGTGGCCGGCCCATGAGCTCCGAGGCTCTGGCTGCATGGCTCGAAAAGCACCGCGCTGAAGGCGCGCAGCACGTTGTCTTTGCCATTGGACCAGCCGATGGATGGTCCGATCAGGCGCGCGCCGAGGGCCAACGCCGCGGTGGCCTGCTTTCGCTCTCCGCCATGACGCTCGCGCGCCAGTTGGCGCGCCTGGTGATGGCCGAGCAGCTTTATCGTGCCTGTACAATTCTCACGGGCCACCCGTACCACAGAGGCTGAACTGCGAGCTCTCAGTTCGTTGTTCGCAGTTCACGGCAACCCGGCTTCAACATCTTCATTGGCCCGATTGCACACGCCCAACTGAGAGCTGCGAACTCAAAATTATGAACTCTGAATCCAACACCCGCCGCGGGCTCATCCTCATCAACACCGGCCCCGGCAAAGGCAAAACCACCGCGGCGCTGGGAACGGCTCTGCGCGCCGTCGGCTGCGGCATGAAGGTGCTCATGCTGCAGTTCATCAAGGGCTCCTGGCACTACGGCGAACTGGATGCCGCGGAGGCTTTCCGGCCGAACTTCGTGCTTAAACAGATGGGGCGCGGCTTTGTGAAGATTGGCGGCGTGGAACCCGATCCCGAGGACGTGCGCCTGGTCGAAGAGGCCTGGGCTGAGGCGCACCAGGCAATCGACTCGGGCGAGTGGGACATGGTCATCCTCGATGAGATCAATTACGCCATCAGCTACAAGATGCTCGACCCCGCAACAGTGGCCGAGGCGCTGAAATCTAAGCCGGAGATGGTGCACGTCATCCTCACCGGACGCAACGCCCACCCATTGCTCGTGGAGCTGGCCGACACGGTGACCGAGATGCGCGAAGTGAAACATGCCTATCAGAAGGGCATCCTTGCCCAGCGCGGCATCGAGTACTAGGGACCGCTGAACCGAAAAAAACTGAGGAGGATATCGTGGCGCAAAGTACGCATCACCGCTGGGCCGACATTCCACCGGAGCAGATGAACCCGCACGTCACGCGGCAATACATAACCGGAACCAGGACGATGCTCGCACGCATTGTGCTCAAAAAGGGAGCGCTCGTGCCGTTGCACCATCATATGCACGAACAGATCTGCCACGTGGTCCAAGGTGCGCTCGAATTCCGCCTCGAGGGCCGGAATGTCGCCGTGCGAGCTGGCGAAATTCTCTGCATTCCGCCCAACCTTCCCCACCAGGTGGCGGCCCTCGAGGATTCAATTGCCCTCGATATCTTCAATCCGCAGCGCCAGGACTGGATCGACGGCGACGATGCCTACCTGCGCGGCGGCTCGGGCGCGCCCGCGGCACCCTAGGTCTCCGGCCATCCATTTACAATTGGGTTCGGTATGACGTGGTTCAAGCGCGAAAGCGGCGAATATGAGCCGGAAGAAAACGGTCCCGAAGGCGCCAAAAACGTGCGCACTGAGGGACTGTGGGTAAAATGCCCGGGCTGCCGCCAGCCCATCTATAAAGCCGAGCTCGCGGCCAACCTGCAGGTTTGCCCCAAGTGCCAGCATCATCTCAAGCTCGGCGCCCGCGATCGCATCAATTCGCTGCTCGAGCCCGGCTACGAGCTCGTCGATCGTGGCCTGCGCTCCACCGATCCCTTGAATTTTTGCGACGTGAAGCCCTACAAGCAGCGCCTGCGTAAGGCGCAGCACGACACCGGCCTCGACGACGCCATTCTGAATGCGCTCGGCCGGCTGGGATCGCACGAAGTGGTGCTCAGTGCGATGGAGTACGCATTTATTGGCGGTTCCATGGGCGCGGTGGTGGGCGAAACCATCGCCCGCGCCGTCGACCGCGCCCGCCTCGCGCGCAAGCCGCTGATCGTGGTTGCCGCATCCGGCGGCGCGCGCATGATGGAGGGCGTGGTCAGCCTGATGCAGATGGCCAAGATCTCCACCGCGCTGGCGCAATTAGACGATGCCCGCGTGCCCTATATCTGCGTCCTCACCGACCCCACCACCGGCGGCGTGACGGCCAGTTTTGCCATGCTGGGCGACCTGAACATCGCCGAGCCCGGCGCTCTGATCGGCTTCGCCGGCCCTCGCGTCATCGAGCAGACCATCCGCCAGAAACTGCCCGAAGGCTTTCAACGATCGGAATTTCTCCTCGAAAAAGGCTTCCTCGACGCCGTCGTCCATCGCAAGGACCTGAAGGCCTATCTAAGCCGCGCGCTGGACTTCATGAAGGCCTAGGCCCGGGGCGGCAAGCTCGGTGCCACGCCTGTAGTTCCATCGCCCTGCACCCACCGCCCTTCTGCCAGGATTCCGCCCCAAAAGCGCCCTCCCCGGTTCACTGCCCCTCGTTGCCCCTGCATTTTCTTCTTTACACGGGCGTTAACTCCCTGCATACTATGAACCCATAGAGCGCACCTACGAACGAGAACGAAGCCGTTCTCGTCCTTCCCCACTGGTTTTTTGACGAGATCCGGCTCTATCCAATTTCCCTTTGAGGAGGTCATTGAATGCGACGCAGACGTTTCTTTTCTCCCATCCTTTCCACCCTAAGTCTGATTCTTCTGGCCCTCGGCGCGTTCAACGCGGCCCACGCCGTCGATGTAAACGCTCGCATCAAGGGCATCGTCACCGATCCCTCCGGCGCTGTGGTCGCGAGCGCCAAAATCACGGCCACCAACACCGCAACAGGCGTTTCCAGCGTCACCACGTCCGGTTCAGACGGCAGCTACCTGTTCCCCCAACTCCTGGTCGGTTCCTATTCCCTCACCGCCACTGCCTCCGGATTCAAGACCTTCACCGCTACGGGCATCGTCCTCACCATCGACCAGGACTACGTTGAAAACATCACCCTCACTGTGGGCCAGGCCTCTGAGACCGTTTCCGTCCAGGCTTCGGCCGTCGAAGTTGACACCACGGACATGCAGCTCAGCAATATTGTCGACTCCGAGGAGATCGTAGAGATGCCGCTGATCAACCGCACCCTCACCGGGCTCGAGCTCGTGCTCCCCGGAGTGCAGTCCTCCAGCGACCGCTTCGGCACCTACTCCGTCAGCGGCGGGCAGACACAGCAGGAAAGCTACCTCATCGACGGTTTGGACATCAACGACTTCGCCCTGAATACTCCGGTCATCAACCCCAACATCGACGCCATCGATCAGTTCAACCTCGTCGACGGCCCGCTGAACGCCGAGTACGACCGCAACTCCGGCGGTATCGTCAGTTCCACCATCAAGCACGGCGGCAACCAGTTT
>JASHQH010000049.1 GCA_030037635.1 Acidobacteriaceae bacterium
CCCTTTTGCGCGGTTGGCTCGAGCCGGACCGCGAGCCGTCTCAGGCTTTCTCCGCCTGCAGCAGTTTCTTCTTCCGCTCCACCCCCCAGCGGTAGCCGGTTTCCGACCCGTCGGCGCCAATCACACGATGGCAGGGCACAAGAATCGCCACGCGATTCAAAGCGCACGCGCGGGCCACGGCGCGAATCGCTGTCGGCCGGCCGATCTTGCGCGCCAACTGGCCGTAAGTGAGGGTTTTGCCGCGGGGAATTTGCCGCAGTGCCTGCCACACGCGAAGCTGGAACACAGTCCCGCGCAAATCAAAACGCTGTACCTGCGTTGCGGCAGCGCGTTGGGCCAGATCATCACCTTCCCGCACAGATGCGAGCGCCGCATCGACAAGCTGTGAGAGCGACGGATCGCGGCGCAGCGTGGCTTCCGGAAATTCGGCGCGCAGGCTTTTTTCTGCCTCAGCTTTCGTTCCCGCCAGCGAAAGCCAGCACAGGCCGCGCTCCGTGGCGCCCACAACCATCCATCCAAAAGGTGAAGCAGCGGAAGCAAAGGCGATGCGCTCGCCGCGGCCGCCCTGCGCAAAACGCGAGGGCGTCATGCCGAGCTGGTTGGCCTCGTAGGCGCGGCTGGATGATCCGAAGCCCGCGTCATAGACGGCGCTGGTCACGTTGTCTCCCTGCTTGAGTGCGCCGCGCAGGCGGCGTGCGCGCAGCGCGCGCTGATACTGGAGCGGGCTCACGCCCATCTCGCGCTTGAAGAGCCTTTGCACTGAGAACGGGCTCAGGTTCGCGACGCGGCCTAGCTCTTCAAGGCCCACGCGCCGGTCGAAATTCGCTTCGATGTGTCCGCGAATCTGGTCCAAAGGGCTGCCGCACGCAGTGCCCAAAAGGCCGCTCGACGCAATCGTGCCGTCCGCAGGACGGCAGCGCCGGCAAGGACGAAAACCGGCGGCCTGGGCTTCGACCGGCGTAGCGAAAAAGCGCACATTGTCTCGGTGCGGGCGGCGGCTGGCGCATCCGGGACGGCAAAAGACGCTCGTCGTCGTGACTCCGTAGACGAACTTCGCCTGGGCATCGCGCGCCAGCAATTGTTGCCACGCAGCGTCGGTGTCGATCGGGGCCGACGGAGCGGACTTGTGCGCGGCGATTCCTTCTGGCGGAGCGATTCGGGGCATGGTGGAAACGGCTGCGAGTTCGGTTGCGATCTGGGTAACTGTGCTCATGAAAATCATAGTCGCCGATCCCGGATCTCGGCGCACTCCGATTCTTGCGCGCAATTCTGAATTTCTGGTGCGCGGCCTGCGAACCGCGATATTGCGAAGGATTTACAAAATTCACCCTCCGGTGCGTGTATGCTCGATTTTGCGCCACGATCACAAGTTGCGCTTGCACGGCGGTGGCCGCAGGTGATCGCCGTCGCGGCAGCCAAACCGGGAGGCAATCCTATGTCGCGCACGTCACAGGCAATATTCGTAGCGGCCGCGCTCTTCTTGGCGGCGAACCTCGCCGCAGCGCAAGCGAGTGGGCCGTACCAGGTCGAGAAGATCCAACTTGTCGGCGGCGTCGGCGGGTTCGACTATGTAACGGCCGATCCGGACGGGCGCAATCTTTTCGTCGCGCGCTCCGGCCCCGCTGGCCACATCGGCGTCTTCAATCTCGATACGCTCGCCCAGGTGGGCGACATTCCGGGCACCAGCGCCCATGGCGCCGCCGTGGATACGGTGACTGGACACGGATTCGCGACTTCCAAGCCGGTGACGATGTTCGACGCCAAAACTTTCGCGGTCATCAAGAAAATCGACGTCGAGGGCAATCCTGACGGCTACCTGAACGACCCTCGCAATCACCGCTTCTACGTTTTGAGCCACTCTGAGCCCAACATCACCGTGCTCGACGATAAAGACGGCTCCATTCTGACCACCATCGACATTGGCGGCGCACCCGAAGAGGCCGCGACCGACGGGCAGGGCAAAATCTATGTCGACATCGAGGACAAGGCCGCGATCGCGGTGATCGACGCCGACGCCATGAAGATGGTGGGCAAGTACGACCTGTCGAGCCGGGGCAGCGGCTGCGCGGGACTGGCGCTCGACGCGAAGAATGGCGTCCTGTTTGCCGCCTGCCGCGAGAAAAACAACATGGTCATTCTGTCGGCTTCGGATGGTCATATCATTACCGACCTGCCCACTGGCGTTGGCTGTGACGGAGTCGTGTTTAATCCCGAGACCATGGAAGCCTTCAGCTCGCAAGGCGACGGCACGATCACGGTGATCAAGGAGAACTCGCCGACGGACTTCGCCGTGGAACAGACTGTGTTCACGCCGGCGCGCGCCAAGACCATCACGCTCGACACCCGGACGGGCAATCTGTACCTGATCACTGCTGAATATGAGCCAACTCCGGCGGCTTCGGCTCAAGCTGCGCCTGCAGCGCCCGCTCCTCAAGCGGGCACGCCGCCAGGCATGCGGCCTTTCATGCGCGGGCCGCGCGCGCCTATGATTCCGGGCTCGTTTCAGATTCTGGTGGTCGTCAAGGGTTCGGGAGCGTAGTGAGCTGCCTGAAGGTGGAAGCGCAGAAGCGGCGCGGCCGTGGTCTCAGCCAGTTCGGTAGTCCTCGTCAGTGACGTGTTCCAACCAGTCGACTGTCTTGCCGTCGAGCTTTTCCTGAATCGCAATGTGGGTCACGGCGGTAGTGGGTGCGGCGCCGTGCCAGTGCTTTTCGCCGGGAGCAAACCAGACGACGTCGCCGGGTCGAAGCTCCTCGATGGGTCCGCCCCATCGTTGCGCGCGTCCGCAGCCGGCGGTGACGACGAGCGTTTGCCCCAGAGGATGGGTGTGCCAGGCGGTGCGTGCGCCGGGCTCGAAGGTGACGCTGGCCCCTTGCACGCGGGCGGGATCGGGTGCGGCAAACAGCGGATCGATCCGAACCGTGCCCGTGAACCAGTCGGCCGGACCTTTGCCGGAGGGCTGCGTACCAGCTCTTTTGATTTCCATATGTGACTCCTCGCTCGGCATTTTCGTTTTGCGATTGGTTAATGTGCTCGCAGCCCCAAGCTTGTCATCGGTTCCGGACCACCCGAGGCAATATGCACATGGTTGCAGAGCGAGCACGTGCGCTAATCATCGGCGTGAGGTAGGGGCTGTTTCGATACTTCGCACGATAGGCTTCGTCGATTTGGTCATTGATCGGTCCACCGGCGGGTGCGAACGCTACCTCGCGCGTTAGGCCGGCGGCGATGATACGGCCGGCCTTCTCACGCAGCGCTGCCTTATACCAGCGGGAGCTCTTGCCGTTGTAGGCGCGGACATAGAGGTCGCCGTCGACCGCGACAGACCAGATCCAAGTAGGAGTGCCGTAGGTGACGCCATCTTCGCGGAACGGTGCGATGTGCAGATCGTCGGCTTCGGCGATCTTGCGAAGCTCGTTTTTCGGCCAAGCGGCCATAGCGTTTTTTCTCCGTGTCCCTGCGCTTGTCAAAACGGATCGTAGCCCGGCTTTTTGTAAATTGTGTCCCACCTGTCCTGGATGTCGGGCTTGTAGACCTTCGCCATCCAGTCCTTCGATTTGATCTCCTCGATTCCGACTGAAACCGACTCCTCGCCGTAGTTCAGAATCGACATTACGTCTTTGGCGATGGCCTCGGCGAGCCGGATTTTCTGCTGTTCCGGCTTGCCAGGCCAAAGCTTGACAACGACATGAGGCATGGTCCACTCCTTCAGTCCGCAGCGAATTCGAATCCGATCGAATCACCCGCTCAGCGTCCTGTCATTTGCTCGAGCCTCTCGGGGTAGCGCGCACCTTGTACGGGAATGTGCGCAGCGGCGGTTTCGATGTCGATGCGATCGGCGGGCGTGAGATCGATAGCGGCGGCTCCGATATTCTCGTCGAGGCGCGAGAGTTTAGTTGTGCCGGGGATAGGAACGATCCACGGCTTTTGCGCCAGCAACCAGGCCAGGGCAATTTGCGCCGGCGTGGCGTTCTTCTTCTTTGCTATCGTTTTGAGCAGATCGACGAGCGCCCAGTTGGCCTTCATCGCCTCCGGCTGAAAACGCGGCAGAGTGCTGCGGAAATCGTTGGCGCCCAGGTGGGTGTGCTCATCGATCTTCCCGGTAAGGAAACCCTTGCCCAGCGGGCTATAGGGAACCAGGCCAATGCCCAGTTCCTCAAGCGTGGGAATCACCTCCTCTTCGGGCCTGCGCCACCAGAGCGAGTATTCGTTTTGCAGCGCCGTGACGGGCTGCACGGCATGGGCGCGGCGGATGGTTTGTACGCCGGGCTCGGAGAGGCCGAAATGACGCACCTTGCCGGCCTGGATCAGGTCCTTTACTGCGCCAGCCACATCTTCGATGGGCACATCGGGATCGACGCGATGCTGGTAATAGAGATCGATTACGTCGGTCTGCAGGCGCTTCAGCGAGCCTTCGATTGCCTGCTTAATGTGCTCGGGCCGGCTGTCGAGTCCCTGCCAGCCGGGGCTGCCGTCGGGGTTGAGCCTGAAGCCGAACTTGGTTGCGATAACTACGCTATCGCGCACCGGCGCGAGAGCTTCGCCGACGAGTTCCTCGTTGCTGAACGGGCCGTAGACTTCGGCGGTATCGAAGAGGGTTATGCCGCGATCGACGGCCGTGCGGATCAGCGCGATCATCTCCTTTTTGTCTTTGGCTGCACCGTAAGAAAAGCTCATGCCCATGCAGCCGAGGCCGAGCGCCGAGACTTCCAGATTGCTCGTTCCTAATTTGCGTTTTTGCATAATAATTCCTCTCTTGACGTGCGAACGACAGGTGCGGCTACTCTGATTTGAGCGAAGCCATGTCGATCGAGAAACGGTACTTGACGTCGGATTTCACCAAGCGATCGTAGGCTTCGTTGAGCTTCTGGATGGGGATGACTTCGACGTCGGCGGTGATGTTGTGCTTGCCGCAGAAATCGAGCATCTCCTGGGTTTCGGCAATGCCGCCGATCAGCGATCCGGAAAAACTGCGGCGGCGGATGAGCAGGCCGAAGACGCCGACAGGCAGCGGTTCCGGCGGGGCGCCTACCATGGTCAGGTTGCCGTCGCGCCCAAGCATGTTGATGTAGGCGTTGATGTCGTGCGAGGCGGCGACGGCGTCCAGGATGAAGTCGAAGCTGCCCGCGTGCTTGTTCATCTCATTTGCATCTTTTGAAATCACGACCTCATCGGCGCCGAGACAAAGTGCGTCGCCCTTCTTGCCGGGCGAAGAAGTGAAGACGACCACGTGCGCGCCCAGAGCATGTGCGAATTTGACGCCCATGTGGCCGAGACCGCCGAGACCCACCACGCCGACCTTCTTGCCCTTGCCCACGCCCCAGTGGCGCATGGGCGAGTAGGTGGTAATGCCGGCGCAAAGCAGAGGCGCAGCTGCGGCGAGGTTCAGATTCGAAGGCACTCGAAGCACAAAGCGCTCGGTGACCACAATGCTGTCGGAGTAGCCGCCGAAGGTGACGCCGCCGAGATGCTTGTCAGGGAAGTTGTATGTGCCCACCCAGTTCGGGCAGAACTGCTCGAACCCGGCCTTGCACTCCGGGCAGGTGCCATCGGAGTCCACCAGGCAGCCGACGGCGGCGAGATCACCGGGCTTGAATTTAGTCACAGCCGAGCCCACCCTGGTGACGCGGCCGACGATTTCGTGGCCCAGCACGCAGGGGTACACGGTGGGCATCACGTTGGCCCACTCGTTGCGCGCCTGATGCACATCGGAGCGGCAGATGCCGCAGAAGAGAATTTCGATCTGTACGTCGTGTTCGGCGGGGTCGCGGCGCTGGATGGTGGTGGAGGCAAACGGCGATGTCGCGCTGCTGGCGGCGTAGGCTTTGGCTTTGTACATGAGGTCTCCTCAGAAGCTCGACCAGAATTTGGGCTGCGGATCGATCAGGGCGGCCCGGTCTTCCTTGTGCGCGGACATGAGAAGCTGCGCTTCTCGCGGTTACAAGCAAAAGAGTACGGGAGAGCGGCCATGCGGCGGTATCCCAATCCTGCCTATTTCTTGCCTGATTCTGCCGATGTACAGATTTTTGTGCACAGCCACGTGGATTCCGCGTTAGGCTGGCGTTAAATAGGCAGAAGGAAGCCGGCGTAATGAAACAGACACAGGCAAACGGAAAAAAGCCCGCGCGGCTCGCGGAAATGCGGGCGGAGCTCGCGCGCAAGATTGCCGCGCATATGAATGCGGATGGCGTGCGTGAAACCGATGTGCCCGCACTGAGTCTTTATCGCCAAAGCGTGCCGACGGCGTGCAATTCGGCCGCATACGAGCCGCGGTTGGTTGTTTTTGTGCAGGGACAGAAACGGATCAACCTGGGCAGCACGACATACCTATGCGACGAGCGCATGTTTCTGCTATCGGCCGTCGATTTGCCCGTGGTAAGCCAGGTGGTGGCGGCGACGCCGGAGAAGCCGCTGCTGGGCCTGCTCTTGAAGCTTGACATGGCAGAAGTGCGCAGAATCCTGAGCGAAGAGGATTTTGCCTCGCCAGCGGAGCCGGCCGGTACGCGCGGGATGGCAGTCGGCATTAGTTCAGTGGAGCTTTTGAACGCCTGTTCGCGGCTGATCGATCTTCTGGATGCACCACGCGACATTGCCTTCCTTAGCAGGCTGATTGAGCGGGAGATTCTTTACCGCTTGCTGCACAGCCCCCAGGGGAAGCACTTGCGTGCCATTGCAACGCAGGGAGAACAAAGCCACCGGACGGCAAAAGCTGTGGCCTGGCTGCGCATGAACTACGCCAAGCCGCTCCGCGTAGAAGAACTGGCCGCCATGACGCAGATGGGCGTATCGACGCTGCACCACCATTTCCGATCGCTCACTGCGATGAGCCCGCTTCAGTACCAGAAGCAGTTGCGACTGCACGTGGCGCGGGAGCGCATGCTGGCCGATGGACTGGATGCGGCCAGCGCGGCATTCGAGGTGGGATACGAGAGCGCAAGCCAATTCAGCCGCGAATACAGCCGCTTCTTCGGGCAGCCGCCGATGCGGGATGTAAAGGCGCGGCGGATGGGCGGCGGCATAAGCGCGCGCGATTGATTGAAATCCAAACTAAAAAAATTCAAGGAAAGTGAGCCCGCGCGCGACCAAACCCTCAGGCCTTGGATTGGCGCAGAAAAGCTTCGGCACGAACGAGGTCCTCTTCAGTATCCACGCCGATGGTGTCGCGGGGCGCCGGCGCGACATATATATCGATGCCGTTCTCGAGCAGGCGCAGTTGTTCCAGCCGCTCCACGCGCTCCAGCCAGCCCGGCGGAAGCTCGGCAAACTGCTCCAGCGCGGCCTTCCGGTAGGCGTAAATTCCCAGGTGCTTGCGGTAGCCGGCAAATCCAGGTCCATCGCGGTCGAAGGGAATCGTGGCCCGCGAGAAGTAGAGAGCGCGGCCGTCGAGAGCGGTGACAACTTTGACGGCGTTGGGATTGGTGATCTCTTCTGGCGGGCAACGCACCGCCAGCGTGGCCACCTGGACTTCGGAACGGTCAAACAGTCTGAGCAGCGGCGGGAAAAACTCGGCCGTGATCGTGGGTTCGTCGCCCTGGATGTTGACGTAGATGTCCGCGTCGATTTGGCCGGCCACTTCCCTCACGCGATCGCTGCCGCTGGCGGCTTCGGGCGAGGTGAGCATGACGGGGATGGAGCGCGCGCGGCAGGCCTCGGCAACTTCATCGGCGTCGGTGGCCACGATGACGGGATCCATGAGCCCGCTCGATTCCGCGGCGCACCACACCCACTCCACCATGAGCCGGCCGGCTATGGGGCGCAGCACCTTGCGCGTCATGCGCGTGGATTGAAGCCGCGCGGGAATGACGGCTGCAATACGCAGGGGGCTCATGGAGTTGAGTGTACATGGACGCACTCAGCCCAGATTCTCAGGCGGCGAAGGCTTCGATTTCCGTTTCAGCGCGGGCTTCGCCTTCGGCTGCGGCTTCGGGATCGCGACTCTGATTTTCGGCGTAGACGAACTCGATATCGCTGAGACCGAGAAAGCCGAGGATTGTGCGCAGATAGGGTTCCTGCTGGTCGAAGGCCTTGGCGGGTGATCCGGCGGGATAGGCGCCGCCGCGCGCAGAGACCACGTAGACCTTTTTGCCCGCGGCAAGCAGCGATTTGACTCCGTGCTCCGTGAACGCGAAAGTGCGGCCGGCGCGCACCACCAGGTCGATCCACGCCTTGAGCGAGGCGGGAATACCGAGGTTCCACATGGGCACGCCCAACACGATGACATCGGCGGCCAGGAGCTCGTCGACGAGCTGGTCAGACAAGGCAAGAAGATGCTTCTGCTCGGCGGTAAGGTCGGTGGGTGGCGTATAGAAGGCCTGGATGGTGGCCTCGTCGATGTAGGGCAGCTTTTCCAGCGCCGTGTTGTGATGGATGACCGTTCCCGAGGGGTTGCGCCTCTGCCAGCGGCGAACGAAGGCGGCGGCGAGACGGCTGGAAACCGACTGTGTGCGGGGGCTGGAATCGATATGAAGGAGCATGGGCATAAGAAATCCTCCGGAAACACCCGATGATTGCGAGAAGCTTGTTTGAACAAGTATCCTACACCATGGTTCGATGAAGAGGAGAGCGGGAAAGATTCAAGGCACCGCCGCGTGCGAAGAAGTCGTTGCGTTTGACCTGAACTTGGGGCGCCCGTATCATCAAATTTGGCGTGCCGCGCAGCGCAGGCCGGCAGTGCGGCGCCGCTGCCAAGGCGGAGTAGCTCAGATGGTTAGAGCGTGGGATTCATAACCCCAAGGTCGACGGTTCGATCCCGTCCTCCGCCACCAAATCAATCAATTCCTTGCGACTGATTCACAGGGCGAAGTGAATCGAAATCAGGAGTTAAAGCCGCAAGAATTCTCGGCTTTGCTCCCATTTCTAAAACCGTCTCCGCGGATCGGCTGCTGTTCTTGCCGCGCAGCTTTCAGCCCAGTGTCAATCGTTAAAGCATTGGCGCATGTTAAGGCTTGGCGCCGCCTGTGCCTGCGCTTGAGCCGGCTCCGACGCGGGTAACAGTGGTTCCCGGCGGTGGAACGAACTGAAATTGCGAAGGCAGCACGGGCACGTTCACCTGAACAGACATGAATTTCATTTCAATCTTGCGGTTTTCTCGTGGTTGGGTGACGAAAATCCTCCTTGGAAAACAGGCCGAACTCTCCGGTGCACCCGTCGCGGCCGCTTTCTGCCAGTCGCTGTAATCCACTTCGCTGGCTTGCTTTCCGCCCGGGTCTGAGATGATAAGGCGCGCCAGCGTGCCTTTGCGCCAATCGAATTCAAGCTGCGCCGGCATCCACCTGCCGTTCGAAGTTTGCAATTCCACGTCGAGGGTCATGCTGCCGGCGTTGTTCGTCGAGGCTGAGTCGGCTGAGCTCTTGAAGCGGCCCGGGAGCCAGCGAATGGCCTCGAGCGCCATTTGTGGGCGTATGTTCTCTCTGAAATCGGTTGAGGTCGCCGGGGCGTCAACCGGGCCGACGATCATGCGCGTTCCTTTACTTTCCTGCACCAGGAGCCGAAATTGACGGTTATCGCTGGCCAGATCGAACACGCGCCTCGGCGAAAGTGGATACACACCCGTCATGCGCAATAATGTCGGCGCTCTGAAGGTCATCATCGTGGGGATGGGCCGGGAATTGTCCTCCGTTGGACCTGGCGCATCCACGCCCTCACCGCGCAGGATCAGCGAAGCGTGCAGGGTGTGAATCAGCGCCGCCTGCAGGTTATAGGCCTCCAGAAGCTCGCCGGCCGCCGGCGCGCGGTTCGAATTGGCTGCGAGTCCCGGCAACGAACAGGAAACTGCCTGCGGGCCGGGTTGCAAACCATGGTTGGTTTGCGCCGCAACTACCTGCGCAAAAAAGCCCGTCAATGCAGCCGCGGCCCAAAGCCGGCGCATGCGATGAGTACTTCTGTGCGGATTGATTTTGGAGGTCCGTGCTTGATTCTGAACTGGCTGCCCCCCAGGGATTCGAACCCCGATATGCTGATCCAGAGTCAGCTGTCCTGCCATTGAACGAGGGGGCAGCAAGCGCCAGGCGGCTCGTCTTGCAGCCGTATGTGGACTGTCCCGCTGCGTGAGCATGGAAAGCCAACTTCTTCATCTTAAGGAGGCATCGGCAGCGGGGTCAAACGGGTCGCTCACCGTATGAACGCATGAATTTGCAGCTTTGGGCTTCGTGCTGTCCCATCCATTCGCCCAGGGCGCGGACGAATGGATGGGGCACGGAGGGTTCTTGTTCGAGCGGCCAGAAGCCCAATGATGGAGAACCGACGGAAGGAGCCAGAGAGTTGGAGCGCGCGGCCGCGTCTTTCGCGTCCCAGTCGTCGTCATCGTCGTCGAACTCGCCATTCCTCCCGCAGCAGCAGCGCCGCTGCCGGTTACAACGCCAGCCGATCCCGGATGGCGTGGGTTTGTCTTTTCGTACCCCCCCGGGGGGGCCCCCCCACTTTCTTGGTGTTAAGTGACTTTTTTTGAGGGACTTGTACCCCCGATGGCCGGCGCCAAGCCATTGAAAACGCGCTGGTTAGGAGCCAAGATCGTCGAACCAGATGGCTTAGCTCAGGCTTGCCCGGCACAGCTCGTTATCTTTCAGTTACTCCCACCCCCTCACCTTTTTTGGGGGTTAAGTGATTTGTTTGCAATGACTTGATCTTTTGATCATTTTCTCCAGCCCGCTCAAAACAAACGGCTTATCTCGTAAAGTGGTCGAAAAACATCAGTTAGTGGTTTGCCCGTTTCGGTTT
>JASHQH010000341.1 GCA_030037635.1 Acidobacteriaceae bacterium
GCCCTGGTAGGGCAGCGCGGTGGGTACCGTTTGCCGGCAGTTAAGAACAGGACAAGAGCAAACCGCGCAAACGACAGAAGCCAGAGAAAGAACGCGGCCAAGCGCTGAGGTCATGATGCAAACAGGATAATGCGCTGAGCGAGGTGGTTGGGTGCTTGCTCAAGCTTGAAGTGCTGACAGCAACTTAAGTTTTCCCACCAAAAGTGGGTGCATATAGATGGTCAAAAGGTACTCCCCTTTCCGAGCGGCTGACGAAGCGAGCTCCCGATGACCGAGCTCCAAATTCGGCGGCACCTACGGTGGCCCGGGCTTCTAAACAATCGAGGTGTGATCCTGGCGAAGGTTCCGCAGTGCGGTTACGAGCGCATCGATATCCTCCTTTGTGTTGTAGAGGGCGAGCGATGCTCGAACCGTGCTTTCCAGGCCGAAGCGGCGTAAGATCGGCTGCGCGCAATGATGCCCCGATCGCACAGCAATGCCATTGCGGTTCAGGTAGTCTCCGATCTCCTCATTCCGGAACCCCTCCATCACAAAGGAAAGAACGCCGGCTTTTTCTTTGGCCGTACCCAGGATGCGAAGTCCAGGAATCTCCAGCAATGCGGAAGTCGCGTATACGAGCAGATCGTGCTCATGCCGCGCGATATTCTCCATGCCGGCGCGAGTAAGGTAATCGATGGCAGCTCCCAACCCAACCGCGTCAGCAATATTGCCCGTGCCTGCCTCAAAGCGCTGCGGAGGCGGCTGGTAGATGGTTCTTTCAAACGTTACGTCCTGGATCATGTTGCCGCCGCCGTGCCATGGCTGCATATGCTCAAGGTCTTCGGACTTGCCGTAGACTACGCCGATGCCGGTGGGCGAGAAGAGTTTGTGGCCGGAGAAAACAAAGAAGTCGCAATCGAGAGCCTGCACGTCTACGCGCATGTGCGAGACCGCCTGCGCTCCATCGAGCAGCACCTTGGCGCCGTGGCGGTGCGCAGCCTCGATCATCGTTGCCGCCGGCGTAACCACGCCCAGCGCGTTCGACACCTGCGCAAATGAAACCAGGCGCGTTTTCGGTCCCAGCAGTTTCTCGTACTCATCGAGCAGAATCTGTCCGGTCGAGTCGACGGGCGCCACGCGCAGCAGCGCGCCTTTCTCGGCGCAGAGCATCTGCCACGGAACAATGTTGGCGTGATGTTCCAGCCAGGTGATGACGATCTCGTCACCCTTCCCGATGTTCTGTCGGCCCCAGCTCTGCGCAACCAGGTTGATCCCCTCCGTTGCGCCGCGGACAAAGATGATCTCGCGGGACGAGGAGGCGTTCAGGAAGCGGCGGATCTTTTCGCGCGCCGACTCGTAGGCATCGGTGGATCGGGCAGCCAGTTCGTGGGCCGCCCGATGCACGTTCGAGTTTTCGTGCTTGTAGAAGTAGTCGAGGCGCTCAATGACGCTGAGCGGTTTCTGTGTCGTCGCGGCATTGTCAAGCCAGACCAGCGGTCTCCCGTTCACGCGCTCCTGCAGAATCGGAAAGTCGCGTCGCAGCGCTTCGGCGTCAAAGCCGTACGACGAGAGATTCAACTCGCGCGGAACATTTGGCTCGATCGTCGCCGGACCCGGCTTCTCAGCCGGTCTCCGCGCCGCAATGCCTCGCACTTCCTCGAGAAATCCGAAAGGCTGCGCGTTTGCGGGCGGGGCAAGTTCGGTCGAAGCTTCGGATTTCTGAGCCTCGGATTGAGGAATGCCGGGAATGGGCGTTTCCAGTGCGACCGCCGGGACCGGCCCAGGAATTGAAGGCGGACTGGAGAAAATTGGGCGCGCTTCTTCGATAAATGAGAAGGCTGGAATCGCCGACGAGTCAAAGGTTCCGAGCGCACCGGGAATGGTCGGAGAAGGCGGATTCAGCAGCTCCGGAAGTCGCGCCAATAGGTCATCGTCAAACTCCGAAGAGGCCTGCGACTGAGAAGAAGGGTTCTGTGCGAATTCAGTGATCGGCCTCGCCTCGGGATAAGCTAACGCGGGCTCCGATCCGGAATTGGGGTACAGAGGCCGCGCCTCCTCGAGGAACGAGAAGTCCGGAACCTGTGCGCTCTGGGCCGAGACAGAGCCGGCAAGCGATCCCGGAACGGCTTGGGGTACCTGGACCGGTGCCGTTACCGGGGCTACAGCCGCATCCCTACCTTCAGCCGGCGCCGGAGAGAATTGCTGATTGGAAGGTAACGAAAGCTCCGAGGGCGTTGATGGCGCGAGAACGGGCGTTTGCGCCGGCGGCGCGAAATGGGGTGGGTCCACGAAAGAAGCGGTCGGAACACCAGGCAGCGAGCTACTGGGAAGAGCAGTGAAGAATTCGTTGGCAAGCCGCGCTAATGTGGATACGTCCGGTAGACCTGACGAAGCCAGTTCGATTCCCGGAATCGCTTCAACTCCGCTGAGAGGCGGCTTTACCGCCGCGAATTCACCTGGATCACTTGTACTCATGGTAGTGTTCCACTTCGACGTTATCGAGCGAGGCAATGGCATCGTCGGTCAGTACAGAAGCGGAGCAGTATAGAGAGATCAGATAAGACGCTAGTCCCTTCTGGCTGATTCCCATGAAGCGAACCGAGAGGCCGGGACTCTGCTCTCCTGTCAGTCCTGGCTGGAAGAGGCCAATTACGCCTTGTTTCCTTTCGCCAACACGAATCAGCAGCACGCGCGTTTTTGCTGCCTTGCCGGAGATGTGAACCTTGTCGGTGGGAACGAGGGGCACACCACGCCAAGTAAGAAAGGGATTGCCGAACAGCGTAACGGTCGGAGGCGGAACACCGCGCCGCGTGCATTCCCGCCCGAAAGCAGCAATCGCGCGCGGATGCGCGATGAAGAATGACGGTTCCTTCCAGACCTTGGTCAACAGTTCGTCCAGATCGTCCGGTGTCGGCGGCCCGGTACGCGAGCTAACCCGCTGCCCATCCGGGATGTTGTTCAGTAATCCGTAATCCGCGTTGTTCAGCAGTTCATTTTCCTGGCGTTCCTTCACCGCTTCGATGGTGACGCGGAGCTGCTCGCGTGCTTGATCATAGGGTTTGCTGAACAGATCGCCGACGCGCGTGTCAACGTTGAGCAGCGCATTGATGCTGCTCAAAACATACTCGCGCGGTTTCTCCTCATATTGCGCGTAGGTGCCGGCGATCACCGATTCGGGTTCCCGGCTGCATGCGACGTCAATTACCTTCTCATCGACCACCCGGTTGCGGCGGAAAATACCTGCTTCCAGCGGCTTCCAATCCAGCAGCCGCACCAGCCATCGCGGTGTAATCGCTCCATAAATCGGAGCGGTCTTGGTTACATTGGCAAGTTGAATTGCACCCGGCTCGCCCAGCGAAACGCGCGTAGTTTCTTCAGCCACGGCAAGGCTCCTTTAAGTAACTCGTTCCATCGCTGCTTGAATTGTAAGATGAGCAGCTTTCGAATGCCTGCCGGAGCTCGGCAATTTTTCAGGGGCAGGGCTTAGGCTGGTTCAGTACTTGCGAATGCTACGGTCTACCCGCTCAGCCCACGCGAAGATGCCCCCCTGCAGATTGCTCACGTTGGTAAATCCTTGCCGCTGCAAAAGCTCCACGGCCTTTACGCCGCGCGGGCCCTTCTTGCAGAGGGCGACGATCTCAGCATCGGGTTCTAACTCGCCTAGACGGCTAGACAACTCGGGCAGCGGAATCAGGTGCCCGCCAATATTCGAGATCTCGAACTCATACTCGTCACGGACATCCAGAAGAAAAAGGTTCTCGCCGCGATCGAGGCGGCTCTTCAGGTCTTCAGCTTGAATTTCACGAACACTCACGGGACATATCTCCTTTGGGCCCAAAAACAGAAAACCCACCTGCCAGCTCGTCTCCTGGCGGTGGGTCGTTTGAGGGGCTTGCTCAGCAATCAGCTAGTCAGGCCATCTCCTCACGCCAGAAGACACGCGTGCGCAGCACATACAGGCTTGACAACAAACCGGCGCCTTCTGGGCAGTGGTATTCATTAGTGAGAGTATAGGCGAAATGCTGTGGCAAATCAACCAAGACCGGCAAATGCAAGGCCGTAGAGGAATTTCGGCGAAAGCAGTGACTTCACTTCGTTGCAAAGGGATACGTCGCCGCCGCAGGCCTGGCGCAGAAATTCATCGCGTTCATCGGTACTCCGACCCAGTGCGGCATCAAACAGTTCCTTCACGCGCTCCCATTGGCCTGTTTTCTCCACCGATGCTTCTCCCCACCTCGCGTTTCAGCCAGGCCTTGGCCATGGTCCAGTCGCGCTTGACCGTGGAAGGAGAGATCTCCAACACCTGAGCAGTTTCTTCCACGGTGAGGC
>JASHQH010000342.1 GCA_030037635.1 Acidobacteriaceae bacterium
GCTGACCAGCTGACTCGCTTATTTCGGCTCGCCATACGGTACATCTTTTGGATCGCTGATCGGGTTATCGGTGAATGTCGGCTTGCTGCCATCGGCCGTGCGAATGTTGTTGTCGCTCAGCACCCAATCCTTCGCATTGGCAATCGTTCCCGCTGTCGTGGCCTCGATGTTGAGATGATCGAGCCGGAAGTTTTCGAGCGGGGCATTCGGATACGCGCTCACGTTGAACGCCTGCCGCGCACCCGTCGCCTTGATGTTCCAGATGTGCACGTCTCGAAAGTGCGGCAAACCCTGCGCCTCAGGCACCGGCGTGGCCAGCACCTTGTAGTACGGCGGAACATCGAATAGCCCGGCCGGAACCACTGCATAGCTGTAATTGGGATTCCAATTCATGGTGATGTGAATCGCAATCGCCACGCCCTCCAGCGTCAGATCGTGAATGCGGATGTCTTCAGTAAATCCGCCCCGCGTATGCGCGCTCTTGAACAGCACACCCGAGGGAACGCCCGCAAGCGCGGTGATGTTGTAGACCTCAATGTCGCGAAAGCCGCCGGAAGTCTCACTGCCAATCGTCACCGCCGCGGCTCCGCTTCGGATAATCGAGTCGCGCAAAACCACGTGCTCTGTGGGACGGTTCACGCGCAACCCGTCGGCATCTCGGCCTGCCTTCAGGCACAGCGCATCGTCATTTACATCGATGTCCGCGTGCTCCACCAGCACATGGGCCGACGAGTCGATGTCGATGCCATCCGTCGAAGGTCCGCGCCCGCCCTCGTTGTTGCGGATGGTCACTCCATTCACGTGCACATTGTGCGAGTAGAGAATATGAACCGTCCAGAAGCCGGAGCGCTTGAGTACGACTCCCCCTCCCAGCCAAACTGCCGACGAGTTCTGGATGAGAATCAGCCGCGGGCGCCGGCAATCGTAGTCCGACGCCCAGCGCAATCCCTTCGGCGTATAGCTGGCGCGCAGGTCCCAGTACGGCTTCCACCAGATGGGCCCGTCGCCATCGATGGTTCCTTTGCCGGTGATCGTCACATCGTGCTGATCCCGCACGTTCACAAGCGCTGCCGGCCACGTCATCTCAACCCCTGCAATGCGCGTGGGCAGCATGGGATAGTCGTTCAGGCTCTCTGATCCGATCAGCGTGACGCCTTCATCCAGATCGAGGGTTACGCCCGACTTCAGGAACAGCGCGCCCGTTAGATAGACTCCGGGATCGAGCCTCACCCTTCCGCCCTTGGCAGCGGCCGCATCGATCGCCTTCTGGATCGCCGCCGTATTGAGGGTCTTTCCGTCGCCACTGGCGCCGTAGCGGTTGGCCACAAGCACTCGCGGCGCTGCGCCGCCCGCAGCAACTGCGCTGAGGGCCAGCCACAGCATCGCGGCAATGCGAGCGAGAGCGCTCATGCGGTGACGGGCTTTCTCTTGCCGCGAAAAAGCCAGCGCAGGCTCCGTAGTACAAAGCGGATCATCAGCAGCGTGATGACGATCAGCAACACGGCGATACCCGCGGCGATGTAGGGCGCCCACGTGGCCAGCCAAGTGAGAGAAACAGCGGCAAAATCCTCTCCCATGCTGAGCGCGATATTCGAGAAAGGCTCGGGCGACGGCGTCACCGCGGCGCGCACCGCGGTTTTGCCGCCGTGCGCGATAAAGGCGATTGTGCCTCCAGCCAGCGTGGCCACCAGCTGCTCGCCGGGGGTAAGCGACGTGGTTGCCTGATACGCCAGGAGCGCCGCGACAGGAACGCGGATAAACGTGTGCAGCGCGTTCCAGATCAGGTCGAGAGCGGGAATCTTGTCGGCAAAGAACCCGATCCCGAAGAGCACCAGCGACGCCGCAATCACCCTCCAGTCTGAAACCAGATGCAGCGATGCGGGCAGCACCAGCCAGCGCGTGTGCGACAGCAGCCCGAGCGTGGCCACTGTGGCATACACGTTCAGCCCTGAAGCGAAGCTGACCGCGATCACCATGGCGACCAGTTGGTTGGGCGGAATCGGCATGCCGGAAGTATAAAGGTACAAGCCAAACCATCTCACCAGAGCTGGCAAGGCAGCCGGGCTAACACCGCCCGCACCGCTGATTCCGCTTGTTCCCGTTCCGCATCAAAAGTAGAGGAGAAAAAACATGGATCGCCGTAAGCGCAAGAAACTCGACGAAACCGGCTCCGACTCTGCAGGGCAGTCGGGCGATATTCAGCAGATTCACGATCGGCCCATTGCGGATTCCGAGAGCGTGGAGGAACTCGTCGAAGAGGGCAACGCCTTTGAAGCTGGCGCCATCGCGGGTGTTGAAAACTCTCCGGATCCCGACGTCGCCGAGGTGCGTACCCGCGAAGTCCCCGAAGACGACGTCCCCGAGGAGTATTTGGACAACGACGCGGCACGATAGTAAAGGGAACGACTCAAAGGTTGGACCGCAACACGCCGCCCTCTCAAAACCGTGTCTCTACTTCCACCAAAAAGTAAGGCCCGAGCAATTTGCCCGGGCCATTTGAAAGGGAGTATGAGTCACACTGACAATATGAATCGTAGCAAGGAATTGCCTGGAGCAACCGAAACATCTGCAGATCGGCCTATCGGGCGTACCCACAATCAGGTACCCAAAGGGTCATGCAAATCAGGCCCATCACCGGCGTAACCTCCATCGGTACCGAACGGGTTCACAAACCATTTCAGGCGCAGCTGCTTGCGATCGCGCAGAGACGAGCCCCTGCGTTCAACTGCAGGGGAGTCGAGGATGAGAAGGAGACAGGGATTCAGAGAAGAGGAGATGGAAGTGCGGGGAAAGGAGTTCAGCGAGCCGGGGAAAGGAATTTGAGATCGGGGGAAAAGAGTCACCGGAAAGCCATCGATAGGAACGATCCATTCTGGCGGCGATCAAGCCGCCAGAATGGGCCGTCGGGGAAAGGAGGTAAAACGCAGTCGAGGGAAAGGAGGATAAAAAGCAACCGGGGAAAGGAGTACAAAGTCAGCTGGGGAAGCAGTGCAGATTTCGATTCTCTGCTACTGCCTGTTACGCTGCAGCGATCGACGAGCTCACGTTCGTAAACACGCCCTCTACACACGACGCAATTCCGTTCACGGCAGAAACCAGCGCCAGAGAGATCATGCACATGAGCAACGCATACTCCACCAGATCCTGACCCTGCTCGCCATTCAGGTTCTGGAACTTCACATATAGCTTGAGAAGGCTCAACTGCATCGGTTCGACCTCGCTTTCTTGCGTGATGATTCAAAATTTAAGGCCATGCATCAAAATGGACAATTCGTCTTTTGCTGTAATTGCGTTCTGCCCGATTAGTGCTCAGGTACTGGGTACCGGTAACAAATAATTGGTTACTGATGGTTTCAGTGATCAGCGCCGGCAGGAGCGGCCATTCCAGAGCGTCATCCGCGTCCAGCCGCGAGCCGATGACTCTGCAGCGCTACCAGCGCAGAAGGAGGCCACAGCGGATCGACCGGCTCCATGCTCGATTCAACTTTCGCCCACTCCGCCGGCGACGAATAGCCGCTGAATTGAACCCTGACTCTCGAACTGGGAACTGGGCTCAATTCGACGGGGTATCGGCGCTGGAGCCGATCAATGGCCATGAGATCGAGCATGTATTCTTCTTCCGCCTGGCGACGCAATGTAGCTAATCGTTCTCGATCCATCTCGAATTTCCTCCGCGCCCTGCTTGGTGTATCCTGGCGCCGAATTGATTGTGTCACGGCTCAACTCGATTCCGTCTTGCACAAAGGCAGCAGCGGAGCGAACGACCTGTGATCTTCCCGGCCAAGCGGTAACCGGCGAATTGTTACCGCCAGAAATGAGAGTCCAGGCAACGCGTCCCGTTGTGGGCTTTTGAAAGCTCCGGCAAAACCATACAATCTTTCCCATGCCAGTAGTAACCCACAGATTGTTACCAGCGGATAGAGGAAACAAAATAGGGAGCAATGGAGCAAGAAAACCGTGCCTCAGGTTCGCGCTGTCAACGATCTATTCTCGGCTCCTTTCCGGTGCGCGAGCGATCTCGCGAGTCAGCTTATTCAGGTCAGGCCTCTGGCCGGCAATTGGGTTCTCGAAGTTCTTGCGGGCCAGTTGGAGCGCGTAGAGGATGCTTCCGGCGCGCCTGGGACTGATGCGATTGGACGCGAGCCCATCGAGAAGCTCATTGATGGTGGCCAGCATGTCAGAAGGGTCGCAGAGCACGGGAAG
>JASHQH010000343.1 GCA_030037635.1 Acidobacteriaceae bacterium
TTTACGGCTTCCTCTGCGTGCGGCTGCTTCCGATCCCCGAATACGCCAAGTTCGCTGTGGTTTTCGGTTTTTTCGGCACCCTGGCTGTGCTGATGGACCTGGCTTTTTCGGGAGCTCTGATTCCACTGGTTGGCGAGCGCACTCACGACCGGAAGTTGATCGCCGACTATGTTGCTTCGCTCAGGCAGCTGGCGCACCGGCTCTACATGGTTGCGGCTCCCGTGGCTGCCGTGGCATATCCGCTCCTGGTCCGCAGGCAGCATTGGAGCTGGCGGGTGGTGGCCGCGATGGTGGCTATCCTGCTGGCGGCCTCCTGGTGCGACCGAGTGAGCGGAGCTTACGGATCGGTGCTGATTGTGCTGCGTGATCGCGGCTACTGGTACCGTGTCCAAGTGATTTCGAGCGCGGGCGCGCTGGCGCTGCTGGGCGCGGTTTGGGCCACGGGCGCGCTCAACGCATTTTCCGCCCTGTTGATCAGCCTTGCGAGCATTGTTTATCTCAGTTTGGCCTATTTCTTCAGGGCAGAACGACTGCTCGGTGTGGCAGGCCGTGCGCTGCCGGAAATGCGCGGGGCGATCATCCATCTGGCCCTCCCTAACATGCCCAACACCATCTTCTATGCTTTTCAGGGGCAGATTGCGCTGCTACTGATTACGATCTTCGGGCGTACCGCTGCGGTGGCCGGCGTGGGCGCGCTTGCCCGGCTGGGCCAAATCTTTATTCTCCTCACGCAGATGAATGGCTTGCTGATTGTGCCTTATTTCGCCAGGCTACCCGCGACCGCCCTGAAGAGAAATTACCTGGGCGCGCTTGCGGCAGTCGGAACCTTCTGCATATTGTTGACCGCGCTTGCAGGCTACCTGCCTCAAGCACTCCTCTGGATCCTCGGACACAATTACAGCGGCCTGCACTATGAAGTTTTTCTCATGATCGCCGGCAGCGCCATCGCGTACTTTGGCGGGGTAATATGGGCGATTCACAACGCGCGCCGCTTTGTTTACTGGTGGCCGGGTGCGATGACCATCATTCTCACTTTGGCGGTGGAGGTGGTGTTTATTTTGAAGGTAGACCTTTCCACTGTGCGTGCCGTGCTGGTCCTGAATCTGGTAACCGCAGCGGTGGCCGTGTTGATCAACCTTCTGACGGGCATTTATGGGTTTGTGCGCGGACCGCGGAAAAAGGCAATCCCTGCTCCAGTACCGTCAGGAAGTGAATATGTCTGATTCTTCTTCCAGTTCGACTTTCCAACCTGCTGGCGGCACCGCGATTTGCACACTCTTTGAGGGGGATTACCATCTCGGCCTGGCGGCCCTGGTGAACTCGCTGGTGCGCGCGGGATATGCAGGTACGGTCTGGGCGGGATACCGGGGAGCGCTTCCACCGTGGCTAAAGCAGCTTAGGCGACTCGATGCGCCGGGCGAAGAGTATGCGGTCGCAGAGCAAGTCCGCCTAGCCTTCTTGCCCTTGCACACCGAGATACATTTCACCCATTACAAACCAAGGTTCATGCTGGATCTCTTCGCGGGGCCGGCTGGCGATTGCGAGTATCTGTGGTATCTTGATCCGGATATTTTTGTACGGTGCAATTGGACGTTTTTTGCGGACTGGCAGCAGAACGGGATTGCGCTATGTCAGGAGATCACCAATAACATACTCCCCGCAGACTCCCCGCTTCGCCAGAAATGGGTAAGAATTGCAGGGAAAATTGGCTTGGATCATCCGCGGCCGTTGAACCACTATTTCAGCGCCGGATTGGTGGGAGTGTCGGCGCAGTATACGAGCTTTCTTGAGGACTGGTGGAAGATTCTCGGCCTGGCAGAAGCAGAGGGCATCGATCTGAACAGGTTTATGCCAGGGAACCGTGAAAGTGCGCTTTATGCACCGGATCAGGATGGGCTGAATATCGCCGCCATGTATACGGAGTATCCGCTTACAACGATGGGGCCGGAGGCAATGGGGTTTGTGCCCGGCGGGTTTACGGTGTATCACGCTGTGGGGCCAAAGCCGTGGAGAGCTTCATTTTTGAAGAGGTCGCTCGCAGGCATGCCGCCCTCGGGAGCCGATAAGTTTTACTTCACGCAGGTGTCCTATCCCATTCGCGTATACTCCCCGGTGCGATTGCATATGAAACGTCTGGCGTGCTCGATGGCCGCGTTGGCTGGCCGCTTTTACGGCAGGCAGTAAGTTTGGAGCGAACACTGCGTCCGTCGGGGCTTCGCCCCGCGCCGTGTCCCACTCTCATCCATGTAAGTCAGAGAAAGCAAGAGGAAACCCTCAATGAGGTGGCTGCGGTCAATTTATTACGACGGATTGCTGTTTGTTGCAAACAGAATTGTCTCGCATATACCGAGCCATTTCTTGCGGCTTTTTTTCTACCGGCATGTAATGAGATTCTCAATTGGGCAATGCAGCTATATCTTTATGGATGCATGGTTCGACACCAAGGGGAAGGACAGCTTTGTGATGGGACACCACAGCGTGATTAACCAGAGGTGCCGGTTGGACAATCGCGGCACGATCGAGATTGGGAACAATGTGGCCATATCGGCTGAAGTCTGCATTCTCACCGCCGATCATGATCCGCAATCACCGGAGTTTCAGGGGCGCGTGCGCAAAGTGGCAATTAGTGACTATGTATTTATAGGTACTCGGGCATTGATTCTGCCCGGAGTTACGATTGGAAAGGGCGCGGTAATCGGAGCTGGTTCGGTGGTAACAGAAGATATACCGGAGTTCACCATCGCAGTGGGCTGTCCGGCAAAGGAAATCGGAAAGCGGAGCATGCAACCTTTTGAATACGACGCGGGTTATTATCGCTGGTTCCATTAATGCGCTGGGAGGGCCACAAGTCAGAGTAATTCGACCGATAGCATAACGAATGAGAGGATTCAGGGATGGATTTTCTGGGAGGCTTTCGTAGCACATGGGAGGGGGGATATTTCGAGGGCAATCCACTTGATCCCATGGCATCCTCGACTTATGGGATTTACGGATACAACAGCATTCTCTACACCATTTATTCAGCCTGCATACGTCCCTACATCACGGCTGAGACGGTCGTCCTCGAAATCGGACCCGGGCGCGGCGCCTGGTCGAATGCCTTCGTGCACCGAAACTGTCGGAAGCTTTATGCAGTCGACGTTGTAACACCTGAGCACAGCGGATTTTGGAAGCACGTGGGTGAGGACCCACGCGTGGAATATATCGTTGCTAACGATCTGACTCTGCCCGGCGTACCGGATCAGTCTATTGATTTCTTTTTCTCATTCGGCGTGTTCTGCCATCTCAAGCCGGAGATGTGCGAAGAATATCTTGGGGCTATGTTCCGCAAGATGAGGCCGGGTAGCCGGGGCTTCCTGATGATTGCGGATTTCGACAAATATGAGCGTTGCCGCGCAGAAGCAGGGCGGCTATCGATAGGCCGGTTTCTGACCGAACAGACAAGGAAAGTGTGGCTTCCCGCAAAACTGGGTTACTCGTTCGCGTGGCGCTATTTTAGAGGAAAGATGGATCTGGAGCCGGTATCAAAAGAGAGAGAGCATAATTTGTGGAGCCCGACGGCCAATATCGGGTGGTACCACTGGGGAGTCGAGCGAGCCTGTAAGGCAATGGTACGAGCGGGCTTCGAAATCGCCGAGCCGGATGTTGAGGTGTGTCACCGGGACCCGGTCATTCACTTCAAGAAGGCGTAGATGGGTTATCACAGCTCTATCAATCAAAAGTTCTGCATGGGCGATCGTTGGTTTCATTAAGTGCGCATGGCGTGTTGCGAAGCCGATCGAGCGAGGAATGATATATG
>JASHQH010000344.1 GCA_030037635.1 Acidobacteriaceae bacterium
GGTTAAAAGACGTCCAGATCAGGAAGGCGAAACCGTCGGGAAAGCCGTATAAGCTCTTCGACGGCGGCGGAATGTTCCTTTTCATCACGCCAACCGGCGGAAAGTTATGGCGCTGGCAGTACCGCTTCCAGGGCAAGTACCAACAAATGTCTCTGGGCGCCTACCCGGAAGTGACCTTGGAACAAGCTCGTCTCAACAATGTATTGGGTAAGGACCATCCTGCTTATCCGGTGGTGCAGATTGCTTCGCGCAGCCGGACGATCAACATTGGGGACAACCAGCTCGTTCCACCCAATCCGCAGGACAATCCGGATTGGATGCGCTGGAATAATCTCGGCATCGCGTATCTGGATGCATCCCAGTACGCGGAGGCTGTCGGGGCATTCAGCCAGGTTGTCAGACTCAGGCCGGACTACGCGGACGCATACACGAACATCGCTCTAACCGAGATTCAATGGGAAAAATACGGTTCGGCGCGAATGAGCATCGACAAGGCGCTGGCAATGAACCCGGACAACGCGCGCGCGCTGTACTACGCCGCCTTGCTGGAACGGCGCGCCAGCAACATCGGCGCGGAGCTGGCCGATTTGCAGGAAGTGGTGCAGCAGTATCCGCAGTCGCGGGACGCGCGGCGTGAGTTGGGCATCGCCTATTACCGGCAGGGAGACTATGAACACGCAACGCAGCAGTTTGAAGCGGTGCAGGACATCGACCCGGACGATCTGGCAGCGCACTACAATCTCTCCATCCTCTATCACCGAATGGGCCGGACGAAGGAAGCCGAAGAGCAACAGGCGCTGTTTATCACGGAGAAGATCAACTCCGACGCCCGCGTCGAGGCGTTGAAATATCTGCGCGCCCACCCGGAAATATCCGACGAAAGCGTTCCCTGGCATGTGCATACCGATCTTCCCAATCCGCCCCACGCTGAGAGCAAGGATGACGGGGGAAATTATTAGATGAAGCTTGTCTACTGGATGCTACTGGGAACATGGTCGTCTCCGGCTCTTTGCCGGGCACAAGCGGTCTGTCCGTGGATCAACGCGGTTACGGCAGTGGACGCTCCGAGCGGCACCTTTGTTCCCGCTGACCAAATTACAGTTTCCAAAAACGAGTGCCGGTTTGACTATCAGGAGGACGGAGTTGCATACGAGCTGCGGGTCATCGTCCAGGAAACAGAGAACAGCAGCAAGGATTTGGAAATGAAACAGGCGGGATGCACGTCCAAAACGACTGCGCTCAAGGGTCTTGGCAATGAAGCAGTAATGTGCGGGGCCGATAAGCGTTCTTCTCGCGGAGAACAGGTGATTGGTCGCGTACGTGACAAGTTATTTGTTGTTGATGTGAGCGTCAAAGCAGGTCGAGGGTCGAACGCGGAGGCAAAGTCGCTTGGCGATATGGCCACCATGATAGCTAATCAAGTGGCCGGAAATCTATTTTAGCGAGCAGTATGGAGCGTCGCGCCAGTGAAAGCAACAAATACGCAATCAAAGGCGAAACATACACAAGCGCCATCGATATACAGGCTGATCTATGTGATTGCGCTGATAGCAGCCATGCTTCTGATCATGTTGTCGCTGTCGAACGGCTATGCAGGGGAAAAGACTCCAGTTATAACGATTCACGCCAGGCGCTATAAATTCGTGCCGGCGGAGATTACCGTTGCCGCAGGAAAACCGGTCAAGCTCATCTTTGTTTCAGACGATGTGGGACATGGAATATCCGTAGACGGATTGTTCTCAGATCTCAATATCATTCCGGGAAAACCGCAAGTAGTGGTGATTACACCATCCAAGGCCGGCGACTTTACCGGAGAATGTTCACGGTATTGCGGATCTGGCCACGAAAGGATGACATTCCTGGTCCATGTTGTCGAGTAGGAGAAGAAGCGGCGGAAATGCTGTGAAGCGAGCAGCCAGAGTGACCCTTGCACCAAACCGGGGCGACGAATGGATATGCCGTGCACACATTATTCGGATGTCCAACCCCGAATCGCACCTCAATCCCACCCTCAGGATATTGTTGGTTGGTGTCAACCGTATCAAGGCTGTCTATGAAGGATGGGGGCCAGTGTCAGCCTTTCAAGATTGGATCGATCGGTACTTGCCGCGGAGTCGATGGAGATATAAGAGAAGAGCACTAGACGGCTACAAACCCGAGGCTCATTTCTCAACAGTAAGAAAGCTGCGCGTCTCGCTGCGCGAGTTGCGGTCATACGGTTTTGTGCGTGTTGACAAGTAAGTATTGGCAGATTGGACGCCAGCTGGGTTCGCGCCATGTGCAGCAGTGGAAATGTTGGTAATAGGACAGCCTTGGAAAACGCTGCGCGTCCGGGAAACAGGATGGTTGTTGCTGACGCAGGGGCAGGCGCTCGATTCTCTCCAGGCGGCGGCAACACTGACATAACGGCTTGGCTGGCGAAAGTCCGGCAAAGTTCCGGATAGGCGGTGACATAGCCGGAACGTCTGATTTGGTCTCAAGAGTTCCAAGTGTCTGGCCATCCCCGGCGTGTGAATCTACTAGGGCGAAGGATTGCGCAATGCTTCGGATCTGTCAGTCAGCGTGCTCGCATCAACGACACTCTCCGCCTGACGCACAACAGCCTCCACGGAAACTGCGTCGTCGGTTCGCCCAAAGTGCCGCAAGAAGAGAGCGTATTGCTTCATCGCGTATACGTAGGTGGCGTGACTCCAGCCGAATTCAGCCTTCATGTCGGTTGTGCCGCGCTGCAGCCACACCGCCGCATTCTCTTGATCGCTGCAATGCCAGTAACCGAATCCCAGCGCATATTCTGAGTAAGCCACGCTCGCGTCGCCCCATCCCGCGCTGTTTCTTGCCATTTCGAGCGCTTCCTTCAGAACGTCGATCCCGCGGTCGCAATCATGCAAGCCGGTCAGTGTAAAACCCAGTGCGTGCCAGACTTTGATGCGATTCGGGACGCTCACATCAGCCCGCCCAACGAGCGCATCGTATGCCTCTTGCGCGTAGTGACGCGCCCTGGTGAATTTCCGCTCTACGTCATAAACGCCGGCAATCAATTCCTCAGTAAGCGCAATCGCCACAGGGTCTCGCAGACTTCGTCGAATCTCGAGGGCCTGTAGTTCAGCCTTTTCTGCTTGCCGCAATTCACCCATTCCGGTCTGCAGCACTCCCAATTGCTCCATTTGATCTGCAAGCCGATCTTGCGGCCCATCCTTGAGGAGTGCAATGGAACGGTGGAATGCATCCTCTGCCTTCAGACCCATGCCTGCATCCATATAAAGAAAGGCAAGGGAGGAATAATTCGCCGCAAGGCGCCCGGGATCGGCGTGATTGGCTTCACCCGACCGGGCTTCGGCCTCACGCAAATTGATCTGTCGAAGGACCTCGGCCTTATCTTGCAGCCAGGCCGTCTGTGACGCGCCGGCTTGCTGTGCAAGCGCGGTGGTCGGGTGGGATTGGCTGAGAGCCGCCACAGCTGCCACCGCAGACAACAGAATTCCCGTCAGGATCCTGATCATCGGTTCCTCCCGGAGGCCAGCGGAGTTCCGCTGACCGAATCGAAGCGGTTATTTGACTTGCGAGCGATTGGCTAAGGTTGCGGCCCAAGATCGAACCGGCGCAGCGTATCCCACTGCTGATTCCACCCGCGCACCACTCCGTGGATGGTCTGCGAGCCGAAATGGCTGATTGCTGGGCTGCCGGTACCCCAGGTCAACGTAATATTCGAGAACGGCACTGAGTTGTTCCCTTCGCCGCCGCTCACGCATACCTGCAGCGTCGACGACGGTGGGCTCGTTTCAAACTTCGCGTTACTTCCATTAGCGGTCAGCAGGCTGACGGTGCCGTTCAACTGAAAACCGCCGAAGGTGGCCGGGGAATACGTGGGGCACCCCGTCGTATTCCAGGTCACCGAACCAGTCAAATGGATGTGATGTGTGTGCGCGCCCTGCCCGCCTTGTGTCGCATCCGGATCACCCATCGAGTTCTTGCCGTATCCAGACATCGTCATGTCCGCCGAAAAATCCGCCGCGCCCGACCAAGCGTTGACGCTCAGCGTCCATTGGCCATGCATTTCCCATGGACCGCCAGTGACCGTCGATGGTGAATAGTCATTGATCAGACCGCTGAACTGCAGGGGAGCCGGTTGCTGAGCGGCCACGTTGGGACCGGTAGCCACAGCGATCCAAGGAAGCAGCACCGCTGCTGCTATAAACCCGATTGTTTTCATAAGAGACCTCCATTCTGGGAAGTGTGCTTGGTGCCGAGAGCCGCCTGGGATGGGCAGAGCCCCCGCCCTTATTGCCTTTCCAACTCCGTGGAGCTGCATCCGGCAGATTTCACGCTTGACGGCGCACTTTGACTGTCGAGCAATTTCCCCCGCGGATCAAACGGCATTGCGCTTTAACACAGGCGTGCCTTCAAATGCCGTCTTTTGCCGTGCCTCACCGGTGGCGATACAATCGTTCCACCTCATTTGGTACGCCCCCACCGACCCGGAAAACTCCATGGTTGACTCCTCCATTAACCCGCCGTCCGCCAAAAAACCGCCTGAGAAGCGCCTAGACTCTTGGAAGGAAATCGCAACCTACCTCAACCGCGACGTCACAACCGTGCAGCGATGGGAGAAGTGCGAGGGAATGCCAGTCCACCGGCATCTGCACGACAAGCGTGGCTCCGTCTACGCTTTCCCGGCCGAGTTGGATGGATGGGCGCGCAGCCGGCAGTTTCTTTTGGTTGCCGAGGGGCGGAGCAGGCAGAACAGCGGAATAACAGCCGACACCCATGCACCCCCGCCGGCAAACGCGCCCGGCAACACGCTTTGGCGATGGATTGTCCCGCTTCTTGTTTTTGCGTCGGTAGTGGCAACGTGCGTGTCGTTCTGGATGCAGCGAACCGATCGCTTCTGGGGCAACCCGATCACAGGCGCGCGATTTGAGGCGGTGACCGACTGGGGTGGGCTCGAACAAGCAGCAGCGATCTCGCGCGACGGCCAATTTATCGCGTTTCTGTCAGACCGCGAGGGGCAGATGGACGTCTGGGTCACGCAGGTTGGTTCGGGCCAGTTTCATAACCTCACGCATGGCAGCGCACCGGAGCTGGTGAATCCGTCGGTCCGCACACTGGGCTTCTCGCCCGACGGGTCATTGGTTACCTATTGGGTCCGCAAGCCGGGAATTTCTCAAGGCGCCGATATCGGCATCTGGGCGGTCCCGATATTGGGCGGCGAGCCGCGGCCCTACCTAGATGGAGCGGCCGAGTGCGATTGGTCAAGCGACGGCCAGATGCTTGCATATCACACATCTGGCCCCGGAGACCCGCTGTTTGTGTCCGCGGGCAAGCAGCCGGCGGGCGGCCCGATCTTCGTTGCGCCCGACGGGCTTCACGCTCATTTCCCCACCTGGTCTCCCGACAAGAAATTCATCTACTTTGTCCAGGGCTCGCTGCCCGACAAGCTGGATGTCTGGCGTATTCCGGCAAGTGGAGGGGCTCCCGAACGCATCACGTCGTACAACTCGCAAGTGAGCTACCCCATACTGCTCAATCGGCGCACGCTCGTTTATCTTGCCACGGACCCTGACGGTTCAGGGCCCTGGCTCTACATGATGGATGTGGAGCGCCGCATTCCCCATCGGCTCAGCGGCGGGCTCGATCGCTACACTTCGCTCGCTGCCAGTGCCAACGGCCGCCGTCTCGCGGTGACGCTCTCCGTTCCTCGCACGAGTCTCTGGAATCTTCACATTGATCCCTCGCGTGAAACGGCCTCAGCGCCTGCTCCGATCACCCTCACCACCAGCAGCGGCTATCGTCCGCGACTGGGGCCTGATTTTCTCCTCTACCTTTCGGCGGGTGCCACCAGCGAAAGCATCTGGAAGCTAGTTAACGGAGTGACAACCGAACTGTGGCGCGGCGAAGGGGCCGAGATCATCGGCGGCCCGGCCATTTCTGCCGATGGCCGGGCCATTGCATTTTCGGTGCGCCAGAACGGGCGCTTGAGCTTGTACGTCATGGCGTCGGATGGGGCGAATCCTCGCATTCTGACAGACTCACTCGACTTACAAGGCGATCCCGCCTGGGAGCCGGATGAACGGGCGCTAATCACGGCGGTGGTGGACCATGGCGCGCCCCGTCTCTTTCGGGTGCAGCTCAATGGGAGCCCTCCCGTGCCCTTTGTTTCACAGCAATCGTCCGATCCCGCATGGGCGCCCGACGGCAGTCTCGCGCTTTATTCCGGTCCGGATATCGGCACTACGTTTTCAGTGAAAGCGGTCAAGCCCGATGGTTCGGCCCTTGCCATACCCCCTCTGACACTCACGAGGGGCGCGCGGCATCTTACCTTTCTGCCTGGAAGTCGAACCCTAGTCGTGCTCCGCGGAGAGCTTCAGCACAAGAATCTCTGGCTGGTAAGCCTCGATACGGGCAACGAGCTGCAACTGACTAACCTGCCCGCTGATTTCGACGCTCGCGGCTTCGATGTCTCGCCCGACGGCCATGAGGCAGTGTTGGAACGTATACAGGATCGCTCCGAGGTAGTGCTGGTCACGCTGGCCCGTCGCTGATGTTGAGGAGCTTTTTCGCGCATGGGCTTCGATTGCAGGCCTGACTAATCTCCTCTCGGAGATCATGTAGCCTCAAGTCACCAATTCAGCCCGCAGCCTGCCTGCTCCACAGCTCCTAAAATGGCGCGTATCGTTTCAGATGCCCCATGTGCTGTGCCATCTCCTATGGGTTCGAGAAATGGGGTGGCCTCTTCTCGACGAAGGCAGCCATTCCTTCCTTTTGACCTTTCGTAGAAAAGGCTGCGTGGAGCATACGACGTTCATATCTAATTCCTTCAGCGAGGCTTGTTTCAAAAGAACGATTAATGCACTCCTTTGCAAGCAACACTGCCGTCCTAGATAGCGAGGCGATATGTCGTGCAGTACCTAATGCTTCCTCGATGAGTTTTTCCGATGGCACAACGCGAGATACAATGCCCATGCGTTTCGCCTCTTCCGCATCAATCGTGCGGCCAGTCAGAATCATGTCCATCGCTCTTGATTTCCCAATCAGAC
>JASHQH010000050.1 GCA_030037635.1 Acidobacteriaceae bacterium
AGCCAGGTGGTCAAGCACATCATCGACATGGCCCATTCGCTGCACCTGGAGATGATCGCCGAGGGCGTTGAGAACGAGCCGCAGGCACGTTTCCTCCTGAACCACGGGGTTCGCTTCGCCCAGGGATGGCACTTCGGACGGCCCATGCCTCTCCACCGCCTCTGCGAACAGATTCGCATCCACGCCATCCCGCCCGAAGCTACTTTCAGCGCATCGCCCGGCCGCCGTCATTCTGAAACGCGCCGCTGATCCGGCCAACCCCGCGTTGCCCCATCCTTCCGGCGTCTTTTGCCGGAAGGGTGGGAACACTGACCCCGCTCGCACCGCCAACTCCGCTAACCTCGCGTTGCCCCATCCTTCCGGCGTCTTTTGCCGGAAGGGTGGGAACACTGACCCCGCTCACACCGCCAACTCCGCTAAACTATATCTATGGCGGAGATCGAGCGCAGAAAAACCCCCACCGTCAAAATCGGGCACGTTCGTGTCGGCTGGGAGGTCCCGGTCGTCGTGCAGTCGATGACCAACACCGACACGGCCGACGTCCCGTCCACCGTCGAGCAGGTCGCCGCGCTCGCGCTGGCCGGGTCTGAGCTGGTGCGCGTCACGGTCAACAACGAAGACGCCGCCGCCGCGGTCCCGCACATCGTCGAAGGCGTCGAAAAGCGCGGTATTCGCGTTCCCATCATCGGCGACTTCCACTACAACGGCCACATCCTGCTCAAAAAATATCCCGCCACGGCGCGCGCCCTCGCTAAATACCGCATCAATCCCGGCAACGTCTCCATCGGCCGCAAAGACGACGACAATTTCCGCACCATGGTGGAGTGCGCGGTCGAAAATCACAAGCCGGTGCGCATCGGCGTCAATTGGGGTTCGCTCGACCAGAGCTTATTGACCAAAATGATGGACCAAAACGCCCGCTTGGCGCAGCCGCAACCCGCGCGCGAAGTCATGATCGAGGCCATGATCGCCAGCGCCCTCGAGTCGGCCGCCGCCGCCGAGCGTTACGGCCTCGGCCACGACATGATCATCCTCTCCGCCAAAGTGAGCGGCGTGCGCGACCTGCTCGACGTCTACTCCAGGCTCGCCGCGCGCTGCGGCTACCCGCTCCATCTCGGCCTTACTGAAGCCGGCATGGGATCGAAGGGCCTGATCGCGTCCACCGCCGGCCTGGCGCCGCTGCTGCTCTCGGGCATTGGCGACACCATTCGCGTCAGCCTGACGCCCAAGCCCGGCGGCGACCGCACTGAAGAAGTGCTGGCCGCGCAGCAGATTCTGCAGTCGCTCTCCATCCGGAGCTTTATGCCGCAGGTCACCAGTTGTCCCGGCTGCGGCCGCACCACTTCAACCTATTTTCAGGAGCTGGCCGAGCAGATTCAGAGCTACCTGCGCACGCAGATGCCCGAGTGGCGCAAAAAGTATCCCGGCGTTGAGGAGCTCAAGCTGGCCGTGATGGGCTGCGTGGTAAACGGCCCCGGCGAATCCAAGCACGCCAATCTCGGCATCAGCCTGCCCGGCACGTTCGAGGATCCGGTCGCTCCGGTCTACATCGACGGCAAGCTGGCGACCACGCTGCGCGGCGACACCATTGTCGCCGAGTTCAAGCAAATCCTCGATCGCTACGTCGAATCCCACTACGGCCAGCGCGCGAAAAGCAGCGAGCTGGTAGGCACGCGGTGATTCGACGGCTCACAAGAACGGATTGACGATGCGTACGCCTTCGATCACTTGCCCGTGCTGCAGGTCCTCGGAGTAAAGCGCCTTGCAGCCGGCTTCGATGGCAGAGGCGAGAATCAGTCCGTCGTAGATCGTAAATCCATTTTGAGACGCGATCTCTACCGCACGGATATGGGTTTGCAGCGTCAATGGCAAAGGCACTGCGACGATGGGCAGTATCCTATCCCTCACCTGCCTGAACTGTTTCCAACTGAGGCGAAGTTTTGAGCGCGCAACGGATGCGAACTCGTTCAGAACTTGTACGCTGATCGCCACGCCTTCGGCCAGAATTTCCTCAACGCACAGCCGCCGCGCCGCATCTGCAGAGAAAAGGTAAATCAGCACATTTGTGTCAACAAACGGCCCACGGTTCATGACTCGGGAGCTTCCATCCGCCCGCGATAATTTTCGCCATAGATCTCGGCGCGGCTGAATCTGTGCCCTTGGGGCAGCCTGGGCAATTGCTCCCGCAAGGCCCTGAACGCTTGCAAGGCTTTAAGCCGGCGATCACGTGCGGCCTGCTCTTCTGCGTCGCGGACAACCTCAAGAATCCGCGCTCCCCTGGGCCGGATTTCGATCTGGTCGCCGGGTTTCAGTTTCATCTTGCGCACCACCTTGGCGGGCAGGCGAACCGCCAGGCTGTTTCCCCACTTTGCCACCTGCATCACGCACCTCTATGGATATACATGTTATCACGTATATCCATCCCTCGCGGCAAGGAATCCTGCCGCTAGTCGCGCCTTGCGCCCCTGGGGCGCACCAACTGAAATCTCACCGAATACCCCAGCCCCACGGAATAATCCGGTGCGGCCGCCGACAAGCCCGCGCTGAAGTGAAAATCGACCTGCTGATGCGGGGTGGGCTTGTAGCTCGTGCCCATATTCAAAATGTGTTCGCGCCCTCCGCTCGAGGGGAACGACCCTGCGTATTCGATCCACGCATCCCAGGGATTGCTGAGTTGGCAGTCGAAGTAGAAAGTGCCCTGCCCGGTCGCGTTGCGCCCGCCAGGCTGCGTGGGCCACGCCACCGCAAACATTCCCGCTGCCGTCCAGTTCTTCCAGAGCCCGCGCGACCACGGGACCTGCACCATGGGATCGTATCCGTGGCTGGAGATTTTGCTCGATCCGGTCGGAAAACTCAGCGACGGAATCACCGATACATCAAATCCCTTTGCCGGGCCGAAGTGCTGTTTGTAGCCCAGCACCACGTCGCTCGCGCCGCTCCCGAATCCTGAGGCCGTATCGTCGTTCGAGAAATAATCGGGCATGGCAAATCGAATCTCGCCGCCCGCCGCAACTCCCCATCGCATCCACGTCTCGGGCAGATCGGCTCCCCATTTGTTGCCGGCCTCGGTCTCCGCGAATCCGTTCTCAAACTGCAGGCTCCCGCAGGGAACTGCGGTGCTGGCCTCGGTAATCTGCGGCCGGTCGGTCGAGATGGTGGTGGCGGCGTCGGCTCCGCAGGGCTTGGTTCGCGGCTGAGCCGCGAGCGCCAGCGGGACGAGCGGAAGAACCATCCACCACATCTTCGCCATGGCGAAGATACTAACCGACGGCCTCGACCGGCTGATGAATGAGACTTGCGCAGCGGCGGCCATCACATTCCTTCCCGCGCTGGTTGCGCTAGGCTGCTTGCGGCATTCAAACGGAGTTTTCTATGCGGCTCGGCTCTTTTCGCTGCCTTGCGACGATCGCTCTGTGCGCGCCCGCGCTTGCCTTTGCCGCCAAGGCCAGGCCCTGCGTCACCGCCGATCAGGCGGCGCAAATGCTCAACAAAGACGTTTGCATTGCGGCCCATATCTACGACGTGGTCGAGCTTCCTGACGGCACGCGCTTCCTTGATGTGTGCTCGCCGCAAACGCCCGACGACCAGTGCCGCTTCACCATCGTCAGCCTGCCTGAGGACCGCGGCGATGTGGGCGAGTTGACCAAATTTCGCGACATGAATGTGCAGCTCCGCGGCATGGTGCAGCCCATGCGTGGCCGCGCAGGCATGATCCTGAGCCACGCGCGCCAGTTTTACGGGGGGCCCCCGAAGTTCCGGCCCAATCCGCTCCTGGCCCGCGGATTCAACGCCGACCAGGACCGGCCGCCGGTCAACGATCCCAACCTGAGGGCCCAGGGCGGACGCCGCGCCTTCATGAACAACAAGGATCAGGAAAAGCTGCCCGCGAAATAAGGAACAGGGACCCAGGCAACAGGGAAGAGTGAGGCCGCACCCCACGCGCCGTAGGCGCCTCCGAAAACAGGGAACAGGCAAGGCTGATCCACGGTTTTTTTTGAAGGGCACGGCTTCAGAGCCTGCCGAAAAACTCAATCGAAGGCGGCTTCGTAACCAGGGCACGGCTTTAGCCGGGCCGTAAATGTCGCAAGATGATCGCGGGCTTTAGCCCCTGCCATCTTCGCGTTCCAGGATTTCGGCCTTCATTCGGGCTTTTTCTGCTAGCAGTTAGCCGCGCACCAACCCGCCCCATTTTTCTTGGAAATCACGCACGCGGCGAAGCCGCGCAAGCCACCTCGCAGCCCGCTTCAGCGGACGAAAGAGAGACCCTCCTTCACCGCGGCGGGTCCTCCCAATGCAGAATCACAAAAAACAGCACGGTAATCCCAATCGCCACCAATGCGATCAGCGCCAGCCGGAGCAGGCCGCGACCACTCACTCTCGGCGTCACCGTTTCGAAAGATGGAGCGGCCGTCTCGGCCCCCGTGCTCTTCTCCGCCGCCGCTCCTTCAGGCTTCACCAGCACATCGGGCGTCGCCGGCCCCTTCACCAGATAGCGATAGCCTCCGGGCAGGCGGCTCAATGCGGAGAACCACCCCGTCGACCGCAGAACCGTAAAGTATCCGGCCTGCGCCACGTTGGTTTCCCGGCGATTCCAGCGAGGGCTCATCGCACCCTTCCGATCCGCGGCTCGCGCGTCTGCATTTCCCGCATTCAGGCCGATTGGAGCCTCGGATGCCGCGTCCAGAATAACCCCATTGGAATCTTGTTGCCCTCAATCTCACTCCGCCATGGGTCGCCGCCGCCCAGCCCTTCGCGCGTGTCAAGCCCTTTCTTAGGCAAGGATCGTGGCTCGGCCTCGCTAAGCTGCTGATTCCTTGGCTTTTGCTCCCTCGTTCCCCCGGCCGCTGCCTTTTGCAGATTATTTCCCCGCCTTGGCGCACAATCGATCCAAAGGAGGGTTGAACAAGGCCTTCGGCGGTCCCTGCCAGCAGGGGGGCGAAAATGATTTCGCTGCGAAATAAAAGCGAAACCCGCCCGGCCGAAAAATCTCGGACATACCCCGGTGGGGTATCCTTTGGGGAGCGACTCATTTAGAATCAGTAAACCGCCCTCGGAATGGCAATGAAATTGCACGATTTTCGGCCTGTTTTCGGGTCAAAATCAGCCACTTTTGAGGCCAATTTACCCCAAAATTTACCCCAAAATCGGCCAGAGTCGGACCCACGCCAACCACCCTGGCGAGATCTCTGTCCAGGCCCCGATCCCGAGAGGATCCGAGTCTTCCGGCCGGCCAGCCCGGCTCGGTCACTTCCTCACTTGCTCCGCTTCAGCGAACGGCGGAGCGAAGCGGGCTCCGAACCACAGAATCGCGCCGGCAACGAAAAGCGAAACCAGCGTGACGCCCAGGCCAACGCTCAGGTTGGAGCGGTCGCTGATGGCGCCGATGATCTGCGGCGAAAACGTGTCGCCGAAGGCGTGAATGCAAAAAAGGTTCAGCGAGATGGCGGTCGCGCGCACGGCACCGTGCACCGAATTCACAATGGCTGTATTGAGCGGGCCGGTATTCAGGAAGATGAAAAACTCGGCCAGGACCAGCGCCGGAATGGCGAACGCGCGCGGCCCGAAGAAGACCAGGACACCGAAAGGAATGGTGAGCACCACGCTCCAGAACGAAAGCAGGTAGAGCGCGCGATGATTGGTGCGCTGCCAGCGGTGGGCGATCCATCCCCCCGCAACCGTGCCGGCAATGCCGTCGATGATGGTCACACCGCCCACCACCAGGCCCGCATTGGCAACGGAGAGGCCGTCGACGCGGTGAAGAAATGTGGGCACCCACGCCGAAATACCGCCCAGCGCGAAGGTGATCTGCGCCATCCCCAGGGTCGCAGTAAGAAAGGCCCCATTGCGGAACAGCCCCAGCCGCGGCCGGATAAAACGGACGCTGCCAAATGTGAAAGCGATGGCCGCCAGACCCAGCGGGGTCAGGAACGCGCCCATCTTGAAAAGACGCAGCCGCCGCTTGGCAACACGCTCCAGCGCATCCCACGAGCTGTTGCTCCTGGGCGGGATTCGCTGCGGACGGTCCCTGGCGCCGCGCTCCGGCTCGCGGCCCCATACCCCGTAGAGCGCCGCCACCAGCAGCCCGGGAATGGCGCAGATCAGAAACGGCCCGTGCCATCCCCACAGGCTGCCCAGCTCGCCGCCGGCCAGGTAGCCCAGCGCCGCGCCCACCGGAATGGCCAGGTAGAAGATGGAGAGAATGCGGTTGCGTTCCTGTTCCGGATAAAAGTCAGCGAGCACGGCGGGTCCGAAGATGCCGAACGTGGCCTCGCCCACGCCCACCAGCGCGCGCTGCATGTAGAGGCCCCAATAGGTGTGAACAAACGCCGAGCCCAGCGTGGCCAGGCTCCATAACACCGCCCCGATAATGATGAGCGGCTTGCGCCGAAACCAGTCGCCCAGCCAGCCGCTGGCCGGCGCGGCAAACATGTAAAAGAAAAAAAGCGCCGTGGTAAGCGCTCCCATGCGCTCGTCGCTGGCATGAAAGTCGCGCTGGATGAGAGGCTGCGCGCCGGGAAGAATGTAGCGGTCAATGTAGTTAAGCAGATTGAGCGCCAGAAGCAGCAGCACCGTGCCCATAGCTGGGCTCATGTGGCGGCGCGGAGATCGAAGAACAGTGGGCAAGCGGATTCGATCCAATCGCGATGAACAGGAAATCAAGGAATATCACAGACGGCGGAGGGAAATCGCCTTAGTGGCAATCAATCCACTTACGAATTCTCTTACTACTTGGCCTGGCAAGACAGGCCGAGACATTTTGTCCGTTGCTTGGCGGGGCAGTTTTCATGCCGCAGAGGAAGCTGCAGAGAATGATAGCTATCGCGTCGCCAGCCCGGCATTGAGTGCGTTCCATCCTGACATGGGCGTGCAGCGCCCATGGTCGCACAACTCCGCTCGGTCATTGTAGAAATACATCATCTGCTTATTGACCGGCAGATTGGTCCATTGCTCCATGAGCTGTCGATTGACCGGCGCATAGGATGGTATCCATGCCTGCAGGCGTGCCGGGGCTCCTGGCAACAAGTTACCGTTGCGATCGTAATTGCCATGAAGGCCGACCCGCGAATCGGCGCCATCGAGAGTCCGTGACACGCCCCCGAGCCACATGCGCGAACATGAGGAATTACAGCTGCCGCGAATGACCGTGTCGATGCGAAATTTTCTGATAAGCTCCCCCACGCAGTAGCCGGCGTTAGCGTCACCTCCCTTGGAATGCGTCAGGACGACAGTGCGGATCGGATTGTGCTTGAGTATCGACTTCAGCTGCCCGCATTCGGAGCCCGTGACGTCCCCCGACATCACGGCCTGGTCTCCTTGAACCACAATGTCCATTCCCGATGCAGAGGCGCCGCTGACGGCCACGGCAACCAGCAATAGCGCTAACCTCGTCATGTCCCGCTCTCCGAACCCCAACGGAATTTGCAATGTTTTGCTTAAACGGCCGGCCGCGGCCAGCGCGCTTCCACGGTGGTGCCCAGGCCTCCGCGCGGCCGAAACTCGCCTTTGACTACGGCCCACACGGGATCGCACGCCTTCACCACGTCTTCCAAAACCTGGTTGACGATGTTTTCCTGGAAGATGCCCAGGTTGCGATAACAGAACAGATACTCTTTGAGCGATTTCAGTTCGAGGCAGCGCTCGCGCGGCATGTAGCGGATGCTGAGCGTGCCGAAATCGGGCAGGCCGGTCTTGGGGCAAACTGAGGTCAGCTCCGGATCGTCGATCAGGATCTCGTAACCGGGATACTGATTCTCCCAGGTCTCGATAGCCGGAAATTTGAAGTCGAGACCCGCCTTGGCGTGCTCCTCAGTGTAGCGGCGCGCGGTGGTTGCCATGGCTCCATTTTAATTGGGGCGCACAACCGGTCAGGTTGTCCACTCCTTCAGAAGCTTCTTCTTCAGCTCCGGTTCCAGACCGGCATTGAATTTGCGAACCATGCCGGGAATCAGAAAGAGGTCGACGATGATCCAGGCAAACCCGGTGATCACCATCGCAAACCCCACCATCTCCCAGGGCACGCTTTCAGGCGGCATGGCGCCCGTCTGATATATGCTCACGCCCAGCAGGTTCAGCACCAGGATCGTGATAGCAGTCCACTTGTGTCCCAGATAAAAGCGGTGCACCCCAAACCCGCCCAGAAAAAATGCCAGCGTGTACGCTTTCCATGAGCTTCGTTCATTGCTGCTGACCATGTCGTTTAACATGCGCTGTTGCTGCCAGGTGAGTTCCTGCTCTGCTGATTGTTCAGGCACACAATCTCCTTTCGCAGAAAGGCCGTTCGAAAAAAACAATCTTTCTGTAGGGGCCCAGAGCCTGTTAACCGGCCCTAAAGCTGATGATTTGAATTTGCAGCCATTGTACTGCTGATTTTGCGCCGCGCAAGGCGCCTTTGCCGGCTCATACACGAAACCTCCAGAAGCGCGGAAAGCGGGCAAGCGCAGTTCCCGCGCCGGACCCTGTTTCTGGTTTGGTGCGCGGATTTTTTCGAACCGCAAGTCGGCGATTTCGAGTCTTATATACTGGCTCAGGATTCGTAAATGGCTGAAGCAAGAACCGAAAAGAGCCGCGTATGGCTTTGGATTGCCGCCGGCGTGGTGGTGATTGCCGTATTCTTCACGGCCGAATACTTCTTGCGCGACCGCCTGACGGTGCGCGTGGCGCGAGTGGAGCGCGAGACCCTGCACAACACCATAAGCACCAATGGGCGTGTGGAACCGATCGTGAATTATCAGTACTACAGCCCCATCAACACCACCGTAAAGGCCGTCTATGCGCAGGCCGGCGACACGGTTCCGAAAGGAAAGCTGCTGATTGTGCTCGACGACGTGGCGGCGCGCGCGCAGGTAGCTGCTGCCGAGAGCGCAGTGAGAACCGCGCAGGCCAATCTCGACGCGGTAACGCACAACGGAACACAGGCCGAGCGTCAGGCGTCTGCGGCCGAGGTGGAGCAGGATCGCCTGGCGCGCGATCAGGCGCAGCACGATCTTGAAGCGCTCACGCAATTGGCGGCAACCGGCGCCGCTGCGCCGGGCGAGGTGACGGCGGCGCGCGAGCGACTTCAAACCGCGCAGGCAAGTCTCGACGCTGCCGAGCAAAGCGCGCATCATCGCTATTCCACCGACGACCTCAACCGTGCGCAGGCCGCGCTGGCCGATGCGCAGGCCGGGTTGGAGGCGGCGCGGCACGTTGAGGCGCAGACCTCCTACGCGGCGCCCATCGCGGGCACCATTTACACCCTCGACGCTGCCGCATCAGGCTACGCCGCGGCCGGAAACCTGTTGCTCGAAATGGCCGATCTCCACCATGAGCGTGTGCGCGCCTACTTTGATGAGCCCGACGTGGGACGGCTGGCGGTGGCACAGCCGGTTTCCATCCGCTGGGAGGCCAAGCCCGGCCGCGAGTGGCAGGGACACGTCTCCCGCCTTCCTGTCGCCGTCGTGGCGTACACCACCCGGAATGTGGGCGAGACCCTCATTGATCTCGACGATCCCAACGCCGGTTTCCTGCCCGCCACCAACGTCACCGTCACCGTGACCATCTCCAGCGAAGCCAACGCCCTCAGCATGCCGCGCGAGGCGCTCCACGAACAAAACGGAAAATACTTCGTCTACAAAGTTGTCGACGGCGAATTGAAGCGAACTCCCATCACCATCGGCTCCGCCACCATCACCGAGGTCCCCATCCTGTCCGGACTGCAAGAGGGCGACATGGTGGTCACCAGCAGCAGCACCGGGCAGCCCTTGCAGGAGGGTATGCCGATCAAGGTGGTGCAGTGAAGCGGGCGCCGGCGTTTCTTTCGCTGGCGGCGGCCGGCCTGGCGGCTGCCGCTGCAATGCAGGCCTGCGCGCAGATTCCGGCCGCTACGCTCACCCAGGCCAATACGGAATTGCAGAATGGGCAGGCCGACGCCGCCATCGCGCTGCTTTCTCCACTGCCCACCTCGGGCACGGGAGCAGATGAGGCGCAGAACCTTTTGTGCCGCGTGCGATTCACCCTCCAGCAGTGGACCCAGGCGGCAAGCGAGTGCCAGCAGGCCGTGAATCTGAACGACAAGAACTCCGACTACTACATGTGGCTGGGCCGCGTTCTGGGCCAGGTGGCAAGCCATGCATCGATTCTGTCGGCATACGGCGATGCCAAAAAGTCGCTTGCGGCGATGCAAACGGCAGTGCAGCTCAATCCCGGCAACGGCCCGGCGCTTTCAGACCTGGGCGACTATTACGCGCAGGCGCCGAGCATCGCGGGCGGCGGCGCCGACAAGGCCAACGGGATCGCTTCGCAACTGGACAAGGTGGATCCGGTGAGGGCTGCGCAGTTGCGCGGCGATCTCGCCATGGCGCAAAAAAACTACACCACCGCCGAGCAGCAATATCACCTGGCCGTGACAACGGCCAAACATCCGGCTCATGAATGGACGGTGCTGGCCGCGTTCTACAAGGCGCGGCAGGACTGGACCGACATGGAATCCGCCATCCAAAGCTGCGTCAGCGCCGAAGCGCAGGACAAAGCCACGGGGGTGCCGCTCTACGACGGCGCCGGCGTGCTCATTGAAGGCAAGCAGAACCCGCAACTGGCCGAGCAAATGCTCGAAAATTATCTTGCCGGCTCGCAGAAAAGCGAGGAAGCGCCCGCATTCATTGCTTACGGCCGCCTGGCCAATCTCAAGCAACAGCTCGGCGACGCCACCGGCGCGCAACAGGCTCTGAACGCCGCCGCTGCGCTGGCCCGCGAATATAATCCCCCCAAGGGTTCCAAGCATTGACCTTCAACACGCAGCAAGAGACGGCAAAAAAATCGCGCCCGGCCTGGGCGCCGTCGCTGGCGGTCGCCGCTCTGCTTGCATCGTCTGCTCTGGCCGGGGCGCAGGTGTCGCTCACCACCGTGGTTGAGCTGGCCCAGCGCAACAGCACTGCCGTGCGCCTGGCGCAGACCGATGTGCAGAAGGCCGCCGCAGAGCTGGCGCAAGGACACGATGCTTTCATTCCCGCCATCACCTTCGGCTCCGGCCTGCCCGCGTTTCCTGAAGTGGGTTTCACCGGATCGCTGCCCTCCATCTGGGACAGCACGGTCCAATCCATGGTTTTCAGCATGCCGCAGCTTCAGTACATCCGCGCCGCTCGCGCCGGATTGCAGTCGGCGCAGTTGGCGCTGAAAGACGCACAGGAGCAGGCGGCCCTCGACGCTTCCAGTGCGTATATTGAGCTCGACACCGTTGATAGAGAACTTGAAGCCGCGCACCAGCAGGAGGAGGACACCGGCCACCTGGTCGGAATCGAGCAGCAGCGCGCCGAAGCCGGCGTGGATCCCTTGAGCACGCTCCTGCAGGCGCAGTTGACTGCGGCGCAGGCCAAGCTGAATCGTCTGCACCTTGAGGCCCGCGCGGCCACGCTCGCCAAGCAGCTTGCCACGCTGACCGGCTTGCCGGTCGGCTCCATCCGGCCCGATCATGCCAGCATTCCTGAAATTCCCGCCATCACCGGCGATCGGCCTTCTGTTCCGCTGGCCGGCGTTCAGGCAGCCCAGGCCGCCGCGCTTTCCAGCGAGCGCGTGGCCCGGGGCGACCGGCAGCGCCTGTGGCTGCTGCCGGAGATCGCGTTCGGCGCCCAATACAACCGCAACACCACGCTGCTGAACGATATCAACCTCTACTACTCTCATCCTCTTCCTGCCAACAACTTCAGCGCCGGATTCTCCATCCGTATCTCGATCGCCGACCTCGGGCTGCACGCCAAGGCGCATGCGTCGGCGGCCGAGGCTCTGCGCGCTAAAGTGGAGGCCGAGCAGGCGCAACAGCAGGACGACCTGCAGATCACTCAAATCACGGCCAGCCTGCGCGAGCTCGATGCGCAAGCCGACGTGGCTAGCCTCAAGCAGCAGATCTCAGCCGAGCAGTTGAAGACCGTGCAAGCGCAGGTGCAGTCGGGGAACGGCGCCGGCATCGCCCCCGGCGCGCCGCCCCAGGTTTCTCCCGCCGCTGAGCAGGAGGCGCTTATCGACGAGCGCCAGAAGTTTATCGAGTCGCTCGACGCCGGCTTCGACCTCAGCAAAGCGCGCCTCGATCTGCTCCGCGCCCTGGGCCACATGCAGGATTGGCTCGACGAGCTGCACACTAAGAAGTAGCGGGCGTAGCCATTGCAGGGGCTTTCTCGCGCTGAGGCGCGCCGGTCAAGCGCACGATGCAGCCGGTTCTAGTTCCGCGCCGCCTGCGCGGCCGCCGCCTTCTCCTGCGCCAGCAGCTGCGCCAGCACTTTTTCAGGGCACAGATGGTGCGCCTCGCGCTCGTCCAGTTCCCGTTCCGTCTCGATGTAGGAAGCGATGGTCAGAAAGCAGTCGAGGCAGCGCGAATTGAAGCTGCCATTCTCGTTTTGGGTCCGGCTATACATAGCGTTAAGGGGGAAAATTACTCTTCGATCCTAGCCGCAGCGCAAGTCTTCAACCGTGACTGGTATCACCTACGAATGTTTACGCGCCGGCGATCTTCGCCGGCTGCGCTTGCCGGAATGGTTGGCTGCGGGCTTTTCTGCGCCTGCATCCGCTGCCTGCAAGGCCTGCCGCGCTAGTTCGCGGAAGGTCTTCCGCAATTCTCCCGGTCCGTAAATCACGATCTTCCGGCCCATGCTCAAAAGCATTGCCGCAAACATCTCCAGCCGGTCGCGCCCGCAGCGCACGCGCGTCCCGCCGTTTTCGCCTTCCATCGCCACTCTCCACGGCATCAGGCTCTGCTGCGCCTCTTCAACCGGCATATCGATCCACACATCGATCTGGTACTGCGACTGCACAAAAGGCATGCTGTCACGCATGTAATGCCGTGCGTCGAACTCCTTCGGCCGTTTGAAGCGGCCAACCGCCATCTCGAGACTTGATACCCGGTCGAGCCGGAACGTGCGCATCGCCCGTCGCGTTAGGCAATAGCCGATCAGGTACCAGCGGCCGTCCGTATGCATCAGCGCATAGGGCTCAATCTGCCGCCGCGAAACGGCGCCCTGGTGCGATCGGTAATCAAACCTTACGCGGTTCGCCGTTCGAATGGCCGACGCCGCCCGAATCAAGGACTCTACCGGCGTGGTCACCACCCACGGGCCCGGCTCGATGGCCACTACATCGTCGACGGTCCGCAGGCTCTCGCGCAATCCTTCCGGCAATACCCGGCGCAGTTTGGTCAGAGCGCCCTCCGTAGCCGGAGCGAACGCCGAAAGCCCTACCTGCTTGAGCGAATTGAGCCCCAGCGACAGCGCGAACGCTTCCTCGTTCGTCAGCAGCAGCGGCGGCAGCCGGAAACCGGGCTTCAGCCGGTAAGCGCCGCCCACGCCCCGCGACGATTCGACGGGAATGTTCAGGTCTTTCAGCCGTACGATGTACCGCTGCACCGTGCGCACATCCACTTCCAGCCGCTCGGCAAGCTCGGCTCCGCTCACGGAGTCGCGCGCCTGCAGCAGCTCAAGCACAGCCAGCACGCGCATAACGGGGTCGTACATCGTCGCTTTCCATCCTCAATTCAATTTACGACAGGCCCTGTCGGAAATTGGCGCTAATGTAGTTCCTGAACCCGATCAGGGTACATGGAGGTTGAAATGACAACTGCAACTGCACAGGGAAACGCACTCACCGCCGAAGACGTATTGAAGCATTGGCAAGGGCATCGCGCCCTCACCCGCCGCACCATCCAGGCATTCCCTGAAGACAAGCTCTTCAGCTTCTCCGTGGGCGGCATGCGCCCCTTCTCTCAGCTGGCGTGGGAGTTCATCAAGATGGCCGTCCCCATCGTCGAAGGGGTCGCCTCTGGTCATTGGGAGGAATACGCCGGCCCCAAGCCCACCAACAAGGCCGAACTGCTGGCGGTTTGGGATCGGCAGACCCGGGAGATCAACGAAAGGTTCCCCGCCATTCCCGCGCATCGTTTTGCCGAGATCGACAAAGCCTTCGGCCAATGGGAGGGATCGGGGATGCAGACCATTCAGTACGCCGTCGACAACGAGATCCATCATCGCGGCCAGGGCTACGTCTACTTGCGTGCCCTCGGCATCGAGCCCCCGCACTTTTGGGAGCGCTGATCGGGTCATACCCGGTTCACAGTTCGTCGTTCACCCTCTTTCGCCCGGCGCCAGCGCCGCGTGGCCTCAGAGGCCTGGAACGATGAACTGTGAACGGGCCGCTCGTGCCCGCCACGCCGGCGCTCAATACGCCGGCGCCCCCACATTCTCCCATTGCGTGGCGTGACGCCTCAGATACCAGCACGGCGTTTCTCCGCCATGAGGAAACAGCGCCACATCGCAGGCCACGTCGGCCGTTCCCAGAAGGTCGTACTCCGTTTTCTGCCCTTTGAGGGGAACCGACATGAACTGGCTCACCTCTACGCTCCCTTGCGGCGACTTGCGCATCACATAGACGGTCCAGTCGATCCCAAAAGCCACCAGGAGCAATGCCGCCAATCCGCCCGCCACGCGAAGGAGCCAAACCCCCAGCCTGCGCATCATCGTTCTTTCTCTCTTTCGAGCGCCTCGTCTCCGCCGCGCTTCATCACAGGTTCAGAATACCGGCAATCCCGCCCAGCGCCATCCCGATTGATAGAATTCTGTTTCGTTGCTCCGGTCAGAGGAGGGGCAAGTGTCCAGCCCGGTTCGTCTTCATCGCGCAGTGCGCTTCATGCTTGTCACCGTGGTGCTCGCGGGTGCGGCCGCGTGCCCGCGTGCACAGCAGGACCCTTACCTCGTCCGCACCACCGGCGGGCTGCTGCGCGGCATTCCGCGTTCCGCCGGCGGCGTCCAGTTCCTCGGCATTCCTTACGCCCAGCCGCCGGTCGGCCCTCTACGCTGGCGCGCGCCCCTGCCGGCAAAGCCCTGGACCGGCATTCGCGACGCCAAAACCTTCGCTTCTCCCTGCGCCCAGCCCGTCCTCGAGGGCAACTGGAATCTGCACGATGCTGAAAACGGCCGGGAAGACTGTCTCTATCTCAACGTCATCGTTCCCGCCTGGCCGGTCCGGCAGCCTCTGCCTGTCATGTTCTGGATTCACGGCGGCGCCAACCACGGCGGCTCTGGCATCGGCGATCTCTACAACGAAGGCACGCTGCCCGGCCACGGCGTCGTGGTAGTCACCATCAATTACCGGCTCGGCATCTTCGGATTTCTGGCTCACCCCGAACTCACGCGCGAATCGCCCCATCACGCATCGGGCGATTACGGGCTGATGGATCAGATTCTCGCCCTCCACTGGGTACGCGACAACATCGCCGCATTCGGCGGCGATGAGAAAAACATCACCGTCTTCGGGCAATCTGCCGGCTCAATGGACGCCGGCGCGTTGATGACTTCGCCGCTGGCCCGCGGCTTGTTTCAGAAGGTCATCGCCGAAAGCGGAGCGGCCTTCGCGCCTGCCCCGCCCGCGTTGGCCGCCGCCGAGCAGCAAGGCCAGGACTTTGCGGCCCGCCTGCACCTGGCCCCGGACGCCGCAGGCATCGCCGCCCTGCGCAAGATCGCGGCCCCCGGCCTTATCGCGCAGCTCGGCAGCCTGGCGCAGGAATACCCGGGCTTCGCTCCGGACGTCGACGGCTGGGTGCTTCCACGCCCGCCGGCGCAGGTCTTCCTCGCCGGTGAAGAAGCCCCGGTCCCTCTGCTGATCGGCACCACTTCACGCGAGTTCGGTAACGCCGGGTCGGGAGACACACTGCGTGCCGCCATCGAGCGCGCCACGGGCCCCGATGCGCCCCAGGCGCTCGCGCTCTACGGACTCGCCAATGGCGGCGTGGGCACTGACGACCCGACTTACGGCACGGCGGGCCAGCAGTGGGCCGCCGATACGGTGTTTCACTGCCCCATCGCCGTGGAGGCGGACTGGCACGCGGCCAACTGGCCCACGTTCGAGTACGAACTGGACCACGCCATTCCGGGACAGGAAGCGCTGGGCGCTCTTCACTCCGCCGACCTGCCCTACGTCTTCGGTTTCTTTCCCGCAGGCGGCAACATCGGCGGCAGCTTCGGCGCCGCCGACACCAAGCTCGCCGGCTTGATCGAGACCTACTGGACGAACTTCGCCCGCAGCGGCGACCCCAACAACCCCGGTCACCCATCCGCCGTTCTTCCGCAATGGCCGCGCCTCGGCTCCAGCGGGCGCTTTCTCATCTTTACCCAAGCCGGCGATGTACAGCTCAGCGCCGGCCCGCTGCGCGGCCCGCAGTGCAACCTCTACCGCAAAGAGCTGCAAGAACGCATCAAGACCGGATTGATGCCGTATCGGCATCTACGCAATCCGTAAGCGCCTGATAAACAAAGACGCGGCCATCCTGTGCGAAGCAGGTGCGGCTCCTTGCACCTGCGGTGTCAAATTCCAGTACAGCCAAATTTCTTGCTTGACTGATAGTACGTGCCGTACTATAGTACGCCTCGTACTATCGTACGTATCGTACGGTTCGTACCATGAAACTCACCGCCTCCACCCTCGAAATGGCCCTCATCGGCCTCCTCAAATACAAGCCCCAGTCCGGCTATGACTTGCGCAAAACCTTTGCCACCACCGCAATGCGCCACTACAGCGACAGCCCCGGCTCCATCTATCCCGCGCTCCGCCGCCTGCAGAGCCGTGGATGGATCGCCGCCAAAGCCCCCACCCAGAGCGAGGATGAAAGCCGCCGCGGCCGCCGGCTCTTTCGCCTCACTGCGGAAGGCGGCAGCGCGCTGTCCGAGTGGCTTGGCCTGCCGGTGACCCGCGATGACGCCATGTATCGAATCCCCGAGCTGATGCTCCGCTTCGCCTTCATGGACAGCAACGTCCCCCGCTCTACCGCCCTGCGCTTCCTCGACCAGTTCGAGCAGGCGCTGGGTTCCTATGCCGCCGAGCTGCGCGCCGACTTTGCGCGCATGGCTGCGGCGATGCCCGTCAACACCGGCCTGCTTGCCTTTCAATCGGGAATTGAAGGCATGCAGGCGCAACTGAAATGGGTGCGGAAGGCGCGCGCCCGGCTCAAGGAGAAGCGGCAATGAAAACCACTCTTCGGCTCGTTTCCTGCTGGATCGCCTTCGTGGCTGCGCTGTTTCTGAGCGGCATCATCGTACAGGCTCTTCACCTTCACCAGGCAACCGCGCCCGGCAGCGTCCCGATGCGGTCCATGATTCTGGTACAACTCGGCGCCGGCGCCGTGCTCGTCATCGGCCTGTGGCCTCTGGCGCGCTCCTTGGCCGCGCCCCCCGCCGCGCGCGCCGCGGCCTTCATCGGCTTCCTGTTGCTCGCTTCAGGCGTCAACAGCCTCATCGAAGCCAAAAAGTTCACCAGCGTTCTCGACGCCGGTTGGGGCTCCGCGGCCGTCTTCTACGCCTGCGTAGCTGTCGTTTTGGGGACGGCGCTGGGTCTCCTCTTCGGCAACGCCGGGCCGCCCGCCGGCTTTGCGCATCGCAGTTTGCCGGCGTGGACCTGGCGAATCCTCGCCGCCTGGCTGGGCTGGCCGGTCGTCTACTTTTTCTTCGGCATGTGTGTGGCGCCCATCGTGGTTCCTTACTACACGGCCGGAGTCGCGGGATTGCACATTCCGCCCACCGCAACCATTTTCGAGGTGCAGCTCATCCGCAGCGTGATCTTCCTCGTCACCTCGGTCGTTTTTGTTGCGCTGTGGAAGGGTTCGCGCCGCGGCCTTTGGCTGGCGCTCGGAGTGGCGCATGCGTTCACCGTCGGCCTCTACGGCCTTGCGGGAGCAACTTTTATACCCATGGTTCTTCGCCTCACCCACGGCATAGAAATGACGTGCGACGCCTTCGCCTATGCCGGCCTCCTCGTGCTGCTCTTCGGCGCTCCGGCCGCGAAGCCGAACGTAGTCCAGATCAACAGCACGCTCGCCCCGTTGCGCGGGTGAGCCGGCTTGTTTTAGCGCTCGCCAGCGGCTCGAAAAAGGGCGTTGCACTCGGGCTCGAGGATCCCACCGAGGATTGCACACTTTCTGAAGGGCGTTCTCTCAGCGACCTCCGCGGCACGGATGTCGATCTGCGACCAATTGAGGCTCTTCAGATAGGGGATCGACGAGCCGAAAACCACGATGCCGATGCCGGCCCAGGCTACGGCGCTCTGGCACATCGGGCAGGGTTCTGCGGTGGTGTATAGGGTGAGTTTGGTCCAGTCGATGGCTGGATGTTTGGCCGCGCACTGATTGATGGCGTCGATCTCACCGTGCCAGGTAGGATTTTGGGCTGACCGGTTCCAGCCTTCTGCCACGACCAAGGCTTTGGCTGCGTCGACCAGGAGAGCGCCGAACGGGTACTTCGGGTTGTTGCCCGCCAGTTCGATGGCACGGCGCATAAAACGCTCGTGGCCCTGGGTGTTGACCCGGGGGAATGCCTGGGCAGCGACGAAGGTTCCGGCTAACACGATCCAACGGCGGCGATCCATGGGAGACATGATCAGGGATTATAGCCGTGGGTGAACGGAGGTCGGCTGACGACTGTAGGTCGGGGTTTTAACCCCGACTGCCGAAAACCGCATCGAGGGTTTTCCGAAATCAAGTACGCGGCGCAGCCGCGATGAATCCTCCGACACTGCTTGACTCCCGCGCAACCGGTGAACCACCCGCAGCCCCGCCGAATGTGGCCCGCCGCGACTGTCAAGCCCCCGCTCCCCGCCAAATCCACCCCATCCCTCTCATTCCACAGCTGATAAAAATTTTCCAAACTTTGCAGGTTATTTCCGCCAATTCGCTAAGCTCAAAACCATAGGAGCTTTTCGAAATGCCGGTGCCTCAAACCGCACGCAACCCGGAAAAAACCGGTCAGCTCGGCAGGTCCAAAAGGCCCCCAGAAAGGAGGAAAATAAATAATTGTGTTTTTTGATGCTCCAACGCGGCATAAGCCATTTGGAATCAACATCACTTTTCGAAAAAACCGCCAAAAATGATGCACAGAAAACACCATTTTGACCGCAAAATCGCGCATTTGTGTCATGAGTTGCTGCTGGTGCCAAAATTGGGTG
>JASHQH010000345.1 GCA_030037635.1 Acidobacteriaceae bacterium
CGCAGATTGTTGGGATTGTTGCCGTTGAAGAAGAGCCCCAGTCCGCTTTGCTCGTCAGTGGCGTGCGAGTAGGTATAGGAGACACCGGCCTGGACGCCGTGGCTGAGCCTCTTTTCAAGGTGCGAGGTAAGGGCATTGTAGGCCGCGATGCCGGCGGCGGTGTAGGACTCGGATTCCGACGAATACCCGATGTAAGGAACGCGGAGGTCGACGTTGCCCCCTTCGTAGTTGTTCATCATCTGGCCATAGGTGCAGCTGGACGAGCCGGGCTGATTGACGCACATGGGCGCATAGTTTTGCGTGGGATCAAGCACGGTGTAGCCGTAACTGAAATACTGAGTCGCCAGTCCGCCGGGATGGGTGGGGCTGCCAAGCGTGGCGATCTGCGCCTGGTTGAAAGGGATAGGAATGATCTGGTGACGGCCCAGGTTGCCCACGTATCCCACCTCCCACATGAGATCGTTGCGCGGCTGGTACTGCAGATTCAGCGTGAAATTGATGCTGTAGGGCAGCTTGTTGGCCCGGTTGTAGACGCCGAGAATGAAGGGCTGCTGCGTATTGGATCCCGTCACCGTGCCGTCGATAATCTCGGCAGCATTGGGGAGATAATTGGCCACCTGAGAGGCCTGGGGATTGGAGGGACCGGGTCCGAGCGTGGTTCCCCACGGAGTTGCCAGCGAGTAACCGTCATTGACGCCTCCAGTGGGAGGCGTAAAGTAATCTCCGCCGCAGATGGGGATGTAATTGAGGTAAAGATAGGTTGGGTTCGCAGCCTGGAACGACGAAGAGTAGGGACAGTGCTGCTGGGTAACGAACGGCGGCGTCTGCACGATGCCGAACGGACCGCCTTCGACTTCACCCGCCGCGTAGCCGGGCGAGAGGTAGGTGAACAGCTCACCGCGGTCGTAATAGAAGCCGCTGCCCCCGCGGACGACGAACTTGGAGTGGAAGGCCGAGGGTTGCCAGGCAAAACCGACGCGGGGCGCCATGCCCCACTGGCGACCGGTGAGCGTGGTCTTGCTCACGCCCGAGGTTCCGTTCTTGTTGTTGCCGGCGATGATGAAGCCCGAGCTGGTGATGGTGTCGGAAGCGACGTCGTAGTTGTATAGCGAAGGATCGAAGTTGAAGAGATTGCCGTATTTCTCGGTCAGCCCGCCGTCCCAGTCGTAGCGCAAGCCCGCGGTGATGCTGAGGGTGGGCGTTACCTGGAATTTGTCCTGGACGAACAATCCGGTCTCGTTGGCGCGGAAATAGCGATTGGCGTTGCCCTGCAGGTAGGTGGTTGCGGTAAACAGCTCCGTGGTGTAAGGCGTCACCCAGTTGTCGAGGAACGAGATCATGTCGGGCGAGTCCACCATGCCGGTGCCGGTGCGGCGGTCGCGGAGATTCAACTGCGTATAGGCCCAGCTGCCGCCGAAGCTTAAACTGTGGCGCCCCTTGTTCCAGACGGCTGTGCCCGAGGGCATGACGCGGTTCTGGAAGACGCCGGTGTTGGAGCCCTGGTATTCAGCGTTGGGGCCGATGGCCAGCGAGGGCGGCAGCAGGCCATAGAGCGGTCCTGCGGGCTCGGCGGTGCTGCAATTGGGCGGGCCGGCGCAACCGGGATTGTCGAACGCATCGCCGATGGCGTCGTTGATGGTGAACCCCGGGAAATAATTGCCGAAGGCCGTGGTCATTGCGGAAGCCGGCGTTCCTGACTGACCGGGCGCCCAGGGCTGATCGTTGGTGGCGTAGGTTTTTTCGCGGAGGAAGCCGACGGTCTCAGAGATGCTGAGCGTGGAGCCGATGGTCTGCACATTGTTGAGAGAGGCCAACTGCGAGCCGGTGTCCATGTGCGAGGTAAAGCCGGGCACGTTGGAATATGCGTACGGCGAGCTGGATGGATCGTGCTGGTAGTAGTACTTGGCGGCAAGAATATCTTTGGCACTCAGGTTCCAGTCCAGATCGGCAACGGCCTGGTCAGAAATGAAGCGCGACGTACCCGGAAGGAATGCGTCGTAAGGCGAATAGACGTTGGGGTTGGAGGTAGGGAGTGCGCTCGGGATCAGATAATTTCCGGGCTCGCCGGGAAGAGAGGGCGCGGTGAAAAGGGCCAGGGCGAGGGGATTTGCGCCCGACGTGAAGCCATTGAACGTGCCGCCGTAGGTGGGATCGTAACCCTGGTAGTTTTCCATGTAGCCGGTGTTGTAGGTCCAGTTATTTGCCACGGCCGCGGCAATGTTGGTTGCATCGCGACCCGATGTTGCCAGGTCGGGAGGCACCACCAACAATTCGTCACCGGTTTCTTGGTCGGAGATGTGCAGGTGCTGGTAGCCGACGAAGCCGAAGAGCTTGTCTTTGATGAGGGGTCCGCCCAGGTCGCCTCCGGCAATGTAGCGGTGCAACTCAGGATTCTTGTCGGCGGCGGGAATGTTGTCGTCCTTCTTAAAGAAGAAGGGCGCGGCATTGATCCAGTTGGTGCCGCGATGGCCGTAGAGCCCGCCGTGCAGTTGATTGGTGCCCGACTTGGTGCTCATGTCGATATGGGCGCCGCTGTTGGATCCCTGCTGGGCGTCGTACATGGAGGCGTTGACGCGCACTTCGGCAATGGTTTCGGGCGCGGGCGTAGGGATGGCGTTGCCGATGGAAAGATAAACCGAAGAGGCGCTGGGAATGACGCCGCCGGCCGCGTTGTTGGCCTGGCCGGTGTTGTTCACCACGCGAAACGAATCTACCTGGCTGGTGCTCTTGCCGTTGAAGAGATTGCTGGCATCGACGCCGTTGACGAGGAATTGATTGGAGGTGTCGCGCTGGCCGTTGGCCCAGATGGGCGCGTTGCCCATGCCGGAGTTCGACCCGGTGCCGCCGGGAAGCTCAGCATTCACGCCCGGCGAAAGAATGGCCAGGCCGGTGAAGCTGCCGGTGGCCAGGGGCACGTTGTCGATTTGCTGCGTCTCCATCACGTAGCCGTTGGTGGTGTCGACCGCGTTCATCAGGGGCGTGGCCTGTACTTCAACCGTGGTGGTGGTCTGGCCGACTTTGAGGGCGGCGTTCACCGTTGCCGTGCGATCAGCCTGCACGGTAATGTGCGGCGTTTTCTGCACATCGTAGCCTGAAGCTTGATAAGTGAGCGTATAGGTGCCGATGGGCAGGTCAACAAAGGTGTAGGTTCCTGATCCGGTGGTTTTGGTGCTGCGAATCAGCGACGTCTGCTCGTCGATCAAAGTGACGGACACATCGGGAATGACTCCGCCCGACGCATCGGTGACCACCCCCGTGATTCCGCCCAGGGTTTGTTGTGCAGCGACGAAGTTCGGACACAACGCAAAGGCTGCCATCAAGGTCAGCAGCCGGGAAATGAGGATAGGAAAACCACGCATGGAGTGTGTCAAAGGACTGACCTCAAAATAGAGATTTCCCCGTGCCAGCGCGGGGGCTCAAAGCAAAAGGTTCAGATGAAATGCAGGTTCTAAACTTCCGGATCGTTCAAGTTTCGAGCAGAAGAAAAGTTCGAGCCGCGAGTGGCGCTCGCTCATTGGGCCTGATTCTGCTCGCGCTGCGGGTTACGGGCATGTTAACCGCCGACGCATAAATTTGCCATAAGAATTTGCGATTTTCAGTGTGCAAATCCAGGCTTTTCCACAACAGATTGAGATCGAGCTCTGTGAATCTTCTTGGGGATGGTTTTGAAACCGCCCGACTTTCCGGGCCCAGCGAGAGGTCTTTGGCGATGGTGCGGCTTCGAGCGCGGGGGCTTGAGTCCGGTGGCAGAAATCCACAGGCATCAACAGCATTTCAAATGCCGCGGCGGCGGAGGCCGGATCGATCAGGAGCTGCCTTAGTGCTTTGCGTCACGCCGGCGGCGCAATGCATACCACGCCAGTCCCGCGGCAATGTAGGCGAGATAGAGCCAGGGAATGCGCGCATGCACAGCGTCGGCGGCGGAGTGGACGTCGAAAACGGCAATGAGAACGATGACGGCGACGGTGAGGAAACTGACGGCCGCGACGAAGTGCGAGTGCTGGCCCAGCGCGCGGCGCGCAAAGGGAAGCGCCGCCGCGACGAGCGCATAGGCGGTAAGGAAGCCGAAGACCGCGGCCGAGCCGCAGAGGTCGTAGACGGAGTAGCCGGTAACGTGATCGAGAACCATGGCGGCCGAGGCGGTAAAAATCAGCGCAGTGGAGAGGATGATGCCCGCACCGGGAGTTCCGTGGCGCCGACTGGTGCGCTCAAGCGCGGCCGGAAGGAGCCCGCTGCGGGCCATGCGCATGAGCACGCGCGCGGCTGCTGTGGCGCAAGCCAGCACGCAAGCGAACATGCTGATGAATGCGCCGCCATCGATGGCTACGCCCAGCGGCGAAACACCGGCCTTGCGCGCCAGCAGGTGGAGCGGGCTGGTGGTGTCGCTCAGCGCGGTTGATTCGCCGCGAAAGCCCAGCACCTCAGAGTACGCGCAGAGCATGAAAAACACGCCGGAAAGAAGTGCGCATTGCAGCACGGCGCGGGGGATGGTCTTCAACGGCTCGCGCGCCTCGCCGCCCAGCGTGGTGGCGCTCTCAAATCCCACAAAGCTGAAGATGGAAAGCACCAGCGCCGTGCCCAGCGAGGAGATGGGAAGGCCCTGCAACTGGAACTGCCGGGTGTCGAGCTGCAGGCCGATGCGAACCGGCAACAATGCCAGCACAATCAGGATGAGTCCGACGGAGACGGCCTCGATCCACAGCATGACTTCGGCCGAGAGCTTGACGTCGCGGTAGGCGATGGTTCCGGCGACGGCGCACACGATGGCCAGCGTAGGAAGGGCAGGCGGCGACCAATGGAAAAACTGCTGGAGCAGCACGGTGGCGTAGTAGAGTGCGCCGCCCGCGACGGATGCACCTGTGGCGAAATAGGCGAGCAGTAATCCCCATGCAGCCGCGGCGCCGCACACTGGAGGCAGCGTGTCGGCGGTGTAGCTGTAGAGCGAGCCCGGCGAAGCCGACAGGCGGGCGAATCGGCTCACGCAGAAGCCCACCAGCAGCATCGAAGCTGTGGCGAGCAGATAGACGAACCAGGTAGCGTTGCCGGCGAGTACGCAAATGAGCGGGATGGTGAGGGATGCCGAGGTGCTGGGCGCGGTGGCCGAAACGGATTGCGCCAGCGTTTCGAGAGGCCCCAGCGCGCCGGCGCGTAAGCCGTAGCTTTCGGCCGCGCCTGGCTGCGGGGACACGTTGCCGGTGGTGGTCGTGGACTCGGACACGATGCTTCTTTGTGATTAACGCTCGACGGTGGCCTCGATGGTACCATGCGGCTCGTCGATGGGCACAAAGATGTGGTTGGGGTTATCGAGACCGAAGGGACTGAGCTCGGCGAGCAGGTGGTGCAGGTTGGGCATGGAAAGATGGATGCGCGCAATCTCGGGCGCGGCATCGAGCGCAGCTTTGCCCATGTCGTAGAGCGTGTGCTGGACGCTCATGCTGTTGTGCACGGCAAAAGCTTTCTGGAGCGCGGCCAGGATGCGCTCGCGCACCTGGGCGAAATCGGGCGCGGCGGCCGCGTAATCCCAGGTGATGGTGGCGCGCGTGCCGAAGATGCGATCGGTGGCGGGTTTGAGCGTGGTCAGCTTGTCGACGAGGTAGCCGGTGAAGGCGGATTTTGTGGTTTTGAGGATCGTGAGGCCGTCGACGCCGGAGGTGACGGCCCATGCGCCGCCCTTGGCACGCTGCGCGTGAACGGTCTGGAGTTCGGGTCCGGCGAGTCGGAACGTTGCCGGTTCGGCCGCGCCGTCAACCGTCATCCGCTGCCATGGTTTTTCCTCGACTTCGATGCTGACCTTGCTCACTTGCGGATTGTTGTGGAGGAAATAATCGCCCAGCTCCGTAGCGAAGGCCTCAATGGTCGCGGCCTTCGAGCCGCGAGCCACGTAGTACACGGTGTTTTTCATGGTGTCGGTGGGCAGGACGTTGCTGTTATCGGCTGCAGTGTAGCTGGATTCGAAGTCTCCGTAGAGCAGCACGTGCACGGTCCACTCGTTGAACTCGTGCCGATCGTTCTGCCGCGTGATGCGCGACAAACGCACGCGCGATTTTCCGTAGCGGTGCTCTCCCAGCCGTGTCATTGGTCAGCTTCCCCGGTAGGTTGTGTAGCTGTTGTCGCTCAGCAGCAGCGGCAAGTGATAATGCGGCTCGCCGCTGCAGCGGAAGGTGATGGAAATTTCAGGATAGATCGTTTTGCGGCCGTAACCGCGCAGATAGTCGCCGGTCTCGAAGGTCAGCCGGTAATCGCCGGGCCCGGCATCCGGCGCCAGATCGCGGCAGCGGCCATCGGCATCGGTGATGCCGTCAGCGATTTCAATCCAGCGCGACCTCGCGTCCTGCACGCCGCCGGCCGGCGCGCCCGAAATTCCCATCCTGCCGCTCTCCTGCCTCTCAAGCCGCACGGAGATGCCTGCAGCCGGTTTACCCAGCACGGTGTCTAATACGTGAGTTGTGATGACGCTCATTCGACCAGCCACTTTCCCAAACGAATTTGCATGATTTGCCTTTGCTGCTCGGCCGCTTCGCGCAATTCAGCGGTGCGATTGCTTGCCAAACGGCGCTGGAGAATTGCCAGTATCTCCTCAGCGCTTTTGCCGGTTGCGCACACGATGTAGGTAAACCCGAATCGCTGCTCATACCGCGCGTTGCCTTCGGCCAGCTCGGCCAGTACGCGCTCGCTGGCGCTGCTGGTCCGTGACTGCTCCTGGCTGGACCAGGCGGCCGATTTTTCCGCCCCATGCGCGCTCACGGCTGCCGGCTCGCGCCGGCCGATTCTCGGATGGCAGGCGAAAGCCTCGAGCCAGTCCGGTTCCTGCATTGTGCTCCACACGCGATCGGCCATGGCGCCTAAAGCTTCAACGCTCGCGATGGGGCGCTGCGCTACCATTTCCTCTGCCCAGCGCCGCGCGCCGCAGCAAGCCAGCATCGCGTCAAGAGCGGTTTGCTGATCGGCTGTATTCCAGGCTGCAAGAGTGGAGTTCATGGCCGCTTCGCCTTTGCGCTCAACTCCAGCAGGAATTCCTCCAGCAAATTTGCCGCTACGCGGCGCCGGTAGCCGGCCGTGGAACGAATGTCGTCGATGGGCTGCACTTCGGCCAGCAGCGCGCGGCGGGCGGCTCGAATCGTCTCCGGCGCGATGGCCTGGCCCAACAGGGCAGCCTCGGTTGCCATGAGGCGGGCAGGGAAGGGCGCCAAACTCGCGGCCCCCAGCCGAATCTCGTGGATGAGTCCGTTTGCGACGAGCGCCGTCGCTCCCAGCGCCACCTTGGCAATGGCCATGGCGCGCCGCGTTCCCACTTTGCGCAGATAGTGCGTGTGGCGCTTGAAGCGGCGCGGCAGATAAATGGTATAGAGCAGTTCGTCGGGAGCAAGACGATTGCGTTTGTAGCCGGTGTGAAACTCGCAGTAGGGAATGCGGCGCGCACCGCGCACCGAGATCATTTCAATCTCCGCGTCGTAGGCGAGCAGCGCGGGCGAGGAGTCGGCTGCGGGGGATCCGTTCACCAGATTGCCGCCGAGCGTGGCGCGGCTCTGGTTGGCGACGGAGCCGATCCAGCTTGCGGCCTTTGCCAGAAGCGGCAGTTCCGCCGCAATCACGGAATGGCGCCGCAGATCGAGAAAAGTGGCGGCCGCGCCCACGGCGATGCTGTCGCCGGTCACCGCAATAAAACGCAGATCGGGAATTCCCCAAAGGCTGACCAGCTTGCTCGCGTTGAGTTTGCCTGCGGCGAATGCGACCATCAGCTCCGTGCCGCCGGCAATGGGTGTCCATTGGCCAGGCTCGGCGGCAAGCAGGTCGAGCACCGCGCCCAGATTGCCGGGCGCGACGAGATCGTGCTCCTGAGCGTTACCGCGCATGATGCGTTTTCTCCAAGTGCGGCGCCTTGGCCTGAGTGGCCGACTCAGCGGCCGCGGCCGCGACAACAGATTCGAAGATGCGCATGAATCCGGTGCAGCGGCAGAGATTGCCCGCGAGCGCTTCGCGAATCTCGGCCATGGTGGGGTGCGGATTTTGCGCAAGAAGCTGTTCGGCAGCCATCAGCATGCCCGGCGTGCAAATGCCGCACTGCGCGCCGCCCTGATTGAGGAACGCTTCCTGCAGGGGATGAAGGTGCTTGCCCACCGCGAGCCCTTCTACAGTGAGAATTTTTGCTCCTTCCGCCTGAAGCACAGGGACCAGGCAACTGTTTACCAGCTCGCCGTTCATGCGCACCGAGCAGGAGCCGCACTCGCCCTCGCCGCAACCCTCCTTGGTGCCGGTCAGGTGCAGATCCTCGCGCAGTACGTCCAGCAGACGCTTCATGGGCGGGACGGTCACTGCCCGGTTCCTGCCATTCACCGTGAAGTGAATCGTTGCCTGGCCACCGCTGCGATGCTCTCGTCCATTTACGTTCCTGGCCGTATTCATGGCAGAACCGGCTCCTCCGCCGGTTGGTTGGAGACAAGCCCGGCGTACAGATCTTCGGGAAGGAGCGGAATGGAATTGAACCCAATGCCAATCGCGTCGCGGATGGCATTCAGAATAGCGGGCGCGGGCCCGTCGTGCGGCAGCTCGCCAATACCCTTGGCGCCGAATCCGCCGTAGCGGAAGGGAATCTGCTCGAAGTAGACGTGAATGGGCGGAACATCTTCCGCCGTGGGCATGATGTAATTCGTCATCTGGTTGTTGGCCATGCGGCCGTCCTGCATGACGACTTTTTCGTAGAGAGCATAGCCGATGCCCTGTGCGACGCCGCCCTCAATCTGCCCCGCGGCCAGAATCGGATGCAGCACGCGGCCCACTTCCTGCACCGTCCAGAACTCCTCCACTTCAGCGGAGTAGGTGACGGTGTCAACGGCGACCTGCGCCACTTGAACCGCCCACGCATAAGCGCCGTAGGCCTCGCCGTGATACTTCTCGTCGTCCCAATGGACATCGGGCGGCGCCTCGTAGCGGCAGAGCGACACCAACTCGCCATGCGCGGCGCGATAACGCGCGCAGGCCGCGAAGAATTCGTCGCGCGTGTGGCTCGCGCCCAGGCCGGCATGCTCGCGGAGCAGCGCCAGCAGCTGCAGGCCGGCGCGCTCAATCAGGCGCCCCACCACCATCCCCGTCCGCGAAGCCACGGTGGGCCCGCTGTTGGGAACCGTGCCGGTGTCGGGCGCAGCCATGGCCGCATCGCTGTACTCGATACCCAACGCCTCGGCGGCAATCTGGGTGAGAATCGTGTTGGTGCCCTGGCCAAACTCGGTGTTCGACACCAGCACGCGCACGTGGCCGTCGTGGGTCACGTCTACTCCTGCCAGCGAGTTCAGGTACACCTCGCCCGCGCCGGTAAATCCCGAGCCGTGATAGAACGCCGAGATTCCCATGCCCCGCTTGATGGTGCTGCCGGAATTTTCCTGGGCGAATCGCCGGCGGCGGGCGGAATAATCGCTCTCCGTCAGCGCGCGATCGAGCAATTGATCCAGAATCACGGGCTCGCGCATCAATTGCTCGGTGGCATTGGTGTCGCCCTCATGCAGAAAATTACGGCGCCGCAGCTCAACCGGGTCCATATTGAGGACAGCGGCAATCTCGTCCATGTGGCGCTCCATGGCGAAGACGGCCTGCGGGGCGCCGAAGCCGCGAAACGCTCCATAGGGTACGTTGTTCGTGGCCCAGGAGCGAGACCGGATGCGCACGTTGGGGCAGAGGTAGGGGCCGGAGGCATGCAGCGTGGCGCGCGAAAGCACCGTGGACGAGAGCGTAGCGTAAGCGCCCCCGTCGGTGGCCAGATCGATTTCCATGGCCAGCAGCTTGCCCTCTTTGTCGAGAGCGGTGCGATGACGCGTGCGTGACGGATGGCGCTTGGTGGTCGCGGCCAGATCTTCGATGCGGTCGTAGACCACCTTCACGGGATGACCGCATTTCATGGCCAGCAGAGCCGCGTGGCACGCAACGTTGGAAGGAAAATCCTCTTTGCCGCCGAAGGCGCCGCCGGTCTCGGTCTGAATCACGCGCACCTTCTCTTCAGGAAGGTCGAAAACCGCACGCAGCGATTTGAAGACGTAGTAAGGGCACTGCAGCGAGCCCCACACGGTGACGCCGCGCTCCGCGCTGTACTCCGCGATGATGCCCTGGTTCTCGATGTAGAGATGTTCTTGCGGGCCGGTGCGGTATTCGCCTTCGACAAGGTGTGCGGCGCGGCTGAAGGCGGAATCGACGTCCCCTTTTTCGAGCAGATAACTTTTGAGCAGGTTGTCGGCGCCCCACACGATTACATCCTGGCGCTCGCTCTCTTCGATCGAAAAGACGGGCGGCAACAGTTCGTACTCGATGTGGACAGCAGCCACCGCCTTGCGCAGCTTGTGCTTGTCGGGGTGGGCGAGCAGCAGGATGGGTTCTTCGCAGTGATTCACCTTGCCGTCGGCGAGGCAAGGCTGGTCGGTCATGATGAGGTGGATGTGGTTTTCGCCGGGAATATCCCGGGCGGTGACGACGGTGAATTCGCTCCAATCGATGTGGCGATCGAAGGCGATGGACCGGATGATGCCGCGCGGGATGGCGCTGCGCACCGTGGCGCCGAACCACATACCTTCGCGCTCCATGTCGTCGACGTAACAGGCGCGGCCCAGCAACTTGTCTGCGCCTTCCTTGCGGGGAACGGAAGCGCCAACGATGCGGGTTGTCAGGCATTTCTCCAATTTAAGTGCCCTTGCCTGGATCGTGCAGGGTGACTTTTGCTCAAGAAAAAAGTCACGCAGCCGTCGTGGCCTCCGCGCACAGGAATTGGCGAAATGCCGGCATGCGTGCTCATGGTGGACGGCGCGAAAATCAGCGAACGGATTGAGGGTTAGGATACAACAGTTCGCGCGCGCGGGGCGAACAGGCGGGGCGCGGTTCACAGTTCCAGGTTCGCAGTTCGTAGTTCGCAGTCAAAGCGCGTCTGGCCGATTCAAGCGGATTGAGGGCGCGCATCGACAAACTGTGGACCATGAACTGAGAACTACGAACTGGCGCCCAGCACCAGCGGGCCAGTTGGATTATCGATGAGAATCTTCCATCCTCCGTCGGGCTGCTTGCGAAATACGGTGGTAGCCACAAACGTTCGATGGCTCGATTTGCCCCCCGGCGCAGCGCTGCTGAGGACCCAGCGCGAAATGAACAGGGCAATGCCGTCAGCTTCGATGGTCCAGGTCTTGAGCTGCGTTGCCGAAGCTCCCGATCGCATGACCTGTTCGAAGAAAGTTCTCAGGTTGACCGATCCGCGCAGCGTTTTGCCCGGCTCGATGACGACAACAGCCGCTTCCTCATAGAAGCTGAGAACGGTCTCGACGTCTTTTTCCTGAAACGCTCGATCGAGAAGTTCAACGGCTTGTTCCGGGCTGCCGGCGATCACGGGTGCTCCTTCTGGATGAGGTTCACAGTTTCACGGTTCGCGGTTCGGCAGCGCAGAATTCAATGCAGGTGCTTCGACTGTGGTCGTTCCCACAGGCGAACGATCTTCGCATCATTTATGCCGGACTGCAAACCATGAGCTGCGAACTAGGCGGCCAGCTTCGCCAGCGTGCGCGAAAGCACGTGCACGCCGCTGCCGATCCACTGGGGCGAAGCGTATTCGTCGGGCCGGTGGCTGACTCCGCCGCGGCAGGGAATGAAAAGCATCGCCACGGGCGCGATGCACGATACGAAAGACGTGTCGTGATAAGCGCGGGCCACCATTTTCTTGTAGCTTTTACCGGCCGCGATGGCAGATTCTTCAAGCGCGGCGAGAATCGCCGGATCGCAGGTGGTGGGCGGATCGGCGTTGACGAGTTCGGTGGCAATCTTCACGCCCCGGCGGCGGCTTATATCGTTGGCAACAGCGCCCAGCGCGGCCAGCACGCGGTCGCGTCGCGCACGGTCGATGTCGCGCACGTCGGTCGTCATCGTCACACGCGAAGGAATGCTGTTGACCGCGCCGGGAAAAACTTCGCAGATGCCGACCGTGCCGACGGTGTCGATGGCGCCGGTGGACTTGGCCGCCGATTCAAGCGCCAGAATCAGCTCTGCCGCTGCGGCCAGCGCATCTTTGCGGCCCGGCATCAGCTTGCCGCCCGCGTGGCCGCCTTCGCCTTCGATCACGATGCGCTGGCTGGCCGGGGCCGCGATGTGCGTCACCAGGCCGACGTCCACTTTTTCCTCTTCGAGCAACGGTCCCTGTTCAATGTGCATTTCGATGAACTGGTGAAATCGGCCTTTGGGCACGGCCACCGATTCCAGGGGCCCGGTAAATCCGGCCGGAACGCGCCAGTCTTCCAGGCCGCGCCCCTCCTTGTCGCGCAGAGCCAGCGCCTGTTGCGGAGTGAGCACGTTGGCCATCATGCGGCTGCCCAGGCAACCGATGCCGAAACGAGTGGGCTCCTCGGCCGTAAAGACGACCAGCTCGATCGAACGGCGGGGCTTGAATCCCAGCGCCTTGAGGGCGCGAATGGCCTCGAGACCGCCCAGCACGCCCACGCATCCGTCGTAAAGGCCGGCGTTGGGAATGGCGTCGATATGCGAGCCGGTGCCGATGGGCGCAAGCGAGGGGTCGGCGCCTTCCCAGCGGGCAAAGGTGTTGCCCACGGCGTCCTCACGCACGGTCAGCCCGGCCTCCGCGCAAAGGCCTTTCACGTAGGCGCGCGCGCGCAGATCGGCTGGGCCGAAAACGACGCGCGTGACCACCGGCGGCTCGGCCTCAGAGATCTTGGCGAGCGCAAACAGCTCTGCCATGAGCCGATCGACGGAGAGATCGGGGTTTAGATTGGGGCGAGTGGTGGTCAAGCGCCGATCCCTTCCAGCGGGTGCCTGAGCCAATCTTTATAGATGAGGTATTTGGCTGGCTTCTTACCCAGCGCGCCGAACCATTGCGGGCAGTAGGCGCGCATCCAGATAAAGTCGCCGGCATGCACCGGATACCATGAGTCGCCGAGGCGATAGATGCCTCCGCCTTCCAGCATGAGCAGGCCATGCTCCATCACGTGGATTTCCACCATGCTGAGTGCGGCGCCGGGATCGTAGGTCATGGTGTTCACGGCAAAATCATAAGCCGGGCAGTCGGGTATCAACGCGCGTACGCGCAGCGCATGATCGCCCATCAAGGGAACTGAAGCGACGTCGTCTTCGTCGCCAAATAACGTCTCCGGCGCGGGCGCGCCGGCGGCAGCCATATAAGGCTTCTCAATCACCGCCGCACGCGCCATTCCCGGCGCACGCACCGTGTGCGGCGCGCCCTGCGGCAGGTAAGCGAACCCGTCCGTCGACAGGACGCGCCGCTTGCCGCCGATTTTGATCTCCAGCTTGCCGTCGAGAACGTAAATGAAGCGCTGCGCCGGGGCCGGCGGCAGTGAACCGCCGGCCACGAACTCAGCGGTCATTTGCGTAAACCGCGCTCCCAGTTGCGGCGACGCGTGGATGATGACTTCAACGCCGTCAGCGCCCGGCAGCGGCGTACGGACAAAGGTGTCCGGTGTTTGCAGCAGATGATCGGGCTTCGAGCTGCTGCGTGTTGCTCCCAGTTGATGCACGCGCGACCTCGTTCTTGCAGGGATTCGAGAGAGGGTTCCTTGTGAAGAGCTTGTCGATCCAGAAACGCGAATGATCGATTCTACGGCATTTCTTCTGCGGGGATCGATTGTGCAAAGTGGTAATTTCCTGTTGAAATTCTCCGCGGGTTGATTCGGTTCGGCATACGAAAGAGGAACCAATACTTTACCGGGCACCGGCAGCCAGGCGCTCGAGAAATTTGCACCCCACGAGCAACGCGGTTTCCACATCTTCCTCGAGCACCGCCTCGTCGGGGTGGTGGCTTATGCCGCCGGGACTGCGCAGAAAAAGCATGGCCGCGGGTACGCGCGTTGCCATCACCATGGCGTCGTGCCCGGCGCCGCTGGGCATTCGCCTGGCGGGCAAACCGGCGGCCTCGATAGCCTCGGCAAGAAACGCCGTGAGCCGCTCATCCATCGGCACTGCCGGTTGATCCATCTGGCGCGAACACTCGAGGCCCAGACCGCGACGGCCGGCGATGGCCTTCGCCGTCTCGAGCAAGGTTTGCACGGCCGCCTGGCGCTGAGCGTCGTCGAAATGGCGCACGTCCATACTGACGCGCACGGCTCCGGCAATCACGTTGCCGGCATTGGGATCCACTTCCACGCGGCCCACGGTGGCCACAAGCCCTTCGGCGCTCTGCGCCAGCGACTCGACTGCGGAGACGAACTCCGCTGCCCCGGCCAGAGCATCGCGGCGCAGGTGCATGGGCGTGGTGCCCGCGTGGTTGGCGCGGCCGGTAAAGGTGAGAGCATAGCGCGACTGGCCCACGATCGCCGTAACCGCGGCAAGGCGCAGGTTTTCGGCTTCGAGGACCGGCCCTTGTTCGATGTGGATCTCAAGAAAGCCGAGCACATTCGCATCCAGCGCGGCGCCGGCGATGTGTGCTGGATCGAGGCCGAAGTTGCAAATCGCATCCGCCATCGTCACCTCGTCCGCGTCTTTGAGCGCGAGCAGCGCGGGGTCAAAGCGCCCGGCAACGGCCCGGCTGCCAATAAAAGGAACGCCAAAGCGTATGCCTTCTTCCTCAGAGAACGCGATCACCTCGATGGGGAGCAGCTCGCGCTGCTTTGCGTTTTGGATGAGCTCCTGAACAAGTTCCAGCGCGAGGACCACGCCGAGCACGCCGTCGAAGGCGCCGGCGTTGGGCACGGTATCGATGTGCGAACCAAGAATGAGTCTGCGGCCGCGCGCGCCGGGCGGCTCAAGCAGACCGCGCAGATTGCCCGCCGCATCGGTTTGTACTTTCATGCCCAGCGCTTCCATGCGGCGGCGCAGATGCGCGTGCACGTCATGCGTGGGCGGGGTCAGGAACCGGCGCGTGGTGCGGTCCGGCTCTTCGCTCATGGCTGCGATCAGCCGGCATTCGGCAATGGCGCGTTGCGCGCGTTCATTCATCGGCGCACCTGCTCTCTGCCACGCGCTGTGCCCATGAACTCGCCCCCGCGAAAGACCGGCTCGCCGCGCAGCCAGGTTTCCAGCATACGTCCGCGCAGCCTGGCGCCGAGGTATGGCGAGAGTTTATGACGAAAATGCAGATCGTCGCGCGTAACCGTCCACGTTGCATCGGGATCGAAGACGGCCAAGTCCGCGTCTGCGCCAGGCGCGATCACCCCTTTGCGCAGGGTCATCTGAGCCAGGCGCGCCGGCGCTGCGGCCAACCACTCGCCGATCCGCTCCAGTGCAATGCCGCGCCGGTGCATGCCGGTCCAGAGCACGGGAAGCGCCAGGCCCAGGCTCGCAATTCCGCCCCATGCCAGATCCCAGCGGCCCTCTTCGCGGCGCTTCATCTCCGGCGGGCAAGGGGAGTGGTCAGTGGCGACGAAATCGACAACTCCGTTGTCCAGAGCTTTCCAGAGTTCGTCGCGATTGGCAGAGCTACGAATCGGCGGCGCGCACTTATACTCGGTCGCGCCATCGGGAATCTCTTCGGCCGTGAACCACAAATAGTGGGTGCAGGTCTCCACGGTGATGGGCACGCCGCGCCGGCGGGCGTCGGCGAGCAGCGGCAGCGCCTTCGCAGTCGACAAATGAACAATATGTATGGGCGTTTGGAACTCCTCGGCCAGGCGGATCAGCCGCGCAATCGCCTCGACCTCGGCCTCGTCGGGCC
>JASHQH010000346.1 GCA_030037635.1 Acidobacteriaceae bacterium
CCCGGGCCTCCGCGTCGCCCTCACCGACGCGGGACGGCGCTTCCAGCCTTTTGCGGAGCAGGCCCTCACAGCCATGGAGCAGGGCCAGCGCGTGATCCGCGCGGGCGCCGGCTTCGCCGATCCGCTTGCCGTGAAGTTGTTCTCGGAATCGGGGCCTCCCCCCGAAGCAGACCCCGACTCTTTGAGCCGCCCCACTACGCGGCGACCTTGTGTTCCCGCTGCGACGCACGTGAATCGAGGATTCACGCCGCCTTGGCCGCCGCGGCTGTTGCTTCTGCGCGCCTCTTCGGCCCGCGAAGCAATCGCTGATTCTTCCTTGGCATTCTCCCGCCGGAACTGCATGCCGGCCATTGCCCGGCCTTACTCATTCAACTCCGCAACGCAAACCCGTTCTGCTTACATGACGGTTGGAGCAGAAGGAAAGTCGAATCCCTCTGCTCCAATTTTTTCCCATCGGCAATCTTCCGCCGGACTCGCCCGCCGGCTTATCCGTTTTGCGAATTCTCCGCCGGGTGCACCACCAGGTAGCTGGCCCCGCCGTTGGCCCACACCAGCAGCAGAACATCCTTCCCTGCCGGCTCGGCATGAATCCGGTTCACAAAGCTATCGGCGTCCTGAACCGGTTGCCGGTTCACCTGCAGAATCACGTCGCCCGGCGCGAGACCGGCGTCATCGGCAGGGCTGCCCGGCCGCACCGCTTGAATCACGGCGCCTTCAATGCGATCCGGCACGTTGAACTGCTGGCGCACGTCCTGCGTCAGGTTTGCCACCGTCAGTCCAAGCTTGCCGCGCTGGTCGCCGGAACCCGCGTTGGAAGCTTCTTCGGAATTTTCCTTGTGGAACTCGCCCACGGTAACGTGGAGAGTCTCCGGCTTCCCATCCCGCAGAATGCCCAGCTCGATCGATGTCCCCGGCGCCATCTCACTCACCGCAACCTGCAGCGCGCGGCCGTCGATGATCTTTTTGCCGTCCAGCCCGCGAAGCACATCGCCGCCCTTCAGTCCGGCGCGGCTGGCCGGCGAGTCGGGCGTCACCTGGCTCACAATGGCGCCGGTCGCGTCGGGCAGATTGAAGAACTGGGCATTGTCCGGCGTCACGTCGTTCATGCTGATGCCGATGTAGCCGTGATGCACCGTGCCGCTTTTGATGATGTCGTCGACCGAGGCCTTCGCAATCTCCGATGGAATCGCGAAGCCCGCGCCCGCAAACGATCCGCTGTTCGAAATGATGAACGTATCGATCCCGATCAGCTCGCCGCGCGCATCCACCAGCGGGCCGCCCGAGTTGCCGGGATTGATGGCCGCGTCGGTCTGGATAAAGTCGCCAGGCTTGCGCGGGTTGTCAGAGTAGGGATTGGCCCGGTCGAGCGCGCTGACGATGCCGCGCGTTACCGAGAACTGGAAGTAGCCGAAGGGGCTGCCGAAAGCCAGCACCGTCTGGCCGGGGTGCAGTTTGCTCGAGTCGCCCCAGGGAATGCTGGGCAAATCGTGGGCGTCGATTTTGATCACGGCGATGTCGTCCAGCTTGTCAACGCCGACCACCTTGGCGTTGAACACGCGGCGATCGTTCAATGTCACCCTCACCTGCGTCGCGCCGTCGACCACGTGGTCGTTGGTCACAATGTAGCCGTCGGGCGAGATGATCACGCCGCTGCCATCGCCATGCTCGTACTGCGGCTGAGGATGCATACCCTGGCCGCCCGGGCCAAAGAAGAACTGGCGGAATCCCGGAGGCAGATCCTGCGGATTGATGCCACCGAAACCCTGGCCTTGGCCGTGGCCCTGGCCGTTCCCCTCGCCGCCGGCTTGCTCATCCGGCGAGACACGCGCGGTTACATACACGTTGACCACCGCCGGTGTGACGCGGGCCGCAACCGCTTCCACCGCATCGTCGAGCGAAGTGAGAGCGGAGACCCGGCTGTCGTCGAGCGGACCGGCCGCAGCCGCTGCAGCCGCGTGCGCTTTGCTGTGATCGATGACGAATGCAAACGTGAAGAGCAGCGTGGCAATGATGCCTGCAGGAACCGCGAGGCTCTTTCCTTTTGCTACTAAAGATTTAGTTGATACAAACATTGTTCATCTCCCTTGGGTTTTGAGGTTGGGTTTAAAGTTGGAAAACCAGCCAGCCGCCTGCGGGCTCTTCCGTGGCGGGCCGAACTGAATTGGATTTGGAATCTTGGGTTGGGCGCGATGCTGCGCCGGCAGTTGCAGGCGCCGGATAAACCGCCAGAACCATGTGCACGACAGTCACCTGCACCCGAGCGTGGGCGTCCGTGCCGTCCTTCCCGGCGCCCGCCCGGTTCGCAGCGCCGGCCTGCTCAGGATCCGCAGCGCCGGTGTCATAGTCGGCAAACTGCCGCGCCCGGTGCGGAGAAGTTTCCACGAGTTCGTACGCGGTGAGAACAACATATTGTGGTTCTTGCGCGGAAGCCTGATCTGAACTCGCATCCGGCATCCCGGCATTCAAAAGCACCTGGCGTGCTTGTTTCGCATCCGAGGCGCGCAACGCGGCTTCCTGCTTCGCAATCGAGTCCTGCCGCACCGCACGGCGCGGCGAAGCCGGTGCAACCGGCGCGTCAACGTTCCCGTTCGCCGGCAAAACAGCCTTCGCCTCGATGGCGCGGAATCCATCGGCGCTTTGAGCGGCGTTTGGCGCCGGCCCAAGCTGCGTATCCGCGGTGCGGATGATCTGCGCCGCATCGGGCTGCGGCCGCACCGGCGCCAGATCCTGCGCATGCGGTTTCTGCGCCGCCACAAACTCCACCGTCTGCGGGCAGCGCGCCAATTCCACCGACGCCAGAAGCAATCCGCAGCCCATCACGCTGATCAGCGTGCGGGCCGCCACCGGATGCAGCACGCGCTGGCGCCGCAAAAGGCTGTGCACGCGGCGCACCAGTTCCGGCCGGCGTCCGAATGCGCCCAGTGAAAGCGCTTCGGCCCGGCGCGCCAGCCGGCGCTCAGCCAGGCTGGTAAGGCAAGCCGCGTATGCCCGCGGCGCCTGGGTTCTGCGCACCACGCCTTCGTCGCACGCGATTTCGCGCTCGCGGCAAAGGCGCCGCTCCATCCAGGCCAGTGCGGGATTCAAAGGGAAGAGAACCAAGGAAAATTTCTGCAGCAGGTTGGTCCAGTCGTCGCGCCGGCGCAGGTGCTCGGCCTCGTGCAGAACCACCTGCTCCAACTCCCCGGGCGTAAGCCGGTCCAGCAGCCACTCCGGGATGAGAATGCGCGGCGCCAAAAAGCCAATCACGCTGGGCCGGTCAAGATCGCGCGTGGTGCAAATGGCCACCGGCTTGCGCCAGCCAATGGCGGAATTCAGCGAGGCGGCCAGTGCGCCATTCTCGATCGGCGTCGCACTCCGCCACAGCCGCCGCAAACGCAACGCGTGAAACACGAGTTGCGCGGCGCGAAAAAGCGATGCGGCCGCCCACACCGCAGCAATCATCAGGCCCCAGCGGCTATCCAACGTCAGCAGGGATCTGGCTGCCGGGTCAATACCCGTCGAACCAGCCGCAGCGGCGGGCGCCGCGGCCTGAACCAGAAAAGGAAGGAACGGCAGGCAGGCCACCACCGCGAACCCGGCCGCCCAAACCGCGAAGCGATGCGCGGCCGACACCCGCGGCGCCAGCCGCAGCGAGAGAACCAAGGCAATCGCCACCGCCGCGCCTTGCCACAACGCGGCCACGGCCGCGGGCGCAGCGGCTTGCGAAAAATGGGAAAATGCCGCCAGCAAACGGCTGCCCTCATTTGCCAGCGTGGCGTGAACTCCATCTGCCATGAGGATCATGTGCATTTCTTATTCCCCGCTCCCCTTGTCCGCCTCCACAGCGCGGATGGCGTCTTTCAATCTCTCCAGTTCGTCCGTCGAGATGTCCTCGTCGCCCAACAGAGATAACACCAGCTGCTCGGGCGAGTTGCCAAAGAATCGATGCAGCACGTTGCGCACCTCGCTCCGGCTCGCCTCCTGCTCGGCAATGCAGGGCCGGTAAATGAATGCGCGGCCTTCCTGGCGATGTTCCACGTAGCCTTTCTGTTCAAGGATGCGAATGGTGGTCAGCACCGAATTGTAGGCCAGCGGCTCGCTATCAGGCAGGGCGGCCACCAGGTCGGTCACCGCCGACTCCCCGCGGCGCCACAGGATCTTCATCAGCCTGAGCTCGGCTTCGGTCAGCGTATTGGACTTTTTCGGTGGCATCGCTAAATTGTTGATTTCAAAGGAAAGTCTCGAGCACGGCCTCGCCTTACACCCCAATAGACGCACAACTAAAGGATTAGTTGCGCAGAATTCAAACATTTTGAATGAGGCTGGAGCATAAGGTGTGGCTAGGGGGTGTTCGCGCCCTGCCCGGATTTCCAGGTTCGGCCCACCAGAAACTGCACGCCAAAGGCAATATGGACATACCCTCCGCTATTCGGCTGCTCGCGCGTGAAGAAGCCTCCAAGCCCACCCTCCATCACAAAGCGCGCCGTCTCGGAGACTCGCGCTGTGGCGCCGATTTCGCCCACCGGAATGATGGCGCCCGGAGCGCGAGTGCCGGGAGCGCCCTCGCCACCCGCGCAGAGTAGATTGAAGCATCCGTGGCTGCCTGCCAGCCGCAGCGAAGCATAGTAGTTCCAGGTATTCTCGGGGTGTTTCCAGGTGCCGATGGTCGCCGCCACTTCGCCATTCACGCTGCGGCCGCTGCCGCTGTCGGCAGCGCCGACGCCTTCTTCCAGGCGCAGTCCACGCGTAACCTGCTGCCTTGCCGCAATCTTTGCCACTCCCGTAAGTGTGCCGTTCCCCTGGCTCGAAATCTGCGCGTCGAATCCCAGATCGGTGCCGTCGCTTATGCCGCGCCTCCAGCGTGCGAACCAGTTCGATTCCGCCAGCGCATCGATGGCGCACACACTGCCGAATAGGTAACCGAAGGCCCCCGCTCCAATGCCAACTTCCGTCTGCCCCCGCCCGGCCGTCGCCGGCCCGCCCAAGGTCGCCAGCGGCGGAGGGGCAGCCAGGAGCTGGCAATCACGAGAAGAAGTTGCCTGGGCCGATGCACAACGGGAGACGGCCAGAGCGATGACGAATACACGGACCACGCGCAGGGGAAGGGGCATGACTATCCGCCTCGTTTCATCTGTTGCGGCAGCAAGGGCAGTTTAGCAGCCTTTCCCAACGCGATTCGTCAGCACAACATCGTAGAATTGTGATTCATTCTGAACGGGGCAGCTGCGGCCTTTTGCACCTGCGCAGTCCGAAAGCCTGTCCTGAGCCGGAGAGTGCGGAGTCAAAAGAGCTGCAGCCGCTCTTCGCGATGGTTACCCACCAGATATATGTTGAGTGAGCAAGCCAAGGAGCCCATCTCATGAATCGTCGCTGCTTTCTCGCATTTGCTTTCTTCTTCGCCGGCCTCGCGCTGCACGCGGACGCGCAGCAATCGGCTCCCGCGGCCGCTCCTGCGCCGCCCCCGCTGGTGGGAACGCTCGCCGCGCATCCTGACTGGCCCGCAGCAAAGAACCCCGGCGACGTCGACACCGTGGATCACCTCCTCGCCTCGCTCTACGACGTGATCTCCGGCCCCGCCGGCAAGCCTCGTGACTGGCCGCGCTTTCGCTCGCTTTTCCTGCCCGATGGCCGGCTCGGCGTCATTCGCCCTGAAACTCCGGCCACAAAAGACGCCCCCGCCCGCCAGGGCGACGCGGTTTTTCTCACTCCCGACATGTACGTCGCGCGCGATGACCCCTACTTCAAGACCCACGGCTTCTTCGAGCGCAGCATCGCCAACCGCGTTGAAGAGTTCGGCAACCTGGTGCAAGTGTGGAGCACTTACGAGAGCCGGCATGCGGCAGAGGACGCCCAGCCCTTCACGCGAGGCATCAACGCCATCCAGATTGTGCATGCCCAGGGACGGTTCTGGATTGCCGGCATCCTTTGGGATGATGAACGATCTGGAGTCACGCTGCCCGACAAGTACCTCAAGTGACCCTGTCCTGTGCGCGAAGGCGCCCGGTCCTGCGCACGATGGCCGGTTACACACCCAACATCGAAAAACGTCAATGCGGCGGTTGTCCAGCAGCGGGGGTTTCGTGAACGGTGGTCCAGCGATCGCCGAATTCGATGTTGAAGGTGCGCCCATCGGGCGCGCCGACCGTGGCATGGTGAACAGCCATGCGGTCAGCCGCATCGTAGTCGAAAGTGTAGACACTCCCGTCGGGCAGCATCATCTTCCTGAGCATCTTGTCCTGATATTCATTCCGCAACACCACGCGCGGCTCGGAGTGCGCGTCGGCAGAGACAGCGGCCGAAAGGATGTGCTGCGTGTCGTCGTAGGTGTAGCGGTAGATCTCCCCCGTGGGGTAGGTGACGCTGGTGAGATTGTGCGCCGCGTCGTATCCATATAGAACCGTACGGTCCCTGCTGTCGTCAATCGCCAGAATGCGCCGGTCATCGTCAGTCGCCACGCCCACAAAACTGCCGTTGGGCGAGGTTACGCGCGAGAGCCGGCGCAAGCGGTCGCGATCGATCTTGAGCTGGTGGCCCTGCGAATCGTGGTAGTCCACCAGCAGGCAGTCCAGTCCCGGCACATCGCCGCAGGGCAGAAAAGTTTTCGTTTCGCCGTTAAAGCGCTGCAGGTCGTACTGTTCGTAGGGCAACTCGTGCCATGCCAGCTGGTACTGCCACACCGTTTGATACGACCCGCCCCGCGAGCCGGGCACCCAGGCCTGCACTCTGGCGCCGCCCACGTACTTGACGAGCGGCAAGACGGGGAGCCATTCGGGAACGCGAATCATATCCAGGCGGGCGCCGTCGCTGCCCTCGTCAAACACGTGAATGTTGTCGGCTGAGCCCAGCACTTCGTCGTAGTTGTCCCGGCCGCTGATGCCGAAGGCCTGCTGGCCATAGCCTCCGTCGCGAGTGGCGCGCTGGAACTCGATGGGGACGGTATCGGGCAGATAGATGTCGGTGTGCTTATCGATCAGGAGCCCGTAGCGAAGGTAGACCTCAAAGACTTCGACGGATTCGTCTTCGAGGGGATTCTCAATGTCGTTGCAGTCGCGAACAACGGGGCCGGGCAGCAGCGCCAATCCGTGCGCAGCGGAGTAGGTGAAGTAGACGCAGGGATCGTAGAGGCGTTGGCCGTCGCGGCTCAGCGCAGGGTCAAGATCGGACTCGTAGATGTCTTCGACAGGCAGATCGGGATCGAGCGGGTCGTCGAGCAGGCTGCTGGCATCGTGGTTGAGCGGAAGATGCCAGTAAAGCATGGCCACGTCTTTCAGCAGGATGCGGCGCATGCGGTCGCGGAACCGGTCGTCGGCTGCGCCGGCGGCCAGGTTGGCGCTCTGCCAGGCCGTATCACCCATTCCATCGGCAGAAATCATCGCCGCGCGCAGCCCATCGCGCTGCGTGAACACTGAACCCCACATGCTGGTTACCGAGTACATATTCCCGTCGGTAAATCCGATGAGGTAGGCGCTGGGGTTCACGGCGAGATCCGGGCGCCGCTGCTTGATCTGTGCGAAGAGCTGTTCGGCGACATATTGATGGCGTTTCGCGTCCCACGCAGAAGAATCGATGGCCATGGCCGGCAGAACCTGTACATCGATTCCATATTTGCTGTGCAGCCATTGCGCCAGGTCGGCCAGCGAATAAGGCTGGGTGTGATCACCCATTTGCACCAGGTAAACGGTACCGCTCCCCTTGAGCTGGCTGAGTTGCGCCACCGGGCCGTTGTGCAGCGGGTAGCTGGGCGCAGTTTGCAAGCGGCTGGCGATGGCCTCGCTCAGCGCCTTGCCCACTCTGGTGCGGCCCAGCCCGCCAATCATCGCCGCCGCCGTGAACACCACCGCTCCCGCAGCGAGGCCCAGACTGCGCGCCGCCGATCCGCTGGTGCGCCGCACGGGAAGATATCGTGGAGGCGCCGCGGCAGTTTGCGGAGCCTGTCCGGCCGGCTCGATCGGGCGGTTGGATGCGGGCTCGAGTGCATCGGCAGGCGCCGGCTGCGGCCAGGCTGCCGAAAGCGCCATGCCCTGCGCAGCGGCCACCGATTTCCGCGCCCCTTGCAGCGCCTCAAAGAGCGCAATGGAGCCCTCGCGGAAGCGCGAGAGCCGGATGCGCGCGCCATTCTTCGTGGTGATAAGGACGCCCGCCCACACATTACCGCGATAGCGGACATCGCTCAGAGTGACGTCCGCGATGGAACTGAAGGGTATGTCGCGCTGATAACCCAGGTGGTGGATGGCGAGGCCGTCGTGGCCGATGACCACGGAGCTCGGTTCGCGTAGAACCAGAAAGAGCATGACAACGCCCAGCAGAGCTGGAATGAGAGGATGGCCCGAATGATGCTGTGATTGCCATGCAAAAAAGAACAGTAGCGCCGCCACTGCCGCGTAGACCAGCTTGTTTCCCGAGCTGTGATGAAAGATGCTCATGCCCGGCCGCTCGAGTTGCGCCTGTTCGGTGCTGTGACTGAGGATGAATGCGCGCAAGCGCTCGAAATCGTTCACCTGGTAGTCGACCTGGATGGTCGCCGCGTCCAGCCGGTCCCTCAGCTCCAGGCGCTGCTGTGCGTCATTGGCGCGGACGCTGGCCATCTCGCTCCACGGAAGAAAGACGCTGCTGCGGCCCTGCTGCCGCCAGATGCCTTCGGAGTTGACCGCGAAGCGCGTGCGCGAGCGGCGCAGAAAGCGCCAATTCAGCTCGCCGGCCAGCGCGAAGAAGATCCCTTCGGGAATCTGCATAATGCGCGTGGTCGGATCCACGGTGTACCAGGCGCGCACGAAGAGTATCGCCGCTTCGGTAAGCGCCATGAGCATGGCGATCGCAAAGAACCAGGACGCTCCGGCCGAGAAGCTGAAGACCTTGGCGTCGGGCGGGATCACAGGCGCCGGCGCACGCGGATTCATATCCGCTTTCATAAAGATCGTCCAGGATTCATGGAGTGAACTTGGCTTGATGAGCCTGCATCCCTACCATAGGTCCAAATCTTCCCGTCGTCGCCGACCAGAAAGTTGCATGTAATCCCGGAATGATCGGAAATTGAATGATCCACAACGGTTCGGAAGCAGAGTACGAAACTTCGGCGAAAGATCGTCCCTCGGTCCCTGCTCCCTTGGCCCCTTGGTCCCTGCCTTTGCCGGTCCCTGT
>JASHQH010000347.1 GCA_030037635.1 Acidobacteriaceae bacterium
CCCGCCGATGTCTCGGTCATCGGCTTCGATGACATCAAGGCTGCTTCCTTCACCATGCCTCGACTTACGACCATTAACCAGCCTCTGGAGGAGATCGGCCGCATCGCGACACAAAGCCTGCTCAACCGCCTTCACGATACCGTCCCGCCGCAAGACCAGATCACTGTCGAGCCGGAGCTCATCATCCGTGAATCAACTGGTCCGGCTAAGAAGTAGTCTGAACATCCTGTCACGAACTAAGTCTGAAGTTATTTGATGCTGTTTACCTGGTCATCGAGTTATGACGGTTGCTAACTACGTTTTTGCCGGCAACTTTCAGCTATAACTCGTCGCAATCAAACTTAAAGGTATAAGTTCCGTAGCCAGAAAGTAGAGCAGCCCTGGAGCCGGACGGCGTTGACGCTCTCGACTGGCGCGACCCTGTTCACGGTCGCGTAAGCGCCGCCAAACCCTCCGCAGCAACCCGCCGGAATCCTAGCCAGCGCAGCAAAATCATTGCTGCTGCGGCGCCGCAAGGCGCAATGAGCCCGTAACGCAGTGAGCCCAAATGGGCCGAGAGTAGCCCCGTCAGCCAGGGAAGGACGGCTGAACCCGTCCCCACTACGGCAAAGATCCAGCCGCGTGCTGTTCGCTCCAGCAGGTAAGACAGCAGGAGCGGATAGGTGGGGCCGAGACACAAACCGGATGTTCCCGACGCCAGAAGAATGATGGTTGAACTACGCGTGCCGATGAGCAGTGCCACCGATGCCGCAACACCCCACAGCGCAATGTGCAGTGCCGCGTATCGGCCCACTTTCGCCAGAATGCGCGTGGAAAACGCCAGCCGGCTCAGCACCATGCCAAGCCAGAAGAGGGATGTGGCGAACGCCGCACGCGCCATGCCCTGAGGAGCGGCGCGATGTGAGTAGGTGGCTAGCCAGCCGCTAAGCGAGGCTTCAACGCCGACGGAGCAGACGGCAAGGATCAGCAATGGCAGCAGGTAAGGCGGAAAGGAGCGGCCCGAAGGCTGCAGCGTATCTTCCTGCGCGCGCGGCTGCTTTCGTGTCTCGCACAACCACACCCATGCCAGAAGCGCGAGAAACAATCCGAACAGAACAAGAAAAAGCCAGCGCAGCCTGGCCGCTGCCAGGAATGGCAGTATGAGCATGGGCGCCGTTGCCGCCCCCGCCGACCATGCAAAATTCAGCGCTTCCAGTTTGGCTGCCCGGTCGTCGCTCCAGCGGTCCGAAAACAAGAGACTGGTGGCCGTCATCGTCATGCCCAGCCCCAGCCCAAGGCAGAAAAAAAGCGCAAACGCGGCGCGCGGGCCCGTGAACGCCAGCGCGCAGCTGCTCGCCGCAAGCAGTCCGTAGCCTCGCATCAGCGAGAGCACACGGTCAGCCCCGGTGAACACGGCTCCCAGCGCCGAACCCGAGAACTGGAGAAAGAAGAGAAAACCTGCCGCATCGTCCCGCAGGCTCCAGCTCTGCGCCAGCGCCGGAAGCAGAACGCCCAGCATGACCGTCCCGGCCCCCGTCAGACTGAAGCCGGCGCCCAAAACCAGGCCTGATATCGTTCGGCCAGCCGCACCTCCTCCGCAGAATCTTTCTCCGGGCCGTGACGCAATAACCGAAACAACCTCCGGTTTTGTCATAATCGCCGCACAATTATAACCTTCTCTTCGGTATCCGCGGCCTGTCGCGGCTCTTTGAGGGCGATCATGAACCTTACTCAAGCTGGCGAGAAAAACCTTGTCATTGTGGGCGCTTCGGGCATGGTCGGGGGATACGCCCTTCGCTTTGCGCTCCAGCAGCCTGCCGTCCGACGAGTGACCGCGGTGGTGCGCAAGACGCTCGGCAGCGCGCACCCCAAGCTGATAGAGGTTGTGCATCGAGACTTCGCAGATTGCTCTCCGCTCGCGGAGTCACTCATCGGTCAGGATGCAGCGGTCTTTTGCCTGGGCGCCTACACCGGGTCGGTATCTGACGCAGAGCTACGTACCATCACGGTGGACTACACGATCGAGTTTGCGCGAGTTTTCCATAACAGCAGTCCCGGCGGCGCGCTCTCATTCCTGAGCGGGAGTGGCGCCGATCCAACAGGGCGAAGCAGGATGGCTTTTGCACGTTATAAAGGCGAGGCGGAGAACGCGCTGCTCGCGGCGGGATTCTCTCGCATTTACATCTTCCGTCCCGCATACATTTACCCTGTGGAACCACGCAAGGAGCCGAACTTCACCTACAGGCTGCTGCGCGCAATTTACCCGCTGTTTCGAGTGTTGTTGCCAAATCAGGTGATTCGCGCCGATGATCTCGGCCGGGTCATGGTTGACGCAGCCATCAGCGAACCGGCAAAGTTCCGGGGCCCGGTTTTCGAGAACCGCGAAATCAGAGCCATGGCCCAGTCGCTCCATGCTTCCAACCCGTGATTCAGCGAAGAATCACCGAGTTATCGAGCGAAATCGCTTTTCGGTGCCGAAGGGATCTCTGCTTCCAGTTGAACTTCGCTTCCGATTGTGCTATTTGCTCTTGTAAGAGCACCACAGGAACCCTGGCCAAAAGAGTCTTCCCCATGCCATTCAGGGTGAACACGCCTATTGCGTCGCCGGAGACCCATTACGGGGCCGCTGCTGCGCTTGAGACCGCGCGAAGTTGGCCTTCGGCTGAATGCGCAACCACACAACTGGCCATGGTGTGCGAGTCGGCTTGCCTCAGCTCGGCGCCGCGGCTCGCAAAACTCCTTACCTTCCTGGTTGACGAATCGCTGGCAGGCAGCCCGCTGAAGGAGTCGATCGTGGGCGTGTCGGTATTCGGCCGCGAGCCTGGCTACGACCCCAAACAGGATTCGGTCGTGCGCACCGAAATGCGGCGGCTGCGCGCCAAGCTTGTTGAATACTATGCCGGTGAAGGAGCCCGCGATCGGCTGATCATCGACCTGCCCAAAGGCTCCTACGTCCCGGTCTTCAGGGAACGGCAAACCGGCCTACTTGATCGGCTTGTTCCGTCTGCTCCACCCGTGACATCGGCTCTTTCGCGGCCGGCAGCAATCTGGCGTGGCACTTCATTGGTTTGGGCAGCCGTGGCAGTGAGCATTGCTGTGCTGGTCGCGCTGCTGGCCTGGCGCCCGGCTCGGCCTCGACCGGGTGCAGCCGGCGTTGCAACCGTTGCTGCCGCGCCGCGCCGCAGCGTGGCGGTCCTCGAATTCCACGATCTGGCGGCGCGGCCTGAAACCGGATGGCTGGCCAACGCCATCCCCGAGATGATCAGCGCCGATCTGGCCGCCGGCTCCCAAGTGCGCACGATTCCCGGCGAGAATGTCTCGCGCATGGAGACGGAGCTGGCACTTCATCCCGCAGCCACGCCATCGCCCGCAACGCTCTCCGCCGTCCGGCGCGATCTTGGCGCTGACATCGTGGTCTCTGGAGCCTATGCAGAGCTGAGAACGCAGGACGGCGGGCGGGCGCGGGTGGACGTCTGGGCCGAGGACACGCGCACCGGCGAGGTTATCGCCTCGGTCTCTGAAAGCGGCAAAACCGGTGAGATTCTTGAGGTGGTTTCCCGGGTGGGGGCGCGCCTCCGCGACGGACTGCGCCTGGAGGCATCCACTTTGGACGAAGAGGTCGCGCGCCAGGCGGCTCCGAAGAACCCGGAGGCCGCGCGCACCTACAGCGATGGTCTTGCTCTGCTGCGTCACGGTAACCTGCTTCAGGCTCGCAACCTTCTTGAGGAATGCCTGCGCATCGAGCCGGGTTTCGCGCCCGGGCATGCGGCGTTGGCCGACGCCGAAGACAAGCTCGGTTATGAGAGCCAGGCCCGGGACCAGGCTCGCCGCGCCTACGAGTTGTCGCAGAACCTGGCGAGCGACGAGGCTCGGCTCCTGATTGAGGCACAATATCGAATGGCCAACGCGGAGCCCGCCCGCGCTGCAGATATCTATGCCCGCCTTCTTGCCAGGCATCCCGACGATATTGAGGTCGGCTTGCAACTAGCCGGGGCGCAGAAACAGGCCAACCGCACAGCGGACGCCCTGGCAACCATTCAAGCGATGCGGAGCTTGCCGGCGCCGGAATCGCAGGATCCAAGGATCGACATCGCCGCAGCTCTTGCGCTGGCTGACCGTTCGGATTACCGGCAAGGCGCTGCGCTGGCAGCAGACGCAGCACGCAAAGCCGGCGCTGCCGACGCCAAACTGCTCTATGCTCACGCCGTTTCTCTTGAAAGCGGCCTGGATTGGTATCTCGGCGCGGCGCGCTGGCGCAATCTATCTGAGGAGGCGCGGACGATCTGCGATCAGTTTGGCGACAAGGCTTGTGTGGCTGCCATCTTCCGCCGCATGGGCAATGCGGACTTTGCGGCGCTGAACCTGGGCAGCGCGGACCGCAATTTTGCTCAGGCCCTGGCGATTGCACGCCAGATTGGTTCGCTCGTCGAGGAAGCCAACGTGCTCAACGGCATGGCGCTGGTTTCAAACGCACGCGGCGACCTGAAGCAATCACGGGAGCTTGAGGAGCGGCTGGTGGCGATCGGCGAGCAAACCGGCAATCAACGGCTGGAGGAAGCGAGCCAGGCCAACCTGGCAGGCGCTCTGCTTGAAGCGGGTCGAATTGATGCTGCTGACGGCAGAATCGAGGCGGCAATCAAAATTGCGCGGGCGGTGGGCGATCGCGCGGCAGTTGCCGACGACCTGGTGAGCCAGGCTGAAGTGGATCGGCTGCGTGGGGACTTGGCCCTGGCCGGCGAAGCGTGCGATGAAGGGCTGGCGCTGAGCCGGCAAGTTGCCCTCGTGAACTCTCCAATAGCCGCGCTGGCCGCCAAGACGCGGATTCTGCTAGCGGCCGATGACTTGGCCGGCGCGCAAGCAACATTCCAGGAGTATGACCAGTTGAGCAAAGGCGCCGTGGACGTATCAGCTTTCGGTGACCCTTCGCTCCCGGTGGCGATGGCGCTGGCAACCGGTGAAGCCTCGAGGGCAGCTATGCTTGCGGCAGCCCTGGTTCGCGAAACGGCGGCTCGAGGGCTCACCGTGCAGCAGGCACGTGCCGAAGCGTTGCTCGCTGAAGCTCTGTTCTCACAAGGCAAAACGGCCGAGGCCCGAACCGCCGCCGAATCAGCGTGGTCAAAGGCTCGCGGAAGCCAGCAGCGCCTGGACCGGCTCGAAGTTGGAATTACGCTCGCGCGCGTGGCCCGTCGCCCCGACTTGTTGCCGGATTTGATCGCCGAGGCTCGCTCTAGCCACGCCTACGAACTGGAACTGAAGGCGCGAATGACCACGGCACAACTGGCAGGAGACAGCCAGCAGCTTGCCGCATTTCGCGCCGAGGCGCTGAGTCACGGTTTCAAGTACCTGGCGCGGTTGTTCAACGATCAGAAATCGTGAATTTTAGATAAAACCGGCTCCAATCCTGGGGTGCACCACCCCAAACCCACCCCAACACCCTCGCCAACGGATACATGCTGTGGTTCACTAATCGGCGGTAGCGGCCGCTCTCCAGCCGAGATGGGCCCTAAGTTCCCCCCAAGAATGACTGTCGCAGGACGGTGACTCCCATCGAGCTTGCCGGCAAGGGTTGCCTGGCCACCGCACGTTTGACGTTCGGTGCCCGCAAGCCCCCGGCCCACGAGGTATTTATGCTGACGAATCAAACGTTGTTTGCTGCGCGCAAGCTGAGATTGCCTTCCCTTCTGACCTTCACTGCTGGCCGGCTATGCTGCGAAGGGCGGCGCCTCTTCGCCTTTCTCGCGGCAGCAATCGTCTTCGCCATGCCGGCGGATGCGCCCGCTGGGCTA
>JASHQH010000348.1 GCA_030037635.1 Acidobacteriaceae bacterium
ATGCTGGGGTCGAACTATCTCACGACCGAATGGCCCGCCTCCGGTTCGGTCACAATCGTGGAGAATGTTTCTCTCACACAGCGTTCCAATGGCCTGGGACCCAACGTGATTCGCTCCACGCTCCACGGTCCCCACTACTCCGGAGGCAACGGCCCGTGGCATGACTATAAGCTGCCCAATGGCGGCCGCGTCGACGATGGGGACTTTCATACCTATGGCATCATATGGTCGCCGGGCATGATGCAGTTCTACGTCGACGATCCGGCCAACATCTTCTTCGTGGAGGATGCCGACGATCTGCCGGAAGGCAGCGAATGGGTCTTCGATCATCCGTTTTTCCTGGTGATGAATCTGGCTGTGGGCGGCGAATGGCCGGGAAGCCCTGACGCCACAACGCCGAGTCCCGCTGAAATCCTGGTGGATTATGTTCGCGCATACAAAATACCCACGGTTCCTGCGCCTTCAATTCAGTGGCAGCCTGTGCAGGTAACGGCGGGTTCTTCCGTGGCCAGCGTGATCACGTTGAAGGCACAGGATTACTCGGGGCGCGTTCATCTGGCTTGTTCGGTTGAACCGGCCACAGCGACATGCGCATTGGCAACTTCGGTGGTCGATCTGACGAGCACGCTGTCGCAGGACGACAGCCTGACCATCTCCACCAACCTGTTCACTGACAAGGGCCGCGTAGTGGCGCCAGCGGGCCGTTACAAGCTGATCATCACCGCCACAACCATCAGCGGGGACCACTCGCAATTGACCGTTCCCTTCCAAGTGAATGGGGGCGAATGACGTCGCTGCCTGCGTCAGGCCGCCTTGATCACGGTGCACACCGAGGCGCAGATGGGCCCGCCAACATTGAACGTGGCCGCGACGCGCGGGTTCTTCACTTGCAGGCCCTGCGGAGCTTGGCCTCGCAGTTGCCAGAAGCAGGTTCCCAGCATGGCCACGCCGGTGGCGCCGATGGGATGGCCCTTGGCGATGAGCCCTCCGGAAGTGTTGATGGCGCACTCTCCATCCACGGCAGCCTTGCCTTCGCACCAGTACTTCGCGCCTTGTCCAACGGCAGCTTTGCCCAGAACTTCGGCCCCGATGGCGCCCATGACCGTGAAACAATCGTGCACCTCGGCAACGTTGACATCCTGAGCCTTAACGCCCGCCATCTCGTAAGCCTGGCGCATGGCCCGATGGGCTCCCGCGGGGCGCAGCACATCGCGTCCTGACTTCTGGAGCGGGTCAGTGGCCTGCGCATAGCCGGCGATTTCCGCGCAATCGGACTTTGCCACGCCCAGCTTTGTCAGCCCCTCCTCGGTGGCAAGGATGAGCGCGGCGTAGCCATCGGTGATCTGGGAGCAGTCGAAGGTTTTGAGAGGAAGGCCCTCGACGATGTAGCGGTTGATGCCTTCGATCTTCATCGCCTGCTCCAGGGTGATCTGCACATTGCGCATCTGGGCCCAGGGATTGTGGCGGGCGTTGGCATACTCCTGGACCGCAATTTGCGCCAAATCCTCCTCGCGCACCTTATGCGTTTTCAGGTAACACTCCATAATCTCGGCGAACAGGTGAGGAAAGATGAAGACTTTGCCCTCGCGCTCCTCGGGATAGGAAAAGTAGCCCAGCGCCTTGCCAATGAGTTTGCCGTCCATCTTTCCTTCCGCGTCGCGCATCTTCTCGTAACCCACCACGATGCCGGTGTTGCCCCATCCCATTTGAAGTTTCTGGATGACCGACAGCGCGGCCTGGCCGCCGGAAGCGCAGGCGTTTTCAACGGATTCGATCGGTTTGCCTTCGAGACCCGGGACCATGGCCATGAGCCCCGACAGCAAGCCCTGCTCATTGAGGGAAATGTTGCACGCCGCGCCAATCGAACCTACATCCAGGAGGGCTGCGCCGATACCAATCTCGCCGCAAACTTCCTGAACGGCGTTTCGGATGATTTCAGGTACGGTCATACCGAGAAGTTTTCCGAATTTCGACTGATGATAGGCAGCGATGTAAATGCGCTCCATAAGGCACCTTCTTCGAGTTGTGGAGTTAAGAGACTTCCCTGCCCGCGGCGAATGTGCGATTTCCGCAGGCATATCCCGCCCCTTTCGTTTGATGCCACACGATTGCCTTCGGCGTCAATCAGCTTGCCTTCAGTGAACATCACGGGCGCGGGCAGCGAGTCCGCGCCGCTCGAAGAGCCTCGGCGGGATCAAAGCCGTCGTAAAAAAACACGTTGCCGCCGACGGTGAACAAGGGAGTCATGAAAACAGCCGGCCTGCCAGCATGATACATGGGCTGGAGTGCTCGAACAGCGATCGGTAATCGCCCACCTCCGCCAATGTGCGAAGGATTGAACACCGACCTGCTTCGCCGGCTGCCGCTGCGGGCTTGCGCAGCGAGCCGAGCATCGAAAAAATACGGTTCAAGCCGAAGGGCGGTAGAAAATGGCGAGGCAAGGGCAGACGACTTCGAGATTTCCGTTCGAATTCGGCGCTGCGTGGTCTAGAATGGCGGGAGCCCACTTGGAAAGAGGCCCTTATGAAACACGCGCAGAAGTGCGCTTTGGCAATGTTTCTGACCCTTCCAGCTCTTTCCTTGCCTGGGTTGGCACAGGCACCATCTGCGCCCTCTCCGTTTGCGTCGCAAGAACTCAACGTGGCGCCATCGCCCACGTCAAGTTCGGAGTTGAGTCTGCCCGCCGGAACTTCCGTTGTGGACTTCGACGTGTGGCCTACCGGCGCGGATGCGATCATCCTGACCCACGACAAAGCGGGCGACCATGTGCTGAGCTGGCACGCAGGCGACAGCAGCGCGACGACGCTGCTCGATTTACCCGCGACGTTCAGCGCAGCTTCCATCGCTGTTCATCCCCTGGGTCAGCGCTTCTTCATCGAGGGAAAGACCGGCCAGCAATCCCAGATCCTTGCCGTCGACAACACGAATGGAAGCTGGACGCAGCACACGATCTATCAAACATCGGCCGACACGCGCCGTCTGCTTGTGGCCCCTCGGCCCTTTGAAACCGGATACAACGACACGACGAACCAGGCGATCGAAAGCTACCGCCTGTTTTTCGCGGAGCGGCTGCCGAACGGCGCCTACTCCACGCGGTCGATCACCGAAGATGGCCAGCGCGAATATCAGGTGATCGGGCCGCAGTCGTCCTACGTAAAGATTCCGGACTCAACCGGCGATCCGACTCCGAACTTTGCGCCCTCCGCGCTCCCCGAATCCTTCCATCCCGACGGGCATTTGCTGATCTGGGAAGACGGCAGTGGGTGCTTCCAGCAGCTTGCCTACGCGGGGCAGAACTGGGATCAGCCATCGCACATCGCGGGCAATCCGTGCGGCGGCTCGCTGACGGTGACGCCCAACGGCGCCGCATTGCTGCATTGGAAGAGCGGCGTGGCGGGCGTAGCGGTGATCGGCGACCACGGCAGCACAACCACAACGCAGGCCGGCGGCTTTGAGTTCATCTCCACGCCGTCGTCGGTGCCCGACGGCAAGGGAGTTGTTGGGCTGGTGGCCAAGGCGGGCGCGCAGGCGCTGGTGTATGCGCCGATTCAAGTGCCGCTGGCCGACGTGATCAATGCGTGGATGTTCACGCAGGACGCCGCCGACCGCGAAAGCTACACAAATCGCGGCGGGCTGCTGCGGACAACCGGCGAAGACCAGATGTACGAGCTGTACGACACGGAGTCCTATGCGTGCGGCCGCTACGATAGCGCGACGCCGACTCGGCCTTACCTTGTGACCACCGACATTTTCTGGGAGCTGGTAGCCTCAGCTTACGAAGGCACATTCATCGTGGAGGAGCGCCAGCAGGCGATGCCGGCGTTCTGGACATTCGTGACGGCTGCGCGCCAGTCGCTCGACGCTGCATCATCCGGCTCCGCCTGGGCAACTGCATTCGATGCGGTTGCAGACTCCAACAGCGCGACAAACTCGTCGGACGCGGAGGCTCTGCATATTCAGCAAGCGACGGGGTCGTTTCAATCTGCGGTCTTTGGCAAGACATTCGACTTTACCGAGCTGACGCCGCGCGGTTACTACACCGCCACGCCCGAGATGCAGGAGTACTTCAAGGCTGTTCATTACCTTACCTCGGTTGCCGCGGCCATCGATGCCACACCGTTGAATGCACTGCCCGAGGATGTGAAAGCGAAGGCACTCGACTGGATCGCGGCCTACGGCTCCTACATCGCGCCCAGCCGCTCGCCGCTGGTGTGGAGCTCCGGAAGTTTCGTTCCGCCCGCGTTCGCTCTCCATCCCGACACCAGCCCGCAAATCTTTCCCCTCTCATGGGGATTTGACAACGAAGTGCTGCTCTCCACCGTGTTTCACTCCGATTGGCCTGCAGCCCAGCAGATTACCGGGCCAAAAGGCCCGCGCACATTGCCCTCGGGTCTCGATTTGGCTGCGGCCCTTGGAAGCAGCTATGCGCGCTCGCTGCTGAAGACCGATCTTGCCTCATACCCCGCACTCGGCCCCGCACTCGATGCGCTCGAAAAGCGCATGCCGCCGAGTGCGGCGCAGCCGGACCTGTATGACGCGTGGATTAACGCGCTGGCCGTACAGTGGGCCGACGATGCGACATTTCCAGGGACTTCGCAAGACACACTTTGGAGCACGAAGAGAATTCAGACCGGCCTGGCATCCTGGGCCACGCTGCGCCACGCGACCGTGCTGGTAAACGAGAGAACAACCGCGGAGTGCGGCGAGGGGGGCTTCGAGGCCATCGTTCTGCGCCCGCCAAGAGGGTACGTGGAACCGGATCCGAAGACCTTCGAAGCCATCGCGTCGATGTTCGACCAGATGCAGCAGGTGGTCGCCAAGTGGGCGAACTTTACTGGCGATTTGCCGCAAGACCCGTCGAGCGACAAGGCGGCGCAGCCGCTGCGCGACGGCATTGTCCGGCGCCTACAGGCAACCGCGAGCAAGACGCGCCTTTTCGAGGCCATGGCCCAAAAGGAATTGCAGAATCAGCCGCTCAGCGATACAGAATATGACGAGATTCTCCATGTTGGCGCGGTAGCCGAACACGACTTCCTGGTATACAACAGCCTTGCCAGCACAGATCTGGCGCTCTCGACGCCCAACCCGGTGATGAAGATTGCCGATGTCGCCGGCGGGGGCGCGGTGTCGTATCTCGAAGCGGCGGTCGGGCGGCCGCTGGAGTGGGACCAGGTGGTTCCATACTTTGGCCGCCGCGAACTTGTGAAGGGAAGCGTGTATTCCTACTACGAGTTTCCATCTTCGACGCCGCTGACCGACCTGACCTGGGCCGGCAAGCCTGCCAATCCGGATGCCGACCCTGTGCACCCATCGCCGGCAGACAAAGCGGTGCCCGGGAAGGTCGACTCGCAGGCGCACCCTGCGTGGGTGAGCTCTTTCATCTCCACAGAGAGCCTGTCATGTCCGGCAGAAGCGCCCTTCTAGCTGCGCTCTTCATCATGCCCATGGCCTCGGCGCAGACGGCGCCGGGCGATTTCCGCTTGCTCTTTACAGGCGACGTCATGATGTCGCGCCTTGTCAGGACCGAGATGGAGCACCGGAGGACCGGTCCATGGGCCGGCTTTTCAGAACTCTTCAAGAGCGCCAGCCTGGTCGGCGGCAACTTCGAGGGTGCTGTTGGCGAACCGGCAGGGTGCGCTGTGCAGAGCGAGTTTTGCTTCGCCGTGCCGGAGTCCGCGGCTGAGGCGATGAAGCGAGCTGGCTTCAGCCTCGTGACCGCGGAGAACAATCACTCGGGCGATCTGGGACAGGCGGGCCGGAACGAAACGCGCGAAGCGTTCAGGCAGAGCGGCATGCCGGCGCTCGACTTTGATGCGTCTCCGCAGTTCTTCCGACTTGGCGGGCTGACCATTGGCATGATTGCCGTGACGACCATCAAGGCGGCCGATGGGCGCGTGCAGCAGATTCCGTCGATCGAACTGACGCAGAAGCTGCGGCTCGCACGCCAGCTGGCAAACCTGGTGGTGGTATCCATTCACTGGGGCAATGAGCTGCAGGATTGGCCAACCGATGCCCAGCAGCAGCAGGCGCGATGGCTGGTGGAGCACGGCGCAGACCTGATCGTCGGGCATCATCCTCATGTTGTTCAGGCTCCCGCATGCGTCGAGGGCAGGCCAGTTTTCTTCTCGCTCGGAAACCATGTTTTTGACCAGAAATATGCGGAGACGAAGGACGGATTGATCGCCGACTGCCATATCCGCGCCGGTCGTCTGCTCTGCGGAGCGCTGAGCACACATACCGATGAAGCTACCGCCTTCCCCAGGTTGACGGGCAGAAGCACGGCAGCCGACCAGGCTCTCGCGGCGTGTACTCCAAAACTTGGTCCGGGCACGGAGATCGATGGAGTCACCATTCGCCCCAAACCATGGTCTCCCAATCAGCCCGTGGATGGAATCATTCTCGACGGATTTCAAGCGGGAAAGCTAGCGTGGCAATCAAGACGTCAGAACCTGGTTTCCCTGCAAGTGGTGACTTCAATGACGGCCGGAATCTTGCTGCTCTCGCTGGAACGCCATAGCTCATCCATCGACGATGAGGTGGGCCTGCGGCCCTATGTTTACGCCATCGGTCCCAATGGCCTGATTGCGCGATGGCGAGGCTCTGCCCTGGCCTGGCCGCTGCTCGATGCCGTGGCATCGGACGACGGCGTTCTATGCGCGCTGCACCGCGGCGACTCGTTCCTGCTGCCGGATCCCGCCGTGAAGGCGACTCGTGTCGCAGCTTATCGATGGAATGGATTCGGCTTTACCGGCATCGAAACTCCGCCGGAATGCAAGTCGATCCTTCGCCAGGCCCTGCAATGACTTCGGAATCCCCGGCCCATGGAGTGTTCCTGCTCGCAAAAGAGGGGCGGTTCAAGCTCATTGGGATCCGGTAGACGACCAGGCCGGAAGTGCCTGGCGAGTGATGGCTGTACACTGTTTTTGTTATGGCGAGTGAACATCTGTCCGTCTCCCCGATGAAAGACCCTGTTACCTGGCTGTATCCTCCGATCGAGCCTTACCACACAGGCCGGCTGCGAGTTTCGCCTGTGCATGAGATTTACTTTGAGCAGAGCGGCAACCCTGCCGGCAAGCCGGTGGTGTTTCTTCACGGCGGCCCCGGCGGCGGTTCCGAACCCAAACAGCGCCGCTTCTTCCAACCTGATGAATACAGTGTTCTCTGCTTCGACCAGCGCGGCTGCGGGAAGAGTACGCCGTATGCATCGCTGGAGGAGAACACCACCTGGGACCTGGTGGAGGACATAGAGAAGCTTCGCGCGCATCTGGGTATCGAGCGCTGGCAGGTATTCGGCGGCTCGTGGGGATCGACCTTGGCCTTGGCCTATGCCGAAACGCATCCCGAGCGCGTCACTGAACTGGTTCTGCGCGGCATCTTCCTGCTGCGCCGGCAGGAAATCGAATGGTTCTACCAACGCGGCGCGTCAATCCTTTACCCAGATGCCTGGGAACCATATGTGGCGCACATTCCAGCGGCCGAGCGCGGCGATATGCTGGCTGCCTACTACCGCCGCTTGACCAGCGAGGATGCTTCGGTGCGGTTGGCCGCGGCGAAGATCTGGAGCGGATGGGAAGGCGCCACGTCCAAGCTACTGCCCGATGCAGCCTTTACCAGCCACTATGAAGAGGACGAGTTCGCCCTGGCCTTCGCACGCATCGAGGCCCATTATTTTGTCAATCGTGGTTTTCTCGAAACCGACGATCAGTTGTTGCGCAACGCTGAGCGAATTCGCGCCATCCCGGGCGTGATTGTGCAGGGTCGCTACGATGTGGTTTGTCCGATGGAGAGCGCGTGGGCGCTGCACCGCGCATGGCCTGAGGCGGACTTGGTGATCACTGCAGACAGCGGCCATAGCGCGTTCGATCCCCCAAATACCCGAGCTTTGGTTGCGGCTACCGACAGGTTCGCCGGCTGCCGAAAGAAAACCCATGCGCAATCGTGACCGCGCATGTGGGTAGCAGCAGGGAGCAGTTGAACCAGGGACGACATTCAGCGCAGGTTCCGCGTCTTTTTAAAGGCTGATGCCGGAATCAGATGCACACCCGTGGGAGCATCGATTGGGAGCCGAGGAGTAACTTTGAGGCCGTGCAGGACCAATGGAGCGGGTAAGTTTTAGATCAAGGCTTAGCCGGACCGGTTGATTCACGGATGATGAGCTCCGGCTCGACAGTGATCTGGTCTTGCGGCGGGACGGTATCGTGAAGGCGGTTGAGCAGGCTTTGTGTCGCGATGCGGCCGATCTCCTCCAGAGGCTGGTTAATGGTCGTAAGTCGAGGCATGGTGAAGGAAGCAGCCTTGATGTCATCGAAGCCGATGACCGAGACATCGGCGGG
>JASHQH010000349.1 GCA_030037635.1 Acidobacteriaceae bacterium
CTGCCGCAGTTGAGGATTGCGTGGCTGACTCCAGCTAAGTTCACGCCTGACTCCTACGGCGTGGCCACGGCCACGTTTGCCCTGGGTGAGGGGAAAGCGAGCCGATTGAACGAGGCCATGGTGTACAAAGCGCAAACTGCGCAAAGCGTCATGTGCGGATCGGAGGCGCTCAAGCTGACGGGAATTACCGAATGCGCGATCACCGCCAAGCCCGGCGTGAAGCTGGAGGACCTGGAGGCCATGTTCTGGAGCGAGCTCGCCAAGTTGCAGCAGGATGGGCCGACGGCCGACGAAGTTGCATCGGCGAAGGCGCTCGCCCTGACCCAGAAGATCAGCGGACTGCAGCGGCTGGGCGGCTTCGGCGGAATTGCCGACACCCTGGATATGTACAACCAATACACCGGCGATCCCGGGTTCTTGGCGAAAGACGTGGCCATGACGGAGGCTGTGACGCGGGCCAGCGCCAGGACGGCGGCTGTCAAGTATATGAGCAAAGATGCAGCGGTGGTGGTGTATTGTGTGCCGGGGAAGAAGGTGCTGGACGATGTGCCGCGCAGCCCGGCAGACACCGATGCAAATGTGAAGCTGGTGAACCCGTACACACCGGAGTTCGAGGCCTCGCAGGAGTGGAGGAAGGAGAAACCGGCGCCCGGACCCGCGCCGGTGCTGCACCTTCCCGCGCCGCAGGAGTTCGCACTGCCCAACGGCCTGAAGGTCTTGCTGGTTGAAAACCATGCCTTGCCGGTGCTGAGCGCGGAGATCGTGTCGCGGGCAGGGAGCGTGAACGATCCCGAGGCCAAAAGCGGTCTGGCAACACTAACTGCGGAGGTGATGAGCGACGGAACGGCTTCGCGCGACTTGACGCAATTGGCCGATGACGAGGAACAGATTGGGTCGCGCCTGACGACGTCTGCCGGTATGGACTCGGGCACGATTGCAATCGACGTGCTGACCAGCCATACAGGTGAAGGCATGGAACTGCTGGCGGATGTAACCGAGCATCCGGGCTTTCGCGCCGAGGACGTAGACCGGCGCCGCAAGCAACGGCTGGTTCGCATCGCGCAGGAGACAGACAACGTGCAGAGCATGGCAGGGCGCGTAGGGCCGAAGCTGGTGTTCGGCGACGAGCCCTACGGGCGGAGCGGAACGGGCACCGCAGAGAGCGTGGGATCGGTGACGGCGGCCGATATCTCGACTTTTTACGCCGCCCACTACGGACCGCAAGACTCGGCGTTGGTGCTGGCCGGGGATGTGACCCGCGCGCAGGCTGAGACACTGGCGCGCAAGTACTTTGGCAAATGGACCGGAAAAACGGAGGCGCCCCTGGCTGTTCCACAGGCGCCCGCCCCTCAACCGACTCATGTGGTGATCGTAGACAAGCCGGGAGCTCCGCAAACGGCGCTGGATGTGTTTGGCGTCGGCGTGCCTGCCACTTCGCCCGACGCAGAGACTCTGGCCGTGATGAACTACACGCTGGGCGGGAGCTTTGGCAGCCGCATCAACATGAACCTGCGCGAGGTGCATGGCTACACGTACGGTGCCAACTCGGTTTTCAGAGAGTATCTTGATGGCGGGCTGTTTGCCTCTGGCGGTCTGGTGCGCACCGACGTGACGGCGCCGGCTGCGAAGGAGCTGATGGCGGAGTTGCACAATTTTCCCGCCAAGCCCTCGACGCCTGATGAGCTGGCTGCCGCCAAGGAGGCCACGGAGCGCTCGCTGCCGGGGCGGTTTGAAACAGACTCGGCGGTGGTGCAAGCGATCGACAGCATCTTTCTGGACGGCAGGCCGCTGGACTATTACGCCGAGCTGCCCGCAAAGTACGAGGCAGTGACGGAAGCCGACATTGCGCGCGTGGCACAGCAATATCTGCATCCCGATCAGCTCGTGATTGTGACGGCAGGGGATCGGGCCAAGATTGAGCCGGCATTGAAGGATGCCGGACTGGGTCCGGTGGAGGTGCGCGACATCAATGGCATGCCGGTGACCGAACAAAAGTAGGTGCGGGGTGCGATGCCGCCGTAGCCGCTACGTGCCGGTGCCGTGCCTGGAGCCCGACGCCTTCAGAGGCGGAACCAGCGCAGGACGGGCCGGGACGGCCGTGGACGGCGTACGCAGCGGCAACGGCTGCACTGCAGGCGCCTGATGCATGGTCACGATGACGGCCTGCGATGGCCTGTTGCCCACGCATCGATAGGAGTGGGGTGTACCTGCATCGAAGTAAACGGCATCGCCAGCCTCGAGCAGCGCTTCCTGGTCGCCATGGCGCAGCGCGAGCTCCCCGGCCAGCACGTAAAGAAACTCAAAACCGGTGTGCACATGCGACTTGGGCTCGACGTGCGCGGCCAGAGGAACGAATTCGGCAAAGTAAGGGTCCATGTGCCGGTCGGGCACCATGTAACCGAGACTCTCAAAGGTGTAGGTTGGCGGTTCCGCGCCCGTTTGCGGCATGCGCACGCGTTCTTTCTTGCGGTGCACGCGAAACATAGCCGCCGGCTCGTTCTCGAAGAAATACGACAGATCCTTTGAGAACACCATGGCGATGCGCGCCAGGTTGCGCAGCGTGGGTACCACCCGGCCGGTCTCCAACTGCGAGAGAAAGCTTGCGGAAAGTCCGGTGTGCTTGCCCAATTCGACCAGGCCCATGGACTTTTTAAGACGTAAACGCCGGATGCGGTCGCCAATCCGCTTCTCGGTAATAAAACGCTCGGCGGTTTCGGTGTCCGCCAAGGTCTTGTGCATCTCCTCGCCGCCCGCTTCAAGCCGCTCGGTCATCGCCGCTCCTCTTGATAGGATGCGCTTTCGCAGTATTTGTTGTCCAGATCAAAACATTTTCCCGTGGTACGAAAGTCAGTGAGCCCCGGCGGGCCAATCGCTTGCCTCTCCTGGGCGCTGTATTCTGGAAAGTCCAAGCCGCCCGGGGGAAAGGAAGCAAGATGCCCGACGATGCAGCCTCTGCCGCCACTGAAACCGTGAAATCTGCTCCGCCCATTGCCACCATCGCCGAGATTGGCCGGCACGAGGGGCAATCCGTGACTTTGCGCGGGTGGCTTTACAACCTGCGCGAAAGTGGAAAGCTGCTCTTCCCCATCTTTCGTGACGGCACAGGGTCGATCCAGGGTGTAGCGCACGTGAAAAGCGTCTCACCCGAAGTATTTGATGCGTTGAAAGACCTGACACAAGAGTCGTCGGTGATTGTGACGGGGAAAGTGCGGGCCGATAAGCGTGCGCCGGGAGGGTATGAGCTGGACGTTGACGATCTGAAGGTGGTGCAGAGGGTACCGGAAACGCAGCCATATCCGATCACGCTGAAGGAACATGGAGTGGATTTTTTGCAGGAGCTGCGCCACCTGTGGGTGCGCAGCCCACGGCAAGCGGCAATTCTGCGCATTCGGGCGGAGATCATGCGCGCGGCAGCGGAGTATTTCGACATGAACGGGTACATCCGCACCGATCCGCCGATTCTGACGCCGGCTGCATGCGAAGGAACGTCGACGCTGTTTCCCGTGGATTACTTTGGCGATCCCGCCTATCTGACGCAGAGCGGACAGCTTTACGTGGAAGCAACCGCGCTGGCGCTGGGCAAGGTGTATAGCTTCGGGCCCACCTTCCGCGCCGAGAAATCGAAGACGCGCCGGCACCTGACGGAGTTCTGGATGGTCGAGCCGGAGGTTGCCTATATGGACCTCGACGGCCTGATGGAGCTGGCCGAGAACTACATTTCGCACATTGTGCAAAGCGTGCTGAAGAATCGCGCCCCGGAGCTGCAGGTGATCGGACGTGACCTGGCGAAACTCGAAAGTGTAAAGCCGCCGTTTCCACGCCTGCGCTACGACGAAGCGGTGGAGCTGCTCAACCAGGCTTACAAGAATGGGCAATTGGAGCAGCCGTTCGAGTATGGGAACGATTTTGGCTCGCCCGACGAGACGTGGCTCAGCAGCCAGTACGACCGGCCGGTGATGGTGCACCGCTACCCGGCAGACGTGAAGGCCTTCTACATGGAACCGGATCCGAAGGATCCGCGCTACGCGCTGTGCGTGGACGTGCTGGCGCCGGAGGGTTACGGCGAGATCATCGGCGGGTCGCAGCGTGTGTCGAGCTACGAATTGCTGAGCGCGCGCATCGACGAGCACAAGCTGCCGCGGCAGGCATTTGAGTGGTACCTGGACCTGCGCCGCTATGGCAGCGTGCCGCACGCGGGCTTCGGTATGGGCATCGAACGCGTGGTGTCGTGGATCTGCGCGCTGGATCACGTACGCGAGACGATCCCCTTTCCGCGCATGCTGCACAGGATGTATCCGTAATCTACGCTTCACAGATTGGAACCTGATTGGCGCGCAGCCGGATCATTGTGTCATCCATCTGGTTGTCCACGACCCCCTTGAGGGTCACGTGCCCGTTCGTGGGGCGGGAGCAACAGGGAGCAGTGACCTTGCTCCACCCTTCGCGGACACATTATTTCCTAAACCGCCGTAAGAAGCGGCTTGGGCGCACCTTCTCCGGTTTTGCCGTAGCCCCATGGCCAGAAACAGGCTTGGGTCGCCGGCTGCCCAAGGCGTGAGGCAACTGTCGCTGAACCTGCCGGATGACGTAGACTTTGGTCACGGATGGAAGCGCTGATTGAAACCCTCGTAAAGCTGCAGAGCATAGAGCTCGATCGATCGCGTCTGAACCAGGAGATGCGCGCTCTGCCCGCTGAGACGGCCAGGGCACAGGCCGCGCTCGCGGTGGCGGAACGCCGGTCGACCGAGGCCTCGAATGCGCTAAGCCGCGAGGAGTCCGTGCGCACGCGCCTGGACCGCGAGATCGATGGGCACAGGCAAAAGGCGGCGCGCTTTCGCGCGCAGATCGACTCCGTGAACACTCCCGAGCAGGCCGTGGCAATCGAGCACGAAATCAATTTTGCCGCGAAAGAGACCGAGCGGTTGGAAAACGAGGAGTACGCAAGCCTGGAGCGCACCGAGACGCAGGAGACGGCACTCAAGCAGGCCCGCGCTGAAGTGGAGCGGCTGGCGGCCGAGGTTGAGGCGGCACGCGCCAGCGTGGCAGCTCGCCAGCAGGAATTGGCCGCTGAACTGGCCGCACTCGATGCCGCGCGCGCAGCGGTGCGCGCGACACTGGATGAAAGTTGGCTGACGCGGTTCGACCGCATCGCCGCCTTACGGGGAACCGCAATCGTCCGGGCCGAGAATCAGCAATGCACGGGATGCCGCATGGGCGTGCGCCCTCAGACGTGGAACGAGCTGCGCGAGGGCGAACTGCTGGCCTGTGACAGTTGCAGCCGGCTGCTCTACTGGGATCCGGCGATGGCTCCGGCGCCCAAGGAGCCGCAACCGGAGGTGGTTCCCGGTGCAGGGCGCGCCCCGCGCAAGCCAAGGCAGGCCGAGGCCTGACGCTGGAGTTCCCGCGGGCGCATTTCATGCCGAGCCGACGAGAATTTCTTGCCAGGGGCGCTGCCAGCGCGCTCGCATTTCCACTCATTTCGCCCCCAGGACAAGAGCGCGGGGCGGTGCCACTGATCATTGATTCGCACGTGCACGTCTTTGCGCGCGATGCGAGGTTTCCTTTCGCGCCGGGCGCCCATCCGCCCGCTGCCGATGCGCCGCCGGAAATGCTTCTGGGGCTGATGCGCTCCAACCGCGTCGCGCGGACCGTGATCATCCAGGTGATTCACTACAAGTGGGACAACAGCTACTTGCTGAATGTGCTCAAACGCTATCCTGGAACGTTCCAGGGCGTTTGCCGGGTGAATCCCGAAGACCCCGGCGCGGCGGACGAATTAAACCGGTTGACTGAGGAGGGGTTTCGCGGCGTGCGGCTGAGCCCTGCGGCCGATGCGTCGGGTGACTGGATTCGCGGCCCGCTGATGCGGCCGCTGTGGCAGCGGTGCAGCGAGCTGAAGGTGCCTATGACCATCCTGGCGCCGGTGACGCGGCTGCCCGATCTTGTACCGCTGATCGAGGCCAATCCCGAACTGACGGTGGTGATCGACCACATGGCCGATTGCCCACTGAACCGGCCCGACCTGCTGAAGTTGCTCCTCGACCTGGCGCGCTACCCGCGCGTGTTTGTCAAAATCTCCCACATGTGGTCGCTGTCGAAGCAGCCCTACCCGTATCCTGACGCGCAGGACCAGGTGAAACGGGTTTTGGCAAGCTTCGGCGCGCCACGGCTGATGTGGGCTACGGACTGGCCGATCTCGCTCGCCCAGCTTCCTTACGCGAAGATCGTGGAACTGTATCGCGATCGCATGAACTTTTTCACGACCGAAGAGCGTCAAGAGATTCTTTCGAAGACGGTGCAGCGGGTTTGGCCGTTCGGACTCTAAAGGGCCTTTCCAGCCCTGCTAACCTTTTTCCTGAAGGCATTCTGCGGGGGCAGTCCTGTGCGGCGCATCTGTGTCGATATGGATGAGGTGATGGCGGACACGCTCTCCGAGCACATCCGCCGCTACAACCAGACCTTCGACGAAGAAGTAACGACCGAGGACCTGGCGGGCAAAGGATTGTGGGAAATCACGCCTCTCGACCGGCAGGCGCAACTGCGCGCTTTTCTCGACGCTGAAGATTTCTTTGAGGACCTGCCGCTGATTCCCGATGCACAGGCGGTGCTGAAGGATCTCTCGGACCGCTTCGAGATTTTCATTGCCACGCAGGCCATGGCCGTGCCCAATTCGCTGGGTCCGAAATACCGCTGGCTGCAGCGTCACTTCCCCTTCATTCCGCCCACGCACTATGTTTTCTGCGGCAACAAGAGCATTCTTCGCGCCGATTACCTGATCGACGACCAGCCCAGGAACCTGATGCGCTTCGATGGACAGGGACTGCTCTATACCGCGCCGCACAATGTGGCGGCGACCGGGTTTGTGCGCGTGAACAACTGGCGGGAGGTAGCGGAGTACTTCGCCGCTGTGCCGGGTGAAGCGGAGGAATCCGCCTGACGGCGCAGGTTTGGCGTGCAAGGGCCGAATTCCGATACCATGGGGTGTGGTCGTCTCTTCCTCCCCCTCCAAGGCACGCATCACCCGCCGCCAGTTTCTGACCGCCGGCGCATGCGCTGCGGGCGGCTTGGCCCTTTATGCGGGCGAGGTCGAGAGGCATTGGATCGAAATCACGCGTCACGACGTCTTGATCCCCGGCCTCTCCGCAGCTTTTGACGGTTTTCGCGTCGCGCAACTCAGTGACATCCACATGGATGAATACACTGAGCCGTTTTTTGTGCGCGCCGCCGTCAGCCGCATCAACAGCTTGAATCCCGATGCCGTGTTTCTGACCGGCGACTTTGTCTCAGCGGGTTTAGCGCCCAGAAAGTTCGCCATCGGCGCGGGGTGGCAATGCGCCAACCTGCTCAATGCGCTCACGTGCCGCGAGCGCTATGCCGTGCTCGGAAACCACGACATGATGGTCGACGCAAGAGAGGTGACTGAAGCGCTCAGGGCCAACGGCGTGACGGTACTTCGCAATGGCTGCATTCCTGTGGAGCGGCCGGGGGGCCGTTTCTGGCTATGCGGAATCGGCGATCCGGTGGCAGGCCATCCGCATCCCGATGAAGCGGTTCCCCCTTCGATCCGCAACGTGGCGCACGAACCCATCGTTCTGCTGTGCCACGCGCCCGACTATGCCGACCAATTGCTTATGCTGCCGGCCGGCCAGGCTGTCTCATTGATGCTGACCGGCCACACGCATGGGGGCCAGGTCCGGTTACCTCTCGTTGGTGCGCTGGCTCTTCCCATCATGGGGAAGAAGTACGTTGAAGGCTGGTTCCGGCTGGGCCAGATGCAGTTGTACGTGAATCGCGGCCTCGGCACCGTGGGCGTTCCCTTCCGGTTCAACTGCCCGCCGGAAATCTCGTTGTTGACGCTGCGTGCGGCGTGAAACGAAGGCGGCCCAACAGCGGGTGACTCAGATTCCGGCAACCGTCATTCCATCGATGCGCAATGTGGGCGAAGCCACGGAACCACGAAAAATCAGGTCATTGCCGATAGCCGCAACGTTGAGCAGCATCTCGGCGAGGTTGCCGGCAATCGTCACTTCTTCCACCGCGTGGGTAAGTTGGCCGTTCTCGATCCACAGGCCGGTAGCGCCGCGCGAGTAGTCTCCGGTTACGAGATTGACGCCGAATCCCATGAGGCTGGTGACGTAGAGGCCGGCGGGAACGCCGCGAAGGATCTCGTCCGGCGTAAGGCTGCCGGGCTCGACATAAAGGTTGCCGCAGCCGATGCCCGGAGTTCCCGCCAGACCGCGTGCGGCGCTATGAGTAGACCTCATGCCCAGCTTGCGAGCGGTGTAGGTGTTCAGCAGGTAGTTGCGCAGGACACCGTCTTCGACAACCCGAGTGCGGAGCGAGGGAAGGCCCTCGTCGTCGAAAGGCGAGGTGCCGAAGCCGCCCGTGCCGTTGGGCAGAATCATCGTGTTATCGTCGACGATGGTCAAACTGGGTGCGGCGATGGCGCCGCCAAGCTTTCCTGCAAGAAACGAAGCGCTGCGCCAGATGGCGTCGCCGGAAGCGGCGTCGAAGACCGAACCGACCAGGGAGCGGGCTGTTTCGGGCGCGAATACGATGGGAACGCGCTGCGTTGGAACGCGCCGGGCTCCCAGGCGGCGAAGTGTGCGGCGCGCGGCTTCACGCCCGACGTCTTCGGGAGGCTCAAGGAGCGAGAAGCTGCGGGCGCTCGACCACCAGCCGTCGCGCTGCATCTGGCCATTGGCGTCCTTGGCCAAAGACGAAGCGGCAACCGCAGCATAGCTGGTGCG
>JASHQH010000350.1 GCA_030037635.1 Acidobacteriaceae bacterium
GCTGATGCTTTCGGTTTCGGGCAGAAGACGGGCATCGATCTTCCCGGTGAACAGTCCGGACTGATGCCCTCGCCCGATTGGTTGATCAAGAGCTTTCATCATCGCTGGTATCCCGATGAGACCCTCGACGTGTCCATCGGCCAGGGAGCCACCGAAGTCACGCCCATCCAGCTGGCACGCATCATCGGGGGCATCGCGTCGGGAGGGCACATGGTGCGGCCGCGCGTGGTGTTTCCCGGCCAGCTTCCGGCCGATTTCCGCAAATCGCTGTTCGATAGTTTTCCGGGATCGGGCGACGCTTACGTTCCCATTGATCCGGCCAACTGGGACATCATTACCGACGGTATGGCCGACGTGACCCAGCCGGGGCTTTATCACACCGCGGGCGGGGAGCACTTGAATGGCATCGACTTCGCGGGCAAAACCGGAACGGCTCAAGTGATGAGCCACGAGGCCCTGGGCAAGACCAGCGCGGGCAAGTCCACTTACCCAAATGTCTGGTTCGTGGGCGTTGTTCCGCGCCGCAACCCCGAACTGGTGGTCGCCGTGCTCTGGCAGAACGGCAACAAGAGCTGGTTCCCTGCGCGGATCGGTGCGAGGGTGGTTGAGGCCTTTGTGGACAAGAAGCGCCGCCTGGCGGGGAACCTGCCGCCGGAGAAGACCGCGCCGCCGACCGACGTTGGAGCCGTGTGGTCGATGCCCGTCGAGCCGCCTGACACCGCGCCTGCAACGGGCGAGGCCGCGAAGAACCGGATGCAAGGAGGACATTTCCTTGTGGAGAATGGCCAGGTAGTAGGAGCGAAGAACGGCGGCGCAAAACCGGCGCAGAAGCATGAGACGCGGCCCGCAACGGGGCCGATTGCGAAGGCCCCCGCAGCCAGCTCCACACAGATGGCAGAGGCATCGCCCGGGCGGCGGAAGGACCCCTAGCCGCCATGCCGATGCGCCGTTTCTTGAGCTTTCGCGATTTCGACTGGACCTTGCTGGGACTGGTTCTGCTGCTGTGCGCGCTGTCAGTGCTGGAAGTGCATTCAGCCACGGTACATACGAAGTTTGCGAGTTTTGGCGACCGGCAGATCTTTTGGGTATCAGCCGGCCTAGTGGGGATGTTTATCTTTGCCAAAATCGACTACCACCGCGTCCTCGACTGGGCTCCGTGGGCGTACGGGGTAGGTCTCGTGGCGCTGGCTGCCGTGTTGTCGCCGCTGGGACACAAGGCTTTGGGCGGACGCCGATGGATCAAGCTAGGCCCCATGCTGGTGCAACCCTCAGAGTACGTCAAGCTGGTTCTGATCCTGATTGTGGCGCGTTACTTTGCCAACCTGGGCGGGCGCAGCGTGACGTGGAGAGAGATTCTGAGAGCCTTCGCATTGGTGGGCATTCCCATGCTGCTGGTACTCAGGCAGCCAGACCTGGGCACGACGCTTACCTATACGCCGATCCTGGTTGCCGGGCTGTTTCTGGGCGGCATCAATCTGCGCCAGAGCCTGATTCTGGTGGCTGCGGCCGCGGTGCTTGTCGGCGCAGTGTGGTCGAGCGGGAAGTTTCTCAAGTCGTACCAGAAGGCCCGGCTCACCAGCTTTACCAATCCCGAAAGCGACCCGCGGGGATCGGGCTACCAGGTGCTGCAATCCGAGATTGCCGTAGGTTCAGGCGGGATTTGGGGGAAAGGGCTGGAAAAGGGAACGCAGACCCAGGGTTATTTTCTGCCCATTCCGTACACCGACTTCATCTTCGCCGCTTTCAGCGAGGAACACGGCTTTGTGGGCGCAATTTTCATCCTGCTGCTATACTTCTTTGTATTGATGCGTTTGATTCAAAACGCTCAAACAGCCGCAGACCTGCCCGGTTCGCTGATTATCATGGGAATCGTGGCTGTGTTGACCTTTCAGATCGCGGTCAACGTGGGCATGGCAATCGGGCTGATGCCCGTCACCGGAATCCCTTTACCTTTAATGAGTTACGGTGGATCCTCGGTGCTGTTTACGTTCCTGGCGCTGGGCGTGGCGATGAATGTCCGCATGCGCCGGTTCGTGAACTGACGCGTTTCGATCGATGGATTTGAAACGCCGTGAACGAAGTTTAGTTCTTCGCCCCGGGGGGAGTCCCTGGGCACGAAGAGAAGGAATATCAAGTATTTCGCCGGCATAGTCCCGATGGGATCGCGCGCGGCAGGATTGGGTTTATGAGGTCGCAGAGAGGGGAAGACCACTTGCGGCTCGCAGGTTGCATGGATCGCGAAGGAATTCTGGAGGCAAGCTTCCAAGGGTCCCCGATGCGGAACCTGCCTGCAGTTGCCGCTGGTCGAACGGCCCCGCCGGAAATTCCGGCCCGGAAGGTCACAAACTCTCCGCTTACGGATCACCGCAACGGGCAGCGTGTCCTGCTCGCTGTTTTCGATTTTTGCATCAGTTCGCCGCCCCTGGGGATGGCCTTCGAACAACGGCCGGCCCTGGAGCGCCCGCTGGGTGATCCTCCCACATTCTCCCTGCCTTCGGTGCGTGGTTCCGTCTGACCTTGCCGCGTGTACGGCCGCTTGCTATGTTTCCCCAGCGACAAGGACGAGTCGCCGGGGGCCCCGATGCGAGCTAAGCCGGACGGAAAGGTAAGATGGCAAAGGAAATTTGCATATCCAGCACGCCGCATGAGACGCGGCTTGCGATTTTAGAAGACGACCAACTCGCGGAAATCTATTACGAACGCGAAAACGAATATACCCTGGCGGGTTCCATTTACAACGGCCGCGTGACGCGGGTTTTACCTGGCATGCAGTCGGCATTTGTCGACCTCGGCCTGGAGCGCGACGCATTTCTCTACGTAACCGACTTCATCGAGCTCGAAGATCAGGGTGAAGAGGAAGAGCTGGAGAAGGCAGCGGCGGGTGCTCCGGCGCCGCACGAGGTGCGCCATGGGCGTGGCGGCGAACGCAACGGCGGGCGGCGCGATGACCGGGGCCAGCGCACAAGCCAAAGACAGAACGCGCCAATCAATCAGTATCAGCCGATTGAAGAGGCGGCAACCGGTACGCTGATGCCGCCCACGCCCGAAGTGGGCGGGGTTCAAGGCCAAACGGAGAGCGGCCAGGAGCAGCGTGAAGAAGGCGCGCGCCGCTGGCGGGGACGGCGCCGGCGCCGCGGCGGCCGGGGTGCTGGGCCCGCGGCTGAGCCGCAATCAGAGCAGGAGGATGTAAGCGCGGATGCTGCTGAAACCTTGGCTCCTGCCGAGCCGGCGGCTGAATTTCACGATTCCAATATTCCTTCGGCCGAGCCGGCGCCACGGGGGTACCAGAAGCCCGCAGCATTTGTTCTGCCGGGCGAGTCTCTTTCGAAATACGGGGGCGCGCCCTCCGCGGAAACCACGAAATCCACCTCTGAGCCGTCCGTGCCGCAGCGGTCGGCGTCTATGTCAAAGCCTTCTACGCTGATTGAAACGCCCATTGCATGGGATGGCAGCGGGCTGTTGCCCGGAGAATCGCTTTCGCTGCATCGCAGTCAGCGGCCGGAGCCGGCGGTGGAAGCAAGTCAAGAGGCGGAGCACGGAGTCCCTCCGGCTGCGGAAAATGCCCCCGAACTTGCCGAGGAGGTTGAAGAGGAAGAGTTGGCGCCAGGCCTTCTTGAGATGGAGTCGGCAGCTTCGGATGCGCAACGGGAATCCGGGTTCACATTCGAGGAGGAGAACCTTGACGCAGGGCCGATCGAACCTGCCTTCGAGGAGGAAACCGAAGCGGCCGCAACCGATGAGGGGCCGGTGGCGAATGAGCTCGATTTTGAGGAGCTCGCGATGCCGGCGCCGGAAGGGCGTGGACCGAGCGCAGGCGAAGACGAAGACGCCGGTGAGAACGCTTCGGCGCCCGACGAGGAGCCGGATGCCTCCGCCTCCCACCGAGTTGATCCAACGTCGCAGACAGGCTTCCGTCTGTTTGGGTTTGGCAAGAAGAAGAAGGAAGGGGAAGGGGATAAGGGCGCCAAAGCCGGCGCTCCTGCCGCTTCAACTTATGCTCCCGGCAGCGGGGTGGTGGAAGAAGAGGTGATTGAGGGCGAGGAGTTCGAAGCGACTCCCCATGCGCGCCGTCACAAGTCGGAGGCGCATGATCTGGACGAGTATGAAGAGGAGACGCTGCCCAGCCACATGCGCACGGGCGAATTGGGCGAGATGTTGCAGGAGGCGCACCTCGATCACCGCATCCAGTTGGATTTCGACCAAAAAGGCGGTGAGAACGAAGTAGAAGAGTTGGATACGGTGGAGGAAGAGGAGGAAGCGCCGGCGGAGGTGCAACCTGCCCCTGGGAGGGATCGCCGCGAGCGGGGCGGACGCGGGCAGCGTGGCCGCGGAGCCCATGGTGGCCGTCGCGGACCTGCGCGCCGCTCGGCCCAAACCACAAACCTGCCCATCATCTCCGATCTGCTGAAACCCGGCCAGGAGATCCTGGTGCAGATCGCGAAGGAGCCCATCGCCAAGAAGGGTGCGCGCATCACCAGCCATATCGCGCTCCCCGGCCGCTTCCTGGTGTTCATGCCCACGGTGAACCACGTGGGCGTGAGCCGCAAGATCGCCTCCGACGAGGAGCGCCATCGCCTGAAGCGGATTCTGCTGCACGAACGGGGCGACGCGGGGGGCGGCTTCATTGTGAGGACCGCGGCAGAAGGCGCGTCAGAAGACGAATTGAGGGCCGATCTGCGCTTCCTGATGAATCTGTGGAACGAGATCAAGCGGCTGTCGGAATCGGCTAAGTCGCCGGCGCTCATTTATCGCGACCTGTCGCTGATCGAGCGCATTCTGCGCGACCAGGTGAGCGACGATTTCTCAAACATCTGGGTGGATACGGAATCGGATTACGTACGCATCGTGAACTTTCTCAACCGTTTTTCACCGTCGCTGGTGCGCCGCGTCAAGCTCTACACCAAAGAGACGCCGCTCTTCGAGCACTTTGGCATTCAAGACGAAATTTCGAAGGCGCTGCGCTCCAAGGTATGGCTGAAGTCGGGCGGATCGATCGTGATCAACCAGACCGAGGCGCTGGTGGCCATCGATATCAATACAGGGAAATACGTGGGCAAGTCGGCGCGGCTGGAAGACACGATTCTGAAAACCAACCTCGACGCGGTGCCGGAGATTGTGCGGCAAATCAGGCTGCGCGACCTGGGCGGCATTATTGTGATCGACTTTATCGACATGGACGAGCGCAAGAACCGATTCAAGGTGATGGCCGCACTCGAAGAGGCTCTGAAGAGCGATCGCGCGCCGACCAAGGTTCTGCAGTTCAACGATTTTGGCCTGGTGGCGATTACGCGCAAGCGCGTCAAGCAGTCGCTGGAGCGGATGCTCAGCGTGCCGTGTCCCACTTGCCAGGCCACCGGCATGGTGAAAAGCTCGGTCACTGTGTGCAACGAGATTTACGTTGAGTTGCGCAAGATGCGGAAGCACTTTGAAAGTTCCGACGTGATGCTGCGGGTGAACCCTGAAACCGTAAAAGTGCTCAAGTCGAACGGCAGCCGCTGGCTGAACGATTTCGAGGAGCTGGTGGGCCGGAATATTCTGGTCAAGAGTGACCCGACGCTGCACCCGGAGCAATTCGATATACAGGGATAGGCAGCGGGTCAGCAAGCCGTCAGATGAGCCAAGGACCGAGGGAAGTGACTCGGCCTTTGTGTTTGATCGGTACCGAGACTGGCGGGACGGGCGGGCATCCGGGCCATCCCGGGCGGCGCAAGAGCGCTTCTTCCTGAGGGAGCGTGTTTCATCCAGCGGTAAACGGCATGCCGCCGCAGAGGCAACCTCCAGGCGGTTTTGGTGTCTAATTCATTGGTTGCCGGTCGATTCCCCGGAAATCGAGGAAAATCTTACATTTGAGGTTGATGCGATGTCCTTCACCAGTTCGATGCCGCTGATGCGGCAAATCACTTTCCTGGGCTGCACGGCCTTTCTCGCAGCCGGTGTTGCGAACGCGCAGTCCGCTCCTTCGCAAGATCAATCCAGTACCTCCAGTTACTCCTCCAGTTTGGATGGCCTGAGCTTGTCGAGCCTGCAGTTGACCGACTTTTCGCCTTTCGATAGCGCGGATCCCGCCGCTCCGGCTGCAAACGGGGGCAGCGCAGCCGCGGGCCAGTATGGTGGAAGCGGCGGTGGCAGCGGCCAGAAACATGCGTTTCTCCATCAATACTCTTTCGAGGCAGGCGGCGGGTTTAGCGCCCCCATCGGTAACGACACCAACCAAGCCGGCGTGGTCACTGGGGAATCCCTTCCCGTCATCACCTTCGGCGGCAACTTCACCGTCGGCGGGGGTCTACGCTTCAACAATCGGCTTTCCGTGCTTGCTGAGTACCAGTTCATGGACAACAAGCTGCCAGGGACATTGATTTCGGCGGTAAATGAGGCTGTTGGCGGTGGTGAATACGACATCGATGCCGGCGATTCGCACATCAACTCGATTACCGGTTCACCCGTGGTCGACCTGTTTCCGAAGAGGACGAACGGCGTATACCTGGTCGGCACTTTCGGCTGGTACCACAAGTCGACCAACTTCCAGGCGCCCGAAGCCGTGGATTACTACGGATACGAAGCCTACGAGAATGTCACTGTTTCCTCGTTCACCTCGAACCAATGGGGCGGTGGCGCCGGCTTTGGCCTCTACCACAAGCTAGGGGGCAACATGTATGGCGGCGACAGCAGCCATACCGAACTTTTCGCCGAATCGCGCTACCTGTTTATCCACACACCCCCGCCCACCGCAGCGAACGGCCTCGGGACTACCGAGCTGATTCCGGTCACGTTTGGCGTTCGCTTCTAGCGAGAGTTAGCGGAGTTGGCGGGGTTGGATCCCACCCTGAACACCCAAAACGTGTTTAGGATGGGGCACCCGGCCACTCCGCCACTCCGGGAGCGTGATCAGGGATTCCAGTGTTCCTGCGTTTGCGATCCCACTTCGCCGTGTTCGATACGGTCGAGGAAAAGCCGCGCCAGCCTGCGCTCGCCGGGATGGCTTTCGCCGTGGATCGAGCACAAGTCAAGGAACTCGTCGCACAGCGCGTTGCGCTCCTGCTGCCGGGCAAGCGCAGCTTGCAGGGCGACCGCCAGCTCACGCAGGCGCGCCGCATCGGGCCAGGCGTTTTCCGGCTGGTCCGAGTCAATTGACGCGGCGAAGAGCCCGCGCCGGCCGCGCACGCACTCGCCCAGCAGGGTGAGCAGTTGTTCGCTGAAGGCGCGATTCAGCGCCTCCACCTGCTCGGGATCCATGGCATCGCGCGGATCCATAGTCCTAGCTTTTAGCTCCTAGCTATTCGCTTTTAGCCGGTCCGGCGGGAGACTAAACAAAGTGCGTTCCCGCAACATGGAACTCATAGCGAAAGGCCAATAGGTCTTTTCACCGGAGTTCCCTCTCACTTGGCCGTACCCTTGCCTGCCAGCATGGCCGCTTCAATTTCGTCGGCGGTGTGCGGCAAACCGGCGTCCAAATCAACCAGCTTGCCGTCGCGGTCCACCAGGAAGTCGCACTCGATGCGCACGCCGAGTTTCTCTTCGGGGATGTAAATGCCCGGCTCGATGGTGAAGACCATCCCCGGCCTCAGCACGACGGGGTAATTGGCCGGATCGTGCACGTCGATTCCCATCATGTGGCCGAGCCCATGCAGCCAGTACTGGCCCAGCGGCTGACCGTGCAGGTCTTTGCCGTGGGTATTGATGTAGTTGTACGCCACGGTGTCGAGTGAGTTCGGGTCGAGCCGGTCGCGGTCGTTGATGGTGGATTTGCCGGCTACAAAGGCCTTGATGGCGGCCTGCTGCGCACCCAGCACGATGGAGTAAATCTCCCGCTGCCGCGGGGTGAAGTGGCCGTTCACAGGCACGGTGCGCGTGATGTCGGCGGCGTACATGGAATATTCGCAGGCCGCGTCAACCAGCAGAATGTCGCCATCCTGCATGGTGCGGTCGTTGGCGGAGTAGTGAAGAACGGTGGAGTTGATGCCTGAGCCCACGATGGGCGCGTAGCTGGGCCGCTCGCATCCGTTTTCCATCCAGACCGCAGTCATGGCGCCGGCAATGGCGCGCTCCGTCATGCCCGGCTTAACCCACCATTGCATCATGACGCGCTGCGCCAGAACGGAGGCCGCGGACGCCCTCTTGATGAGTCCGATCTCGCCGTCATCTTTGATCTGCCGCAAAGGCATGGTCAGGGTGGTTACGTCGTGCGGCCGCGGCGACATGCCCGTTCCCAGCGCGGTCGCGGTGAAGCTCAGCAGCGGCGCGGCCTGAGGGGCGCCGGGCTGCGTCCATAGATTGTCCAAGAGCTTGCGATCGGCGGTCAGCAGCCGGCTCAACTCGGCCGGCAACTCCGTCATGGGTTCCACATCGTCGACGCCGGCAGCCTCTGCGACTCCGGGCGTGGCGGCATCCATTTTTACGCCCGTGTACTTTTCCATGCGCAGGTTACGCGCGGGCAGAAACAGAATCTCTTTGTACGCGCGCGGCGTGGATGCCTGTTTCGTCTCGCCAACGATCATCAACGCCGCTCCCGGTTCGGTCCAGCCGGTCAGGTAAAAGAAATCCGAGTCCTGGCGATAAGGCGTGAAATCCAGTTGCGACTCTTCCGCGGCGAAGAGTACGGCCACGCCGCCGTTCAGGCTGGCCGCCAAAGCGACCCGGCGCGCGCGAAACACGCCTGGCGGCTGCTTGTCGAATGCCTGAAGGGGAGGGAACGCCAGACCGAGGGAAAGCAGAACAAGGGCAAGGACCCGCAACACTTTCATCCCGCTATTGTCGCGCTTGAATGGCGGCCGCGCAAAGGAAATCGCAGCGGTGGGAGGGGTTAGGCAACGCCGGCGGCGTGCCGGAAGGTCATGCTCAGGCAGCAGGTCCGGGCAGTAGGATAAGGAGCGGAGGCGAGTGCGATGCTCATTGTTCACATTTACGTGCACGTCAAGCCCGAGCGGTTGGCGGACTTCAAACAGGCGACCCTCGAGAACGCTCGCGCGAGTATCCAGGAGCCCGGCATCGCGCGCTTTGACGTGTTCGAGCAGCAGGACGACGCGACCCGGTTCGTGTTTGTCGAGGCTTACCGCACGCCGGAAGCGGCGGCCGCGCATAAAGCGACGGCTCATTACGCGAAGTGGCGCGATGCAGTTGAGCCCATGATGGCCGACCCGCGCCAACGGGCGCAGTACAACCCCGTTTTCCCGAGCTCCGAAAACTGGTGAATCGATGCAGTTCGAATTTGCAACGGCCAAGCGCGTTATCTTCGGCGAGGGCAAGGCTGCCACTCTTCCTGAGCTGACTCGTACGTTTGGCGCGCGGCCACTGGTGGTAACCGGCGCCTCACCAGAGCGCCCGGCAAAGCTGGTCTCCGCACTTTCGGCCGAAACTTTTGCCGTGCAGGGCGAACCCACGGTCGATCTGGTGCGCGAGGGCGTGCGCCGCCTGCGCGAAGCCGCCTGCGACGTGGTCGTGTCAATTGGCGGGGGATCTGCCATTGACGCCGGCAAAGCGATCGCGGCCATCGCTACCAACGGCGGTGAGCCGCTGGAGTTTCTCGAGGTGGTGGGAAAAGGCAGAGCCATTGCGGCCGCGCCGCTGCCCTTCATTGCGGCGCCGACCACGGCCGGCACGGGCAGCGAAGTGACGCGCAACGCGGTGCTGGGATCGACACAGCATGGCGTGAAAGCCAGCCTGCGCAGCCCGCTGATGTTGCCGCGGGTGGCGCTGGTCGACCCGGAACTGACATACGCGCTGCCGCCGGCGGTTACTGCCTACACCGGCCTTGACGCCCTGACGCAGCTTATCGAGCCGTATGTGAGCGCGCGCGCCAATCCGCTGGTGGATTCAATTTGCATAGGCGGGATAGAGCGTGTGGCCGGTGCGCTGCGCCGTGCTTACCACGACGGGGCCGATGAGGAGGCGCGCCGCGAGATGGCGCTGGCAAGCCTCTTCGGCGGCCTGGCGTTGGCCAATGCCGGATTGGGTGTGGTGCACGGCCTGGCGGCGCCGCTGGGCGGGCAGTGGAAGGCGCCGCACGGCGCACTTTGCGCGGCGCTGTTGCCGCACGGCATGGCAGGCAATGTAGCCGCGCTGCGGGCGCGTGCGCCGAGCCATCCCGCACTGCAGCGCTACGCCGCAATCGCGCGCGTGCTTACCGGCCGAAACGATGCCAGCGCAGAGGACGGCATAGACTGGGTACGCGCGCTCTCGACCGAACTCAACGTCCCCGCTCTACGCGCCTGGGGAATCGCGGAAGCTGATTTGCCCGGCGTCGTGGAGAAGGCAGCGCATGCCAACAGCATGCAGGCCAACTCTCTCCCGCTCGCGAGCGATGAAATCCTTGCCATCGCAGCGGCGGCGTGGTGAGGCGGAGCTACGGTCGAGTTGCTGTGTGCAGAGCGTCGTAGATTGCATGCACCAGTGTCCCGGATGGGTCATCCATATACTCCCAGAACATCACCCCGCCCAGCTTGTGCGCTTGCACGTAGTTGCATTTCGTTGTCAGTGATTCCGGGTCCTCGTAGGAGACAAATTCCTGCTTTTCCACGCTGTACAAGTAAGCCGCTGACGCTGCGGCATCCCAGTACCGAGTGAATCCGTGCCCGATCATGGTTTCCTGGATCGCACTGTACGGCACAAAGTCTCCGGCCGCCGGCTTGCCCGGTTGGAAAAGTCCGTGATCTTGATCCGGCACCTTTCCCCATACGTGGCCATAAAACGGAACTCCGAGCACAATCTTGTGCGCAGGCACTCCTGCTTGCTCGAATGCACGCACTGAAGCATCCGCCGAGTCACTTTTGGGCGACGAGAGATCGGTGAACAACGGAGCGCTGTGGCTTGTGGTGGCATCGATCGAGGGAAAGCTGTAGTCATACGCCATCAGGTTCACGGCATCCACCAGGCGCCCAACTTCATTCATCTCGGTGTGCGCCAGATAGTCGTCCGATGCACCCGCTGCGACGGTCAGAACCAGGCGCCGCCCGCTCGTCTTTTCTTCAAGATTGAATTCATTGCGCAGCTCCTTGAGCAGCAGCGAGAAATTTCGCTTGTCCTGCGCGCGGAATGGATGACCCGCGCCAGCCTGGCCTGGATACTCCCAGTCGACGTCAAGCCCATCGAGGTCGTAGCGCTTCAGGAAATCCATCACGCTGCCGGCAAAGATGCTGCGGCTTTGCGCGGTCATCGCGATGTCGGAAAACTCCCCCGACCCCAGCCATCCGCCGACTGAGATCAAAACAGTGAGTGACGGATTCTGCTTCCGGAGCGCGGTGAGAACCGCGAGATTTTGCGCATCCGTGCTGCTCGGAGTTGCCAGCCGCCCATCGCGAAGGGCAACGAAGGCAAAATTGATGCGCATTAACGCGCGGCCGTCGATCTGGTCCGGCGTGAGCACGGCGCCCCGTGGAAATACGTAGCCCGCCAACACCAGATCTGGCGGCGCCTGGGCCTGCACCGCGATTCCCATCGCTATCGCAGCCATCAATCCGCAAGATCTCGCAATGACTTTTCGCCTCACGGTCGCCCCTGTTCGACCTCGCATCCTGAAGGTGGAATTATCCCGGCAAGGAAACAAGCTCGCCATGCAAAACAGAAGCCTCGAGGTCTCCTTCAGAACTCACGGCCACGAGATTCGCCGGGCGCCCGACACTTACGCGTCCCGTCTCCGTCTCGAGACCGGTCATGGCCGCTGGATTCTTAGTAAGCAGCCGCAGTCCCTGCTCGACGGTTGCGCCGGTGAATTTGAGAAAGTTGGCCAAGGCGCGATCGAGCGTAAGCACGCTTCCTGCCAGCAGGCCGTCAGTGGTGGCGCGCCCCTGCGCCACTTGCACTGTCAAGCCGCCCAGCCGGTATTCCCCATCCGGCATGCCTGCCGCGCTCATCGCATCGGTCACCAGGATGGCTCGCTCCGGCCCTTTGGCGCGCCACCATAGCTGCGCCATCTCAGGCATAGAGTGAATGCCGTCGCAGATCAGTTCGGCAAAGAGCCGGTCGTCAGTCAGCGTCTCGCCCAGGATTCCAGGCTCACGATGATCCAGCGTGCGCATGGCGTTATAAGTGTGCGTCGCGCTCGATGCTCCCGCTGCGATTGCAGCGCGCGTTTCAGCGGCGGTGGCATTGGAATGGCCCAGCGAAACGCGGACCCCGCGCCTGGTTGCATGCGAAGCCAGTTCCACTGCACCAGGCAACTCTGGTGCAAGCGTCATCAACCTTACCTGCCCCTCGGCGGCCTCAAATAATTTGTCGAAGATTGCGATATCGGGCGCGAGCAAAAACTGAGGTGGGTGCACGCCGCGCTTGGCGTGCGAGAGAAACGGTCCCTCCAGATGAATTCCCAGCGGGCGTGCGGCCGCTTCGGCCGGCTCCTGCGCGATGAGCTTGGCCAGGCCGCTGACTGCGCGCAGCGTGGCGTCGAACGGCGCCGTCACCGTGGTTGCCAGAAAGCTGCAGGTTCCGCGCGATGCCAGGAATCTGCCCATGGCCGTAAGCGCCCCGGACGTGGCTTCCATGGCGTCGTGCCCCGCAGCGCCGTGAATGTGGACGTCGAAGAACGCCGGCGCGAGAGTCGCCTCGGGGAAACTTAAAACCTGCGCTCCAGCCGGCATGGCCGCAGCTGAGCGCGAAGCGATCGACGCAATGTATCCATCTTCGAGAACCACGATCGGCTCGTCGACCAGGCGAGTTCCATCGTACAGGCGCTTTGCAGTCAGAACCGTTTGCATGTGCCGGCCGATCGCGGCCGAATCCTTTCTGTTATTCCTTGGTGGATGGAGAGTTCCGAGGCTCACCCATGGTGACTATCATCTCATTCACCGAGCCCGGAGGTTGCGGCTTCACGGGGCCTTGAATCGGCTTGCCATTCAACGCGGTCGCGGCCACGCCTTTCTGCACGCCATCAGGATTCTTTACCGTGATTTCGAAGATGGCTCCGCGCCAACGCCGCGTTATGTGAAATTCCTTCCAGCCGGCGGGGATGCAGGGATCGACAATCAGGCCGCCGAATTCCAGGCGTACGCCAAGCATCCAGCGGGTCATGGCCGTGTAATTCCAACCCGCACTGCCCGTCAGCCAAGGGTGCCGCGCGCGGCCGAATGCGGAGTGATCGCGGCCCATGACGAACTGGCAATAGGAGTATGGCTCCGCTTCGCGCACTTCGATGGCGTCGTTTTGGTTGTAAGGAAGCAGGGCGTCTAAAAACTTGATGGCGCGCTCGCCACGGCCCAGCTTGCACTCTGCAATAACGGCCCACGGGTTAGGATGGCTGAAGATGGCGCCATTTTCCTTGACGCCCTTGTAGACGCGGCCTACGAATCCGATATCGTCATTGGGCTTTGAAAACGCGGGCCACAAAAGATGCAGGCCGCGCTCTGAATAGAGATGACGATCGACCGCGTCCATGCACGAGCGCGCACGTTCGGCGGAAGCCGCGTTTGACACGACCGCCCACGTGTTGCTTTCGAGGAAGATTTTTCCCTCTTCGCTTTCGTGCGATCCAACCTTCAAACCTTTGGCCGTGATCCCGCGCAGGTACCACTCGCCATCCCAAAGCTGGCGTTCGCACGCAGCGCGAACCTTCTCCGCCAGAGCGCGGTATTTTGCGGCGTCCTCGCGCCGGCCGAGGAATCCTGCCGCATCAACAAACGCAAGCAAGGCCCAGTGGTGCAGAAAGGAGACCATCGCGCTCTCGCCGCCGCCCAGGTTCAGGCAGTCGTTCCAATCGGCGCGCAGACCCTTGCAGATGCCGCTTGCGCCCACCTGCTGCGCCGAAAAATCGAGAGAGCGCTTGAGGTGCTCGTACACGGTAGCTTCGCCCTCATCGGCGAAGGGAATCACCTCATCGAACAGTGCCGTGTCGCCGGTTTCCTTCACGTACTCGCAGACGCTTGCTACAATCCACAGCGCATCGTCGGAGCAGGCGTGCTCGATGCCATGAATCAGGCTCTTGCGCTCCGGTGCGTGGGCAATGGTGGGCGACTTGAAGGCCGGCGCCTTCTGCTTTTCCTCGTCGAACCAGTCGGGATCGAAGAGATGCAGCGCATAACCCTGGCTCACCTGCGCGCGCAGCAGCTCCACGATGCGCTGACGGCACTTGGCCGGGTTGGTGTGCACGACGCTCATCACATCCTGCGAGGTGTCGCGGTATCCCAGCCCGGTGCGCCCGCCGACTTCAACAAATGACGCGAACCGCGACCAGACCACGCAGGTTTCCGCCTGGTAAAGCGTCCATGTGTTCACCATCGCGTCGAGGCCGGGATGCGGAGTGCGGCACTGGAATGCGGAGCATTTGTCGGCCCAATACTTTTTCAGGGCGGCGAACTCCTCATCGACCTGGTGCAAATTGGAATACTTGGTTCGCATCTCGCGGCCCCTGGCGCGCGGTCCCACGCCGAGCAGAAAAATCAATCGAGCATCCTCGCCCTCGGCCAGGGTCAGCCGCTTGTGCAGTGCGCCACAATGATTGCCACCCAGCTCGGCGCTCCCGCTGCATGCGCCCTTTTCCACGGCAAGTGGATTGGTTTCTGTCCGATAAGCGCCAAGAAAACGGTCGCGCCCAGTGTCGAAACTGTCGGGCGAAAAACTTCCGGCAAAGTAATGGAAGGTCCAGGGCTCGTAAAAGAAGTCGTATTCGATCACGCCGTCAGGGCAGTCGGCCCCGCTCGCATATAAGCTCATCTGCAGATTCTGATTGTCGATCTCGATGTGATGGAATGAAAACTCCACGTAGCCGAAGACGCTGAGCCTCCGCGGCCTGCCGCTGGAGTTGCTGATTTTCACGTCCCACAGTTCCACGTCGTCGCCGACGGGAACGAACAGCGTCTGTTCTGCGTCGATGCCTTGATACCGGCAGCTGAAACGCGAATACGAGAGTCCATGCCGGCACGCATAGCCGGCGCTCTCGGGGTTTTTGCCCACCGGCTGCCACGAGATCGACCAGTATTCGCCGGTTTCGTCGTCGCGCAGATACACATAGTGCCCAGGACGGTCGAGGGGAACGCCATTGGCGCGGAAGCGCGTAATGCGGCCGTGCTCTGCGCTTTTGTAGAACGAGTACCCGCCCGCATTGTGCGAGATTACGGTGCACAGGTCCTTCACGCCCAGATAATTGGTCCATGACACCGGCACGTCCACGCGATCGATCACGTACTCGCGGTTTTCAATATCGAAATGCCCGTGTTGCATCCGTTCCCTTTCGCGATCGATGGCGGCCTGAGCGCCGCGGCGGCGTCTACGCTTCGGCCGTCACAAACTGACGCAGCCACTGCATCATCTCAGCTGCTTTTTCCTCTGTGTCCGCCTGCACGGTGAGGCGCAGCACCGGCTCGGTGCCCGAGAATCGCAGCAGCGCCCAATTATCGTTTTCCAGCAGCATCTTGGTCCCGTCGCTATGGCTGATGCGCGTAATCGGGTAGCGTCCGATGTGCGTGTGCGCTTCCTCGTTCAGCCGCCGCGGGACTGCGATGCGCATCTCGGGCGTTGCCGGAATGCTCTCCTCAAGATCGTGCAGCGTCCCGGTGAGCGCATACACATGCTCACGAAGCTCTGAGATCTTCTGGCCGGTGCGCGCCAGCATCTCTACGACCAGCGCTGAAGCGAAGATTCCGTCCTTACCCAGAATGTGGCCGCGAATTGTCAGCCCTCCCGACGACTCGCCGCCCAGCAGCGCGTTTTGCTGTTGCATGGTTTGCACAATGTGCTTGAATCCAACCGGCACCTCGTAGCACTCCTCGCCCAGTGAGCGCGCCAGGCGGTCGAGCAGGTGCGTGGTCGACAAATTGCGCACTACGCCGCCCCGCTCGCCGCGCACTTCGTGCAAATACCAATAAAGAAGAA
>JASHQH010000351.1 GCA_030037635.1 Acidobacteriaceae bacterium
CTCTTTTGTTAGCGAGCGAAGGCTCGAGCCAGCAAGGCAGGAAACCGAGCTGGCCGGCGCCTGCTTTGCGTGCGCGATGAGCCGCACCTAGAGGATGCGATTGGTGACCATTGGTCACTTTTGACCGATCGCTGGAGAAAGGAAGGACATGGAGAACGACGAGAAGAGCATTGTAGAGCGGCTGGAGGCCGCAACCACTCAGCTGGAGAAGACGCTGGGATGGCTGGAAGAGCGGCAGGGCGCGCTTTCGGGCGAGGTGGAGAGGATTTCGGCGACCGTGGAGCAAGGCCGGCGCGAGAACGAGTTGGCCGAAAAGCTGGCCGCGGCCGAACGTGAACTGGCGGAGCTGAAGGCAGCAGGGACGCAGAACGCGCTGAACCCGCTGCGTAGAACCATGCCGGCGGCGACGGCCGAGCTGCTGTCGAAGCACGGAATCGGCGACGGTCCGGTGGACGTACGCGCTCTGGATGCGGCGTTGTCGGGCCTGAGCCTGGAACAGCGCATCGCGGTGAAGACGCAACTGCTGCGCGCCGGAGCGATTGCTTAACAGCAGCTGTCAGTTGTCAGTGATCAGTGGTCAGTGGTTTGTGGCCGCTGCTCTGACCGCTGATTGACGTTAACTGATCACTGACTACTGATCACTGATCACTGAAAACGGCCCCATGGAGGGGCGGAGAGAGCTATGAACGCAACCTTTGCAGACATTCACGCAGCAGCGGATTACATCGGGCCGGGCGCTATCGAAGTTCCGCTGTATCAGACCGAGATTTTCGACATTTGCCGGCGCTCTAGCCCGTTTGGACAGCGCATCAAGCAGGTTCCTGCTACGGGACATCCGTCGCGCTTCTTTGAAGAGACCGCGATTCCCAATCCGGGCACGGCGGGATTTGTGAATCCGCGCGGCATCAGCCCCACGACAGTGAGCCCGTCGCGCACCGAACTGAGCGTGCCGCTGAAGGCGATTGTGGCGCAGATCAACTACAACCTGTTCGATATCGAGTTGGGCGACCAGCAGAAGCAGTTCGCCTATCTGCAGGCCAAAGACCTGGTGGATACAGTGAGCGGCGTGATGGTGACGCACGACGTGGCCCTGTGGCAGGGCAACGACACCAGCTTGAGCAACCCGACCACCACGCAGTATATGGGCTGTGCGGCGCAAATTGCGGCGGGCGGCAACTCGGTGACCGTGACCACCTCAATGAAGATCGTGGACACGATGAAGACCACGATCGCGCAGATGGTGGCCAACAGCGGGTACCATGTGCGGCCGACGGCCATCTACGCCAACCCGGTGTTGCTGGACCTGATCGACCAGGAGATGAAGGCGGACTTCAACGTGGTTCTGAACACGGACCAGATCACCGGCGGGTTCCGCGTGAAGATGCTTTCGACGCAAGCCGGGGATCTGCCGCTGATTCCGGACTGGAGCCTGCCTTATACACCCGGCACCGGCTCGGGGGCCAGCTATAACCCGGGCACTTATCCGGCGTACATCGTGACCGAGGACCTGATCGAGTATCACTGGCTGGGCGATCCGGCGCCGCGCATCTTCCAGCTCGGGCTGCCGAATTCGTTGACCTACCAGTATGTCGCGGTCAAGTTCGGAGCTCCGGTGGTGAAGGGCGCGAGCTTTGCGCACACGCAGGTGGTGGTGGAGCGGTAAGAAAGACAGGGACTAAGGGGCCAAGGGACTGAGGGACCAGGGACTGGTTAGTTATGGATTGCCATCCAGCCCCTGGTTTCGTGTCTCCAGCCCCTTTCAATTGAAAGGAACTTCAATGGCTTATCTGGAGCCAACGGATTATCCGAATTACGGATTGCCGGCGGGGACGACGGCGGACTGGATCACGGCTGCGACCGCGCTGATCAACAGCTACTGCAGGCGGCCGGACCTGAACGTCATTCAGTACACCGAGCGCCTGCGGGTTGTGGCCGGCGCCCGCACCGTGTTGCTGAGCTATCTGCCACTGGCGCCGCTGGCGCCGGCGACCTCGGCGATCGTGAGCCTGCAGGGACGCTATGCAAAGCCACGGCGTGGCGAGATGCTGAACGAGCCGCTGTTTGAGATCGTGTGGGCGTTCGCATTGCCGGGGCAATGGACGGAGATCGATCCTACGCTGGTTGACATCGACCCGAATACCGGAGAGCTGACGTTGCCGTGGAATGTTCTTGGCCTGCCCTATAACGAGGTGCAGGTGATTTACACGGCGGGCCTGGCGACGATCGGTGATGACGTGAAGTCGGCGTGCGCGCAAATTGTGCGCAACGCGCAGGCGACGCCGGCGCTGAACGCCAGCATGAGCAGAATCGACACCATGCAGATGAAATATTTTTCCAGCTCGCTGATCGACGAGACGGTGCAGGCCTGGCTGAATCCGTACGTTGCGGGCAGGCTGGGATGAGAGAGACCGGGGCCCAGGGAACAAGGGACCGAGGGACCAAGAAAGCAACGGACAGAGGGCAGAGAACAGAGATCTCGGAACAAAAGGATGAGGGTCAACGCCAGCCGGAATCGCGAAGCGAGGATGAGCGAACGCCGATGGCTGACCACTGAGAGCTGTGAACTGCGAACGAAGACCGACAGGTTACACGGAAAATCTGCTGTCCGAGGGAAATGAGAGCGATTTATGAGCGATACGGCGCCGCGCAACCCGACCGGAGCGCCGCGCAGGCTGGCCGATGCCCTGCTGCGCGGCGTGGGAGGAACTACGGCTCTTCTGCGAGTGACGGGTGCAAATACGGATACCAGCCAGACGGAAGTGGGGCTGGTGGCAACAAGCTTTGCCGATGTGCCTGTGAGCCCGGTGCTGCTGCGCAAGCTGCGGCCCACATGGCAGGAAGGCGGCGAGTCGAAGTGGGAGCTTCTGGTGTCGGCGGCAAGCGTTGCGCAGCAGGTGAACGCGCTGGACCTGGCCACGGCGCAAGCGCTCTTTGCCATGACGCTCGG
>JASHQH010000352.1 GCA_030037635.1 Acidobacteriaceae bacterium
CAGCAGGGCCGGGGTTGGGCACAAACTCCACGCCCGCGCCGGGAACGGCCGCTTCAATGGCCGATTTGATTTCTTCGACCGACTTCAAAAATCAGCTCCTGGCTGCCAGCTCTTGGCTTTTACTAAATCGTCGCCGCCACAAGGGGTCTTCTGCTCCCTGTCTTCTCGCTCCATTGCTCCCTAGTTCCCCGTCTTTATCTCCACCGGCCACACGCTGGGGTTCGACGTTGGCTCCAGATCGTGCGCGGCCGGTTCGGGCACCGGAAACTCGCCCCGCGCGCCGGCGTCGAGAAACCGCGGGCGTTCGTCGCCGGTCAAATGCTGCTCATCGATCTTTTTCTGCAGCGTGATGAAGGCCTGCAGCAGCGCCTCGGGCCGCGGCGGGCAGCCGGGAATGTGCACATCAACGGGAATATAGCGGTCGATGCCCTTCAACACGTTGTAGCCCTGCTTGAACGGCCCTCCGGAGATGGCGCATGCGCCCATGGCGATGACGTAGCGGGGCTCGGCCATCTGGTTGTAAAGGCGCACCACCTGCGGAGCCATCTTCTTGGTCACCGTGCCGGAAACGATCATCAGATCGGCCTGGCGCGGCGAAGGACGAAACACCTCGGCGCCAAAGCGCGCCATATCGTAGCGGGCCATGGTGGTGGCAATCATCTCAATGGCGCAGCAGGCCAGGCCGAATTGCATGGGCCACACGGAACTGCGCCGTCCCCAGTTGTAGAGCTCCTGGATGGTGGTGACGAAGATGCCCTGCTTGCCGAGCTCGATCTTAAGTTGTTGATCGACTGCCATCGTCGCTCTCAACTCCGGTTCTCAGTTCACAGTTTGTCGTTCACAGTCCTCTCTTCGCGCTCGCACATCGCCGATTCTGAGAACTGAGAACTAAGAACTACGAACTGCATTCACGACCACGTCAGCACGCCCTTGGCCCAGGCCCACGCCAGCCCTTCAACCAATAGCAGCACAAAAACCAGCATGGCGATGCAGGCCGCCAGGCTCAGACCGGTAAACGCCACTGCAAACGGAAGCAGAAAAACGGCTTCCACGTCGAAAATGAGAAAGATGATGCCGTAAAGGTAGTAGGCGGAACGGAATTGCACCCACGCGTCGCCCTTCGACACCAAACCACACTCGTAAATGGAGTTTTTGATGGCGTTCGGCTTGGGCGGCGCAAAGACCTTTGCCCAAAGCCAAGCCAGCCCCAGCGGGGCCAGGCCAAAGCCCAATGCCGCCACGAACAGAACCGCCAGTGAAAAGTAAGGACTTGATGCCATTGCAGAAGAGAAGGCCCTACAACTTCAAGCTACCAGTTTGGGGCGGGATTTGGCTAAGGATCAGGCCATCTGCTGCCATTCAGAGGGCTTTTTCCACCGTTCATCCCATCCTGTGAACCGTTGGCTGGGGCCAGGCGGAGACAGCACCCACTGGCCAGCGTCGCCTACTGCGGATCGTGCCGTCCCCGCCCTAATCGTCGTCATCGCCGCCTGCCGGCCTCTTCGCGCGCGCCTTCAGCATGGGTGGAACCGGCGCGTTGCCCATGGCATCTTTCCACAAGATGACGTTGAGCTTTTCGGTGGGCGCACGGTCCTCGTGGCTGAAATCCATTTTCATGCTGTCGCGCGCGCCGGCGGCGTTTTTCGCATTGGCGGCGTAGATAAGGCCGTTGTCGCGGTTGGAGTAGTCGGCAGTGTAGGGCGGCTGATCGCCGGGGCCGGTGAAGAGCGACGCTATCAGCGAGCAGAAGGCGTCGTTGTTATTCATGGGAGGAAGGCCGAGCAGCGCTTCCATGGTGCGGATTACGCTGACGGTGGAGTAGAAGCGGCTGTCGACAAAGGGCGCGCCGTTGGGGCCGTGTGGCGCGTACTTGCTGACGACCAGCGCGATGCTGCGGTGCGCGTCCACGTGATCGGCGCCGTTCTGCGCGTCGTCTTCAAGGATGAAAAAGGCGGTGTCGTCCCAGTAGGGCGAGTGCGAGATGGCTTCGACCGCGCGGCCCACGGCCAGGTCGTTATCGGCGACGGAGGATTTCGGCGTCGGTCCGCCGGGACTTGTGCCCCCGGTGTGATCGTTGGGCAGGCGCAGCAGGATGAAGTCGGGCATGGTGTCGCGGCCGCGCGCGCGGTCGGCCATCCAACCCTGCAGGTGGCGGAGAAAAATGTCCACGCGGACCTGATCGGGGACGTGCAGATTGAAGTCCGGCGCCTCGGGAGCGAAGTGGCCCTCGAGCTCGGGCTTGGTGGCCACGTTGGCGGCCAGAAGGGGAATCGCCCACGGCCATTGGTTCACGCCGCCGCCCCACTTGGCGGGCAGCGTTTCGCCCGGCGCGATCACCTTATGCTTGCATTCCGAGCCGGCCAGCATAACGCCCAGCTCGGGGTTGGCCACCGCGGTCTGGTTGCAGAACGTTGACGAGATGAACTCGCCGAAATGGTAATAACTCTTGCCGTGCGCCGCCAGGTTGCCCCAGAGATAACCGCTCGACGGCTCGTTGACGTCGGGAATTTTCTGCAGGAGCGGATAGCCGTCGGCCACCACGCCTTCGAAATCGTAGGGCCGCTGGCCGGAGCGGTAATTGTGTTGCCAGGTTCTTTCAAGATAGTCAGTGCCGATGGCAGCCGTGGACCAGACGTGGCCGTCGCCGGAAACTTCGCCGGAGTCGAAGAAATTGTCGAGCACGCCGAACTGGAGCGCGAGCTTGTGCTCGTTGGGGGTTACGGATTCACCGTACATGGCCCAGCGTGCGTCGCCGTTGCCCACCGGTTTTCCGTTCAGCTCCAGATCGCCCAGGATCTGATCGTAGGTGCGATTTTCTTTGATGATGTAAATGACGTGCCGAATGGGAGTGCGGGCCCCGGCAGCGAATGCAATCTGCTGCTGCGCGGCCTTCATGCGATTCGATGCCAGCGCGGTCGAGGTCCATGCGCTGAGATTGGCGGCGATCTCACGCTCGTCAAGCGTGGCCAGCGAGCCGTAGAGCAGCGTTTCGATGCGGGTGCTGGGGCCCGTCCGGCCATTCGGTTGCAATGGCGAGATGCGCTGCGGAAAGTCGTTCGGTCCGGTTCCTTTGCCCTTGGCGGTGGCCACATAGAGTTTGCCGCCTGAGCCTGACGGGATGAAGGCCATCGAGATCGGCATCCACTCGGTAGGCACAAAGCCGTCGGGCTCAACCATGGCCGCCCGGGCGGCTTTGGCGGTGAGCTTTTTCGTGTCGATCACCGCGACTGCGTCGGTGGCCATATTGGCCACGTAGAGGCGGCTGCCACCGGCATTGACTGCCAGCGCGACGGGCTCGGCGCCGAAGTAGCTCTGCCCCGGCAGGCGCGTATCAAAGTAGCCTCTCACCGTGAACTGCCCGGTGTTGACCGCAGCGACGGCGTCGCGATTGGAGAGCGCGACGTAGAGGATTTTCTCGTCGGGCGAAAACGCAAAGGCGCAAGGATGCGTTCCCGGCTTGACGGGATCGGAGGGCTTGAGCAGCGTGAGCTTGCGCGCCACCGCGCCGCGCGCCAGATCGAGCTCAACGATCTCCGAAGCATTCCACAAGGCAACGAAGGCGCGCTTCTCGTCGCGGGTGACGGCGATGGCGATGGGATAGGTCGCGGGCACCGCGTCGCTCTCCGACAGATCGAAGCGCTTTTCAACAGCGCCGGTGGCGACATCGAGAAGCACGACGTCGTCAGAAAGATCTTCGGCGACGAGAAGTTTCTCGTGGCCTGCCGCGCCGAGGACGGCGATCGCTGCCGGGTACGGAATGCCTTCGGTGTGCTCGACGCCGCCAGGCAGCCGGGTTTTTCTCCCCGGAGCGAGTTGCGGCGGGTCGAGATGAATGAGGCGCTCGGGCGCGATTCGGCCGCCGGCGAAGCTGTAGACCGCGATGCCGCTGCCCACCGCCTCGCGGCCGTCGCCCCGCGGATTGGTAAGCGAGGCCATGCTGGCGTAAATGTGCGCGCCGTCGCGGCTGAAGGCGAGGCCGGAATAAAGCGTCTGCCGGGCGTGGGGGCCGGTGCGCCGATCGGGGAAGTCAGCGAGCGCGCCGGTTTGTGTGTCGAGGACCGCAAGCGACTGGTCGTAATCAGACTCAAATGTTCCGTAGCCTGCGTTCAGGGTGACGACGTAACGGCCGCCGGGCGAAACAGCCATCGATACAGGCAGCCCGTTGGTGCGCTGCGGTGCGCCGGGAACTTCGCCGATGATTTGCTTGCTCGAGGGCAGATTGATGACTTGCGGGGGGGATTGCTGGGGAACTTGCGCAGCAGAAAACGATGAAATGAAAAGCGAGACGAAGCCAAAAAAGAAAGGGAGAAACCATCGATACATGAAAAAACCTCGCAGATGATCCGACGTGATGCGGATCGATCTCACGTGGAAGGAAGAATCGCTGGGCAGCGAACCGACTCGAAAGGATTGTACACGCCGGCGATGAACGGGCGGTCTACGCCGGCTCGAGACGAGAACAATGCAATATTTGCGCCTCACCCTCTCCGTTTGATGCGGCGAAAAGCGTGGGGCTCGCGGACCGGGGGATTGGAGTTACGGCGGATCAGGCAATCCTGACCCGCCTTCGCCTCGGTAGTGGCCCGGTGCGCCCCATCCCTTTTCACGTCGTTCCATCGGGCCCAAAGAGACGGGGACACATGAGGCAATCTTACGGATAGATTCCGCGAATCTGCACGGCCTCGGCCACGCGGCCGATACCAAGCATATTGGCGGCGATGCGCATGGGTACTTTGCGCTCCAGGTGAATCTTGAGCACGTCGTTGAAAGCGGTCTTCATCACGCGCTCCAGGCGATGGTAGATGTCCTTCGCCTCCCAGAACAGATGCTGTTCGTCCTGCACCCATTCGAAGTAGGAAACGGTGACGCCGCCGGCATTGCACAGAATGTCGGGGATGACGAAGATGCCCTTGCTCTCGAGAATGCGGTCGGCAGCGGGTGTGAGAGGCCCGTTGGCCGCTTCAGCGACGATGTGCGCCTTTACCGCGCCGGCGTTGTCGGCGTGGACGGCGTTTTCAAGCGCGGCCGGCACCAGGATGTCGCACTTCATGGCCAGCAGCTCGTGGGGCAGGATGGGCTCGCTCTCCGGGAAGCCGTCCACGTGCCCGCACAGCGACTTCATCTGGATGAGCTCAGGAACGTTCAGGCCGTTGCGGTTGTAGACGCAGCCGGTGGAATCGCTGACGGCGACGATCTTTGCCCCCGCCTGGTGCAGCAACTGCGCGGCGATGGAGCCGGCATTGCCGAAACCCTGCACGGCGACAGTCGCGCCCTTGAGCGGCAGGTGCAGATGCTCGCACGCGCACTCGATGGTGTAGAACACGCCGCGGCCGGTGGCCTCGTTGCGTCCCAGCGATCCGCCCAGGCTGATGGGCTTGCCCGTGACCACGCCGGGAATGGCATAGCCCTTGGTCATGCTGTAGGTGTCCATGATCCAGGCCATGGTTTGCGGGTTGGTGTAGACATCGGGCGCAGGAATGTCCTGTTCGGGACCGATGAGCGGCAGAATGGCGCTGGTGTAGCGGCGCGTCATCCGCTCCAGTTCGGCCTGGGTCATGTTCTTGGGGTCGCAGGTGATGCCGCCCTTGGCGCCGCCGAAGGGAATATTCACGACTGCGCACTTCCACGTCATCCAGGTGGCCAGGGCCTTCACTTCGTCCAGCGTTACCTGGGGGTGGTAGCGGATGCCGCCCTTGGCAGGACCACGCACCGAGCTGCGTTGCACGCGATAGCCCTCAAAACGGTGAATGCGGCCGTCGTCCATGCGCACCGGGACGGTGACCATGAGGACACGTTCGGGGTACTTGATCATCTCACGGGTATCGTTATCGAGGCCGATTGC
>JASHQH010000051.1 GCA_030037635.1 Acidobacteriaceae bacterium
TCACCCAGGGATCGACAACGATGGGAATCTCTCGGTTCATCAGCGGCAGGCGGAGCTTCTTGCCGTGCAGGTGCAGGTAGCGCTCGTCCTCGGGATGAACAGCCACGGCCGTGTCGCCCAGCATGGTCTCCGGCCGCGTCGTCGCCACAGTGATGAATTCGCCCGTCTCGTTGCCGCCATCGCCGATTACCGGGTAGCGAATCTCCCAGAGATGCCCCTTCTGCTCCTGGTGGACCACTTCCAGGTCGCTGATGGCCGTCTGGCAGCGCGGGCACCAGTTCACGATGTAGGCGCCGCGATAAATGAGCCCCTGGTGATAGAGCCGCACGAACGCCTCGCGCACGGCCAGCGATCGCGGCTCGTCCATGGTGAAGTACTCGCGGCTCCAGTCCACCGAAACGCCCAGCCGCTTCATCTGCTCCAGAATGGCGCCGCCGTAATGGCGCTTCCACTCCCACACGCGCTCCACGAAGGCCTCGCGGCCCAGTTTCTGGCGCGATGTGCCTTCCTCGGTCAGCTGCCGCTCGACCATCATCTGCGTGGCGATGCCGGCGTGGTCCGTGCCCGGAATCCACAGCGCGAGCCGTCCGCTCATGCGCCGCCAGCGCGCAAGGATGTCCATCTCCGTCTGGTTGAGCATGTGTCCCATGTGCAACCGGCCGGTCACATTGGGCGGCGGCAGCAGGATTGTGAACGGCGACTTGCCGTCCGGGCCTTGATTTTGGACCGGATTCGTGCCGGCATCCGCCGTTGGAACCGCGAAAAGATGCTCGCGGACCCAGTAGCCGGCCCAATGATCTTCAATGGCGGTTGGATCGTAGGCTTTGGGAAGGTCGTGAGGCATTTTTTCTTCGGTGCGCCCCGCAAAATTGCGGAAAACTCCTGTAGTTGCAGGGGCTTTCAAGGCGTCGGGGCCACTTTTCAGGGTAGCAGATGACGACAGCCAGCTAGCGGGCGCTGCAACCCGGCCGGCTGCAGACGACAAGGGCCGCAACCCTTCGATTGCGGCCCATAACGTTTTTGAACTGGTTTCGCGCCTAGAACGGGTTCAGCTTGGCCAGACCCTTTTTCTTCTTCTTCTTGCTTGAGGAGTCTTCGCTCTGATCCAGCTTGGGCTTTTTCGCTTTTCCGTTCTCGGTGCTGGCAGTCTGCTGCGGATTCGAGCCGGGCTTGATCTCGTTTTGCTGGACGGGTGCTTCGACCGGCTTGTCCGCCGCGGGCAATGCGGTATTAGCAGGCCCAACGGGTTGCACCAAAGCGTTGGGATCGGTCGCGGTGGCGCCGGCAGCAGGTTGAGCCGAGCCGTTCGGTGCGCTCACCACTTCAACTCCTACACCGCTGCCGCCAGCGGGAGCCTGCATCTGCAGCGGAGCTGTGGAAGGCTGATCGCTGCGCGGCGGCTCGTTGGGGCCGGTGGGTGTAACCGCTTCCGCCGGCGCCGGCGGCTTGCCCTGGTTGACCGCTTCGGCAAAGACGGCTTTGTTCTGGTTCGTGATGTCGGGCGCCAACGTGCGCTTCGGGTCATCCAGGCTGGGATCGCCCACGTGCACAGCCTCAACTACGGTGGGGCCATGCTTGATGATGGCGAGCGTTTTGTCGGTGAAGTGCAGCGGCTGCCGGCTGCGCTCTTCGGCGTCGCTCTCGGCAATCGCCGCTTCTGTCGGCTCCGGAACGGGGCGGTTCATCGCCACCAGACGGTCGCGCGCATCTTCAACGTGCGGCGCCATGGGATAGCGCGTAATGACCTTGGCGTACGCTGCTGCTGCCTTGTCCAGATACATGGTGTGCATCCGTTCGCGCAGCGCAGCGGGCAGGCGGGGAACAATCTCGATGTTGTGCGCTTCGCCGGCATAAGCGTCGCCAATGCCGATCAGCACCTGGTCGCTCTTCGAGTACAGCGGATAGGTGTCGGCGACCGTCTCCAGGCGTGCGATCGCAGCCACGTAATCTTCACGGCTTTCGTAGTAACTGCCGATCTGGTATTCGCGCTCGGCCAGAACTTCCTGCACATCGCGTAGCCTCTGCTTGGCGTGCGGCACCAGGCTCGAATCCGGATACATGTTGATCATCTTGCGGTATTGCACTTCGGCCTGTTGCGCATTCGTGTAGTCGCGATCCGGCTTTTCCATTTGCTGGTAATAGATGTCGGCCACTTTCATCTGCGCTTCGGCAGCTTCGGGCGCGTTGGGGAAAAAGGTCTGGAAGTCCTCGTACTCGGCCTCAGCCTGCGTCAGCGCCGCCGATCCGCCTTCCTTGAACCACGTGTCGCCCACCGACAACTTGGCCCGCATCCGGTACTCTGACTCCGGATAGGTATTCAGCAGCGTCTGCAGGTCGAGCCGTGCCACGTCATAGCGGCCCTTCTTCATGGCCTGCATGGCCTTGTCGTAGAGTTCCTTGTCGGGTTGCTTCGACTGCACGCCGGCCAGCGGGTTCTGGTTCAAGTCGTAAGCCTTCTGCTTCTTCTTTTTAAACTTGGGGGACTTGATGTCGTCCTGGCTCTGGCTGTTGTTCTGGTTCTGCGTGTTGCTCTGGCTACGGGCCACGGTCACAAACCCGCCAAGAAACAGAACAAGAAGAGTGACAACGGTGATCTTCAGGGACAAGCGGTTCATGCTACCTCATTATTCAAGGGAGATCCCTTGGCCTGGACCTCCGCTGCTTGCACTTTCGCTTTTCAGTGAATTTTACTCTTTCCACCCGTTCTTTTGCTCGCGGCCCTTTCGCCAGCGGCTTTTCGGGCCGCGTCCAGCAGCGCACGCGCGTCGCGCTCCGGCTGCCCAGCTCCGAAAACAGCATTGCCCGCCACAAGCAGCTCCGCTCCCGCTTTGACGATGGCAGCCACCGTGTCGTGAGCCACGCCGCCGTCGATTTCAATCTTGAACTTCAGTCCCAGCGCACGCCGCATCTCTTTGAGCTGTCTTACCTTATCGAGTGAGAAGGGAATGAACTCCTGTCCCCCCCAGCCGGGATTCACGCTCATGATGAGCACGTGATGCACCATGGGCAGGATTTCGACGATCAGGTCCACGCGCGTCGCGGGATTCAGCACCACTCCCGGCTTCATCCCGTGATGAATGATCATTTCGAGCGTGCGGTGCAGGTGCGGGCAGGCCTCGTAGTGGACGCTCACCCAGTTCGCTCCCGCCTCGGCAAATGCGGCTATGTAATCGTTGGGGTTGTCAATCATCAGATGGCAGTCGAGCGGCAGCCCTGTCACCTTGCGCAGGCTCGCCACCACCGGAGGGCCAATGGTCATGTTGGGCACGAAGTGGCCGTCCATGACATCGACGTGAATTGCCGACCCGCCTCCCCGCTGTGCCGCAGCAATCTGATCGGCCAGATGCGCAAAATCCGCGGAAAGGATCGACGGCAGCAACTCAACCATGAATGGCGCGCAACTCCTTGCCCCGTCAGTGTATCAGCGCAACCGGGCAGGCGCTGCCGCCCCGAAGTTAAGAGGCGGAGGCGACGGCCTTCACTCTGCCTGCCGCCACGCGGCCGATGCCGCGCAGAATGGCTTTGACGGGCCAGTGGTCTTCTGCATCGGGAAAGAAGATTTCGCCCGCGCGCCGCACTTCCGGCCGGTAATACCACCGCTTGAGCAAGGCCAGATGTCCCTGGCGGACGGCTGCCGACGGCGGACCTTGGGCGGCCGAGAGCTCGGCCAAAACGGATTCGAGCCGCGATTCAAGCAGCCCGCGCTGGAGCTTTCCGGCCACTTGTTCGTTCGCTGCCTTGCTCCCTTGCTCTCTCGCTCCCTGTTCTTCTGATCCCTGTTCCCTCGCCGCGCTGTCGCTCTGGCGCAGAGGGCTGTTGCCTGTTCCCTCGTCGGGGACCGCCTCGATCGCCATCGGCTGTGCAAACAGCGACGTTGACCCCGACTGCTCGTTCTGGATCCTCATGCCGAGGGTCGAGAATCCCGCCGGCCCTCGCAGCCTTCCATTTTCGTAAAGAAATACATCCACTTCGTCGGGGTTTGCAGACGCTTGCAGGATCAAGGCGCGCAGCCGGCTGAGAGGGCGCACCAGCTCGGCTGCCAGCGCGCGCACCGCTTCAACCTTCTGCACGTGCGCATGGAGCGCTGCTGCCGACTCAAACTCGAGGTTCGCCGAAGCCTGGTCGCGGTCGCCGCGCAGCGTCACCAGGCGGCTTTCGCCGCGCGTGGCCAGAAAGCGTTCTACCGCTGCTGCTTCTTCAGCGTAGCGCTCGTCGGTGCAGCCCTTGTAACACGGCGCCAGGCACATCTTCATCTCGGAGTACACGCAACCGGGATAGCTGGGATCGGGGTTCAGTTCGAAGGTACAGCGGCGCAGCAAAAACAGCTTCAGCATCTCCTCGGCATAGCGCTCCGCTGCTATCCGCGACGGGAAGGGTCCAAACGCCCAATCGGCCTCGCGCAGGCTGGGGCGGTGCGTGACGGTCACGCGCGGATATGGATTGCTGCCCAGAAAGCGCACAAACGCAGGATGCCTCAGGTGCATCCGCTCCAAAGCCTTCGCGCCGTGGACCTCTTGCAGGAGTTCAAACTGAAGGAGCAGCGACTCAAACTCCGATCCCGTCGGCCGCCAGGCGATGCGCCTCACCAGCCCTGCCAGATGCAGGCGGCGCGGGTGTTTTGCTGACGGCTTCAGCAGGCGCTCCAGCCGCCCGCGCAGATTCGGCGTGCGCCCAATGTATGGCTCCGCGTGCGCGTCTGCACCATGCAGCGCAAATACCGCGGGTGACTGCGGCAGTTGCGCGAGGGCCGATTTGGGATCGGCCGGATCGAATGGCAAAGATTGAAGCTCGGGCGGCACAGGCCGTCATCCCCTCTCGCCATGCGCACGCGGGCGCAGGCTCAGAGTGATTGTACGGCGGCTTTAAGGAAGGTTCATCGGAGCTTTGCGACCGGATGAAGCGCGCACATCAGTTTGCCGCGCTCACCATCACCACCAGCCTGCGTGTGCCATCGACCGTAAACTGAAGCGGCGCTCCCTGTGCCGGCGCTTGCCCGGCATTCACGTCGCGTTCAAGCCTGCCTACGGTTGTGCCGGAGATGATGACGTGCAGTTTCTGGCGCGACGCCGCGCGGCTGGAAACCTGGCTGGGAACAGTGGGCGAGGCAGCTGATCCGAAATCCAGGGTGTACGTCCCCTTCGGCCAGACGCCGAAATCCGCCTTGCCACCGGCGTCGGTGCTCCGCGCCGCGTAGTTGCCGCCGGGATTCATCCCCACGTTGACATCGACGCCCTTCAGCGGAACGCCGGCATCGGCCGCGGAGGCATAGAAAAGACAAGTGATCGCCGCCGCAGTAAAAAGCAACCCGACAATGATTCGGTTCTGAATCCCCATGATGTCCCCGAGATTGGACTGAATCGTACTACGAGGCGAAATGGATGTCAGACCCACGAAAGAGTCAGGTAATGCAACGATAGGAGTAGCTTTGCCCCGATCGCGGCCAAGCTGCTATGCTGCGGGCGCAGCAGAAAAGCGATTTAGAACGAGGGGTTTGCAGCTATGTGGTTCCTGGGCATGGATGTAGGAACGGGCGGGACGCGGGCGGTGGTGGTGGATCACGCGGGCAAGCTGGTGGGCGCGGCTTCGTGCGAGCATGCGCCATTCCGCGCCGAACATCCGGGCTGGGCGGAGCAGGATCCCGAGGATTGGTGGCGTGCCGCGCAGGAGGCAATTGGCAACGCACTGGCCTCGACACCCGAGCCGCGGGAGCCGATCGCGGCTATCGCCCTTACCGGCCAGATGCACGGCGCTGTGATGCTCGACGCTTCGGGCCAGGTGCTGCGCCCCGCGCTCATCTGGTGCGACACGCGCACCCAACCTGAGTGCGACTGGCTGACCCAAAAGATCGGCTACCAGCGCCTGATTGAGCTTACCTGCAATCCGGCGCTGCCCAACTTCACGCTCACCAAGCTGCTGTGGGTCAAAACGCACCAGCCGGAGATCTTCGCCAAGATCCGGCACGTGATGTGCCCCAAGGACTATGTACGCTATCGCCTCACGGGCGAGTTCGCTATCGACGTGCAGGAGGCGAGCGGCACGCTGCTTCTCGACGTCACGCATCGCCGCTGGTCGCGCGAAGTGGCCGAGGCCGCGGGAATCGACATGGCCTGGCTGCCGCGCGTCTTCGAGTCGCCGGAGATTTGTGCGCGCATCAGCCAGAAGGCCGCGGACGTGACGGGGTTGAAGGCGGGTACGCCGGTGGCCGCGGGCGCAGGCGACCAGGGCGCAGGCGCGGTGGGCATGGGAATCCTGCAGCCTGGCAGCGTCTCAGCCACCATCGGCACCTCGGGCGTCGTGTTTGCGGCGACGGCCGAACCGACAAAAGACCCCAAGGGCCGCCTGCACACGTTCTGCCACGCCGTTCCCGGCCTGTGGCACGTGATGGGCGTGACGCAGAGCGCCGGACTCAGCCTTCACTGGCTGCGCAACACCTTCTTTCCAGGCCAAAGCTACGACGCGCTGAGCGACGCAGCCGCCAAAGTTCCAGCCGGCTCCGAGGGGCTCGAGTGGGCGCCGTATCTGCTCGGCGAGCGCACACCGCACCTCGACCCTGAAGTCCGCGCCGCGTTCGCCTGCATCGGGGTGGGGCACACATCGGCGCATTTTGTGCGCGCGGTGCTCGAGGGCGTGGCCTATTCACTCCAGGACACCTTTACACTCTTCCGGGAGCTGGGCATTCCGGTCACGGCCATCCGGCTCGGCGGCGGAGGCGCGCGCGGCGCCCTGTGGCGGCGCATCCAGGCCGGTGTTTACGGCCACGCGGTCGAGGTGCTGGTGGCCGAGGAGGGAGGCGCCTTCGGTTGCGCTCTCATGGCCGGCGTGGGCGCCGGCCACTGGAAGAACCTCGACGAGGCTTGTGCTCAGGCTATCCATGTAGCGCAGCGCATCGAGCCCGATCGGGCCGACATGGCCACATACAAAACGGGCTACGCGAGCTGGCGAAAGCTCTATCCGGCGCTAAAAAGTCTCGAGAATTAGGCGTTGGCTACGAGAAAGTCCGCAAAAACAAAGCGGTCGCGGGTCACGACTTCGCCGTTTTCGATGGCCAGCGGCGCCTTGAACATGGGGCCTGCATAGACGCAGGTGTGAAACTCGCCGCGCTCGGCGCAGGGATCAATGCCGGTCGGAAAATCGCGCAACAATCCCTCATCGAATTCGCGGCCTGCAAAGCTGGCCGGCAGCTTCTCGGTGTCGACGCAGGAGATACGCGCGCGCAGGCCGCCCGCGATCATGGTGCGCGCCAGCTCATCGGTGGGAATCTTCCACAGAGGGAACAGCGGCTCGAGGCCGGTGGGCGCAAGATTGCGCTCGCGATAAGCGCGCACATCTTCGAGGAAGAGATCGCCGAAGGCGACAGCGTCGATGCCCTCATTGACCGCGCGCCGGCACACTTCGGCCATGCGCTGCTCGTACACCTCGTTGGGGCAAGGCCACGGCAGGGGGACAATCCAGAGAGGCAGCTGCGCCGCCGCAGCCTGCGCCTCAAGCACTGTGCGCCGCACGCCGTGCATGGCCACGCGGTCGAACTGGGTGTTCAACGTGGTGAGCAGTCCGCAGAGCTCGATCGACGCGTCCTGCCGCAGCACGTGCAGCGTCCACGCGCTGTCTTTACCACTGCTCCATGAAAGAAGTACGCGTTTCATCGATAGATCGATGATACCTGCTCCATTGCGCGCGCCATCGCGAAGATCCACTCGCCGCCCAGGCTTCCGCGTCACTGCGCCCTGGTAAACGATTTAACCACTCCCAGCAAATTTGAATAATCATCGGTCCACAAGCGCGAACCGGGCTGGCCGGCGAGCGGCACCCATCGGAACCTCCGGCTGGTGTCGGCCGTCAACGCGTCCAGGTCACGGCCATCGCGCGCCATCACCACCCAGATCGAGGCCAGCTTCCCGGCACTCTGCTCTGCGCTGGAAACCTGCGTATCGTTTCCGATCAACGCCACCAGGTGTGCATCCTGCGCCAGGTTTCCCAGCGTCGGAGCCAAATTGAAATACAGATTCGAGATGTGGAATGCAATCACTCCGCCGGGAGCCAGTTTACGAAGGTACAGACCCAGCGCCTCGCGGGTCATCAGGTGCATCGGAATCGAATCTCCGCTGAAGGCATCGAGAACGATCAGGCCGTAGTGGCCGTCGGGCGCGTTGCGGAGCTTTAATCGCGCATCGCCCAGGACAATTTTTGCCGCCGGAGCGCAGCTCCTGAGGTAAGTGAAATACCGTGGGTCCAGGGCAATCTGCGCCACCAACGGATCGATCTCGTAGAAAGTGAGCGTCTGCCCCGGCTCAAGATAAGATGCCATGGCGCCGGCGCCCAAACCAACAATCGCCCAGTCTCCGTGCGGCATCGATTTCTCGACCACCTCAAAAATCGCGCCCCCGGGGCCGCTCCGCGTGTAATACGACAGCGGCACGCAACTCGCGCTCTCATTCAAACTTTGCGTCCCATGCACAATGCCACCATGATAAAGCTGCCGAAATTTCCCGTCCGGCGTGTCCCGCACGCGGTAAACGCCAAAGAAGCTCCGCCGTGCCAGCAGCGTTTGGCCAAATGGCGCATAGAGCCAGCTGGTAACAAGAATCGCCAAAAGCCCGAGCACGAAGCGCATTCTGCGCTTGCCAAAGCTCAGGCACCACAGCAGCGAGTAGCCGAAAACCAGCGTCGTTTCGACGTGTCCCGGCTGGATGCCGGTACGGGCGAGTCCCAGAATCACAACCACCATGCAGACGCCTAACGCCAGCGGAAGCAGCCAGTCCTTTCTCCGCGTCCACACGTTCGCGCGCTGATCGGCGCTGGGCAAGGGGCGAATGAGCGCCGCAAAAATCAGCACCAGGGGCAGCTCCATCACCGTATGAAACACGGCCGGGGCAACAAGCGAGTTGAAGATGCCGCCCAGCACGCCGCCGACTGAAAGGCAAAGATAAAACTCGGTCAGATGCTCGACCGCCGGCCGGCTCCGCGCCAATTCCCCGTGAAAAACCAGCGCCAATCCGAACAAGACGGTCAGATAAAGCAGCAGAAGCACAGCCAGCGAGAATCGCGCCTGCGAGACCGTCGGACAGAGTCCAGCAAGAATCAGAAAAGGGAGCCGTTCCACCAGCCAGCGGTGCGAGATGGGCGGCTTTTTTCGGAAGACCAGCACAAAACTGATGAGGTAGACCGCCAGAGGCAACACCCAGAACAGCGGAATTGCCGGCACGTCGGCCGTAATTGCGCTTGTGGCGCCCAGCATCATGCTTGAAGGAATAAAAGCCTGCGCAATCCAGCGCCATCGCGCCGGCCACGCAATGGGCTCCTCTCGGGCGTTCGCGCTCGCCGCTTCGCCGGCTCCCTGGTTCTCTGTTCGTGCTCGCCATCGCCACGCCAGCCCGGCGCATGTCGCAGTCAACGCAAAGAACACCGCATAGGCAACGCTCCACAAACGGCTTTGCATGTGCAGGCGCAGCAGCGGTTCGAGAACCAGCGGATACGCCAGCAGGCCGAGGAGGCTCCCCGCATTGCTCGCGGCGTACAGGAAATACGGGTCTGCGGCGTCTCTTCGCCCCGAGTCAGCAAACCATCGCTGCATCATCGAAGTTGTCGACGAGAGCGCGAAGAAGGGAAGTCCGATGACAACCAGCAGCAGCAACAGGACCCATGCCACCGGATTGCTTTCTACCGGAGGCTCCCATCCTGCCGGAAGGTGTGGGGGCAGGAAACCGGCGATCAGCAAAGGCGAGGCCACCAGCGCCAGATGAACCGCAATCTGCAGCCTTCGGCCCAGGAGTCTGAGTGCCGCATGCGCGTAAAGGTATCCCGCCAGCAAGACAGCTTGAAAAAACACCAGGCAGGTGTTCCACACCGCGGGCGCTCCGCCCAGCAACGGCATCAGCATCTTGCCGATCATCGGCTCAACCACAAACAGGAGCGCCGCGCTCAAAAACATGGCCGCAGTGAAGACCGCGAGAGACGCCCAGAGCGCACCGGTATTGTCATGGGTCGGTTTTGAGGAGGTGCGCGTGGAGAGGCCCATGAGGTAAGTGGGATGATCTGAAGTCCGATTATAGCCTTAGCGCGCGCCGGCTTCGCAGATCGTCGAGCCACTCAGATCGAACTCAGCCGGAAGCATCTTATGTCGGGCGTCCCCTGCTGCGCGAGCACTAATTCGCAAACAACGCGAGGTCGATGCCTTCGCCCATCGCCTTATAGCCGGTATCGCCCGGGTGCAGGTGATCGCCCGAGTCATAAAGCGGATTGAAACGATGCGGGTCCTGGGGGTCCTGCGTGATCTTGTCGAAATCCACCACGCCGTCAAATGTTCCGCTGGTGCGAATCCAGTCGTTTACGGCTTCGCGCACTTGCTCGCCCGCGTCGGAGTAGTAGGTTGCGCCGCCATACGGCGTCAGTGTGGCGCCGATGGCCTTCATCCCATGCTCGTGCGCGGCGTCGGCAATCTGTTTGAGCGCCATCTCCAGTTGTGGGGCGGTGATGGCATCCGCCGGGGCCTGCAAATGCGCAAGCCGCCCGATGTCGTTGATGCTTTCCAGCACAATCACGTAGCGGGCTCCGCTCTGCGCCAGCACATCGCGGTCCAACCGCGCCAATGCACTCGGCCCGGTCACGTCGTTCAGCACGCGGTTGCCGCCGATGCCTTCATTCAGAACCGCAATGTGGCTCAGCTTGGGATCCTGGCTGAACCGCGCAGCCAGCACATCGGGCCAGCGCCGGTTGGCGTTGCTCGTCGATTTGGCTCCGTCAGTGATGGAGTCACCCAGTGTGACAACAGCGCGCGAGCCGGCAGAGGAGGGCACGTCGATGCCATCAAGGAAATACCATGAAGCAAAGGTCGTGGGCTGCGTCAGTTGCTGCGCGCCAGCCTGGTCGCCGTCGGCCACGTAATTGTCCTGGTCAGCAAAGCCGTGATACGTCTCGGCACGCATTACTTGCGGCGGCAGGTAGAAGCTGACGGCAACATCGGAGAGTGGGGGCACCGTGAGCGCCACGGGATCGGAGAAAATCTCGGCTCCGGGCGGAATTCTGACTGTATTGGCTCCGCCGAAAGTGATGCTCTGATCCGCTCCCGGCTGGACGGCGCTGCTACCGGTGCCGAGAGCCGCGTGCGCGTCGCTGATGGTGAGTGGATCGGTGCCGAAAGCGTTGGTGAAGCGTACGCGAATCTGTGGGCCGCCCACGGAAACATGGACGATCTGGCGCAGCGTGACGCCACTCAGCGGCCGGACATTGAATCCGCCGTCAGCCAGGTATGGAGCCGCAGCCCACGTTCCCACCCATTGAGGGTGGAGCACTGACTGGCTGTGCGAAGGCGACACGCCCGCTGCAACGGCCGCGGCAAAAGCCAAAACGCTAAAACAGCGCTTCAACATGAATCAATTCCCTTTCATTGTTATGGGCTGACCGAAGCAGCCATCTTTAGTGCAATTCCAGATTTCTCTCGAGCGGCGTGTTTTCGCTCGAATCTCCTACGCGAATTACGAACTTTCCGGGATCGATGGTCCACTTGTGCGCCGGCTCATCCCAATAGCTGAAAGCGCGCGCATCGAGACTCAGTGTTACGTGCTGCGTTTCGCCGGGAGCCAGCCGCACCTTCGCGAATCCTTTTAATTCCCGCTCCGGCCGGTCGACCTTCGCTGAAGGGTCGGATACATAGAGCTGCGCAACCTCAGCTCCTGCCACGCTGCCCGTGTTGGTCACGTCGAAGCCTACTGCAACCGTTGCCCCCGAGGCGGCTTCAGCCGGCGCCTGCAGGTTCGAGAAGCTGAACGTGGTGTAGCTCAGGCCAAAGCCGAAGGGATAGAGCGGATGCTTGCCCGTCGTAGTCCAGTAGCGGTAGCCGACCATGAGCTTATCGCCGTAATGGATGTGTTCGATGGTGTAGTCCTTAGGCTGTCCGTCCTCGCCGATCGTGTGCAGTACGGTGTTGTCTTTGGGATCTCCGTAATACCACTTCGACGAAGGGTCCTCATCCCAGCTGCGGTCGAAGCTCACAGGCAGCTTGCCCTCGGGATCATGCTGGCCAAACAAAATCTGCGCCACGGCCGTGCCACCCTCCTGCCCGGGGTAGTAGGCGTGCAAAAGTACCGGCACTTTATCCAACCAGCGGCTCGTATCCATACCCACTCCGCCGGTAAGGATCACGATTGTGTGCGGATTGGCTGCAGCCGCCTCTTCAACCAGCGCATCCTGGCCCGGGGGCAGCGTAAAGGTGCGATCGCTTCCCTCGCGTTCCGTCTTGGCGTCGAAGCCGACCGCAACGACAACGGCGTCTGCATGCGCCACGGCATTCTTTTGCTCGGGATCATCGGGCATCGCAGCACTCCAGAAAACGTGCACATCGGGGCCGAGCAAGTTGGCGATCCCGGTCAGAATGCTCACCGGTTCAAACGGATGGGCTTGCGACGAACCTCCGCCGCCGGTCACGGCCGGATAAACGTTGGGTCCAATGATCGCGATGCTCTTCACCTTTGCCGCATCCAGAGGCAGCAGATGCCCCTCATTCTTCAGCAGCGTGATACTTTCAAGCGCTTCCTGGAGGGCAACCGCGCGATCAGCCACCGAATACGTCGAATCCGTAGGATCGAACTGCGGCCGCGTGGTGAATCCGTAGCGCAGCTCGGTGCGGAAGATCCGCACAAGGTGTTCGTCGATCGTGGACTCTTTCACTTCTCCGTTTTTCACGGCGGGAAGCAGATTTCTGGCGTTCATGAATTTGGGGCTGGGCATCTCCAGGTCGAGACCGTTGTTCACCGCGGCCACGCCGTCGTAGGTTGCGTCCCAGTCCGACATCAGAATGCCCTGAAATCCCCATTCGCCCTTGAGCACCTTCAGGTTCAGGAAGTCATTCTGCGTGGAGTGAACGCCGTTCACCTGGTTGTACGAGTCCATTACCGCATCGGCATGCCCCTTGATGACCGCGGCTTCAAACGAGGGCAGATAAATCTCGCGCATGGTGCGTTCGTCCACATCGGAGCTCGCGTTATGCCGGTTGTACTCCTGGTTGTTCAGATCGTAGTGCTTTACGGTGGCGATCACGCCCTGCGATTGCAGTCCTTCAACGTATGGCACCACCATGGTTGCGTTCAGAAACGGATCCTCAGACAAATACTCGAAATTCCGGCCGCACAGGGGCGAGCGCGCAATGTTGACTCCGGGCCCGAGCAGAAAGTTCACGTTGCGGGCGCGCGCATCGTGTCCCAGCGCCTCGCCGATCTTGCGCGCCATGCCGGGATCCCACGTGGCGGCCAGCGAAACGCCCGAGGCGTACGCAGTCGTCGGTCCCCAGGTGCGCACACCAACCGAGGCGTCGGACATCTTGAAGCGCGGCAGCCCAATGGCGGGTATGGCCCGCGTGAACATATTGTCGATTCCTCCCAAGAGCTCAATCTTCTGCTCCAGCGTGAGCTTGGCAACCATAGCGTGGGCTTGCGCTTCGATGGATGGCGAGTCCGGTACGGGCGCCTGGGCCGCAGCCGCAAGACAACCTGACCAAATGCAGACAAAAACCAGAGAAAAGTGCCACAGGCAAGAGACTTTCGAGAGATTTTTCATACCGGCCAACGTAACGCATTTGCCCGCTGGATGTATAGAGCTTGTTGAGTGGTTACCCCTCGCGCTCGATCTTGCGCCCATGCTGCATCCGCCTTCATTTCGCAGCGTCTTAATTAGAAGGAAGGTGTTTTCTTGCCTTGCCGGCAGGGGAGTGTAGCTGATGCGCTTTCTGCGCGCAATGTTATTCGTTTTGATCGGCATTGCACTCGCTGCGCCGGCATGCACCGTTGCGCATGCACAGGCTGCCCTGTTCCTGGAAGATTCTGACAGCCTCTCCGAGGTGATCAGTCCGCTTGGCCACGAATCCGTCTACTTTACGCACATTTGCGCCGCCTCTCTTACCACGTTGCGCCGCTGTGGTCCCGGCGAACCAGGCGTCGTCATCTCGCGCTACCGGGGCCTTGCCGGACATGACTGGCTGGCGATTCCGCTCATCCCCTTTCTCTACTCGGTTGAAGACCCAACTGCGGTCCCGGCGCACGTCGATCGTGAAACGGTGCAAAATCTGCGCGCCAGGTATCACGATGCGCACTTGACGGGCCTGGGCAACGTGCCGGAAGGCGGCCAATTCCAAAGAGGGTGGAATCAGCTCGTCGGCGCGGCCTACGAGCGGCGCATCTACGCCTTCCGCTTTCAAACTACTCCCGCTCAGGACGACGCTTTCATCGCCTACATGAACGCCGGCGCCAACCGCTCGCACTTCAGCATTCTGTTCCGCAATTGCGCCGACTTCGCCGGCACAGTTTTGGATTTCTACTTTCCGCATACGTTTCACCGGCACATCGCTCCCGACGGCGGACTTGTCACTCCGCGGCAGATTGCCTACGAACTCACCCGGTACGCGCGCAAGCACCCTGAGCTCCAGTTGACGGTGCTGGAGATTCCGCTGATCCCCGGCCTGCACCACAGCAGCCGCGTGGGCAAGAGCGCCGTCGAGTCGTTCGTTGTCACCGGCTATATCGTTCCCGTCGCCTTCCTCAGCCCCTACGCTGCCGGCGTGCTCGTTGCCGACTTCCTGGTATGGGGACGTTATCCCCTGCAGCTGGGCCAGGCGCAGATTCTTACACCTCAAACCGCAGCCCCCCTCCTGGCTTCGCCCGGCACGCTTGCCCAAAACCCGCCTGCCACCCTACGCGGACATTCTGTCGCCACGGCGCCTTAACGCTTCGGCCTCGAACGCGATTTCCGGCGAGATTCGAGTTCTGCGCCCGAGCCTACCTTCTCTCGCGATATCAATATCTTGGCCCTTGTGACACCAATCACATGGGGGGGTGAATGGGGTCACTGCTCGCTCCGGAATGGGGAGTGCACACTCAAAATCCGGGAGGAGTCCATTCAGGCACTCGCTCTCTGGATTCACTATGAGTTTTGAAAAGGGATTGAAGACCATTGTGGTGGCCACCGACCTGCAGGGTCAAGCTGAGGCGGCTCTTGAATACGCACGCAAGCTGGCTACCTACTACGGAGCGCGAATCGTTCTCGCTCACGGTCTCGATCCCATGGAATATGCTTCCGTGGATGCGCTGCCGGGTAGCGTAGTGAGCCACCTGACAGCTCAAGCGCGCAAGGTGCTCGACGAGCTTGCGGCCGATCTCTTGCGCGAAGGCATTCACAGCCACTCCGAGATACGCCAGGGCACAGTAGCCGAAATGCTGGTGCAAGTGGCGAAGCAATACGCGGCTGGGCTCATCGTTATCGGCACCAAAGGCTCAGGGGGCGCCGGACCGGTGGTGGTGGGAGCAATTGCGGAACAACTGGTCAGGCTATCGCCATGTCCGGTTCTGGCCGTAGCCGCCGATTGGAATGCCGGCCCGCACCGGCCCACGCCCGGCGGACCGGTGCTGCTGGCCATGGAAAAGAACCAAGCTGCTGCGGCCGCCGCCGCCACGGCCTATTCGCTTGCCCAAACGTTTGCGCGTCCGCTGCTGGTGCTCCATGTGCGCACCGCAGCCGAGACTGCAGCCTTGCTCAATCCTTGCGCCGCCAGCCTTCAGGATCTGGGTATCAAAGTGCAGAGCAATGTGGCGGTGCGGTGTCTCATCAAGGACGGGAACCCGGTTGATGCCATCGCGGACGCCATTGCCGAAAACCACCCCTGCATCCTTGTCGCAGGGGTCAAACGCTTGAGCGGAACACCGGGCCCGCACGGCACAGCCTTTGCTTTGCTGTCTGCTTCGCGGGTTCCGGTTCTTTGTGTTCCGCCCGGCGGTTCACAAGACGGTGAGGAGCGGGAAATTGCACTTCCCGCTGCCGTCTCGTAATCGGTGCACCGCTTTTATAGCGTTTAAGGAAATACCGTTCGCATTCTGTAGCTGCAACCGCGCTTCGCGCAGCCGGGCCACTTGGCGAGGAAGATGGAAGATTTGACCATTCGCGCAGACGACCGGCTCGAACGCCTGGCGGCCGTGGCGGCGCATCCGCTCGCCGAGTTGCTGGAGTGCCCGCAGGAGGCCGAAAGTCTGCTCGCCGGCGCGTCCACTTGCATCGATTTTGATGCGGGCCAGGTCGTCTTTCACCAGCGCGCCTCCTGCAAAGGGCTATACGTGGTCGTGTCAGGCGATTTTGTGCGCAGCGCCGAGCGTTTTCAGATGCGCCTCACTCTGGGGTCAGTGCGGCCGGGCGACCTGGTCGAACTGGCCGCCGCCCTCGGCGACGGGCACCACACCTACACCCTGCGCTCTCTCGCCTCCGGTTCACTGCTCTTCCTTCCCATCGAAGTGCTGCATCGGGCATTTGAAAGCCATCCCCCCTTGCGCATGCGTCTCCTCGAGGAGCTCGCTCGCGAGGTGTCACGCGCTTATATCACTTGCTCGATAAATCGGATTACGCCCGTCCGGCGCCACGGAAATCACGCTGCCCGCCCCTGAATCCCGCGCCCTCCTTCGAGCCGCCGGTTTTGATCCTTGGACGGTGGTTTTGCAAACGGAAGTCTTGCCTGATGGGATTTGCGCTATACTTTTCCTAGCTTTCCGCCAAGGGCACTGGTATGGCCGGGTTTCACTCGCATCACCCTCCGGAAGATTGCCTCAATTGCGAGCATCGCCATCTGCGCATGTTCTGCAATCTCACGCCGGAGGCGCTGGCCGACTACGACCAGATCGGCATCATGATGAGCCACGCCCGGGGCGCCAAGCTGTTTTCCGAAGGCGATCCGGCGCGTAACGTCTTTGTGATCTGCTTCGGACAGGTCAAAATCTCCTCCACATCGCGCGACGGCAAGACCATGATCCTCAAGATTGCGGGGCCTGGCGACGTCATGGGCCTGAGCGCAGTCCTGGCCAACGTGCCCCACGAAGTCACTGCCGAGGCCATCGAGCCCTGTCAAGTGAAAACGGTGCGCAAGCAGGAGTTCGTTGAGTTTTTGGGCCGTCACGGCATCGCTTCCATGCACGCGGCGCAGTCGCTTTCGGGCGAATATCTCACTGTCTTTCACGACGCCAAGCGCCTGGCACTCTCCGGCTCGGCTGCGGGACGGCTGGCGCGCCTGCTGCTCGACTGGGGCCGCGCGGCCGCCAACGGCAAGCCTGAAATCCGCTTTACCATGGCCCTCACCCACGAAGAGATCGCCAACATGGCGGGCACTTCGCGCGAAACCGTCACGCGCCTCCTCAACCAGTTCCGCCGCGACCAGTGGATCGCCATCAAAGGCACCAGCCTCACCATCCTCAAGCCCGACCAGCTCGAACGGCTGACCGCCTAAAGTTCTCCCGACATCGTTCCGGACGCCGCAATCCCGCGTGCTGCCTTTGATAGCTTGAAGATATGAGGGAGTCTGCCGCCCCACTCACCGAATCCGCTCTCGACCTGGAATCTCTCACTGCCGATGTTGTCGCCAAGGCCATGAAGGCCGGCGCGACCGACTCCGAGGCCGTGGCGCGGGAAGGCGACGAGTTCAGCGTCAACGTGCGCATGGGCGAGGTGGAGACGCTGAAGGAATCCGGCTCGCGCGGACTGGGCCTGCGCGTCTTCCTCGGCAAGCGCTCGGGTTCGGCCTCCACCAGCGACCTCTCAGCGGACGGAATTCGCCAGCTCGTCGACGGCGCTCTTGCGCTCGCTCGCGTCACTGAGGAGGATCCCTTTGCCGGCCTGCCCGAGCCCGGGGAATTCGGGTCGATCGCTGGCGACCTGCACCTCTACTTCGACGACGTGTATTCGCTTCCCGGTCCGGAACGCATCGCGTGGGCGCGGCGCGCTGAGGCCGCCGCGCTGGCTGCCGACCCGCGCATTACCAACTCCGATGGCGGCAGCTTCGATGCCTCTACGGGCCGAAGAGCCCTCGCCAATTCTCGCGGCTTCGTAGGCGGTTACCGCACCAGCTATGCTGCGGTTGCCGCTTCGTCTTTGGCCAAGGACGCCAATGGCCAGATGCAGCGCGACGGCTGGTGGTCGAGCGCCCGCAGCTTCTCGCTCCTTGAGCCTCCCGAAGACGTCGGGCGTGAAGCCGCGCGCCGCACACTTCGCCGCCTGGGAGCCCGGCGCGTTCCAACGCAGCGCGTTCCCATCGT
>JASHQH010000006.1 GCA_030037635.1 Acidobacteriaceae bacterium
GACTTCCAATCCCAGCCGAGGTAGTCGGCCAGGCCCATGCAGCCGGTGGGGTTTCCCTCCATCGCATGAATTCCGCCATAGGTCGCGCACGTGCCGATGGCAACCGCCGCAATCGCTTTCGGAGCCAGTCGATCGATCCACTCACACGTCGTAATGGGCTGATTCGAATGCGGATCAGTCCCAACCGCGGCCCAGTAACCCTCTTTCTTGATTTTCTCGTTGGGAATCGATCCTTCCACGACAAGCACAAACGGATCCAGCTTTCCCGCTTCTGCCTTGTAGTAGAAGTCGAGAAAGTCGCCTCCATTCTCGTAGGCAAGCACCGGGTTGTGGAGGTGGACTTTGGGCAGCCCGGGAATTGCGCCCATCAAAACGTCTTCGACTCCCGGCTGTGTTGCCGCGGTAACTGAAACTGAATCTCCGTCGCATCCAAGTCCTGCTGTGATCCACAGGATGTGCAACTCGGCCACTGCCGGTTTCCGTTGGGTTACCCGGCCATAAGGGGCTTCAGATGGGGTCATAAGCTGGATTCTCCTTTGCCGTGCCGTAAGTCGTCGCGAGTTTCCCCGCGGTCACATTGTCGGCCCTCCGGCCGCTGCTGCTGATGGCCAAGACTTCTTCTCTGCGGCTCATCGCCGTCCGCAGCGGGACACCACCTGCAACCCGGCCTCGATACCACAAGGCGAGCCAGGCGTGTGCGCCCTGCATTCAGTTGTTGGCTTTCCGACCTCGTTCGAGACCCAACTAACGTGGTTCTATTGCTCACACCCGTTCCGGTGGGAAATTCCGGCACACAGGCGCCTCTTTGCGGAATAGTAAGCAGAAGCCACCGCAATTAGGCCTAGCCATTCCAGCAGAGCCTCTCAGGCGATCGCAAGCGGGACGCACCTTATTCTTTGTTCATGGTTTTGCCTCGGGGAGCCTAAGGGTTTCCCTGATGCGCGGCCAACCGCTCACTGCTCGGCTTCATTGATCTTCCACTGAATGGCGTGCTGGATCAGCTCCCGGCCGCTGCGCAAGGCGAGCTTCTCTTTGATGTGCGCCTGGTAGGTTTCAACGGTCTTAATGCTCAAGCGGAGATCCTCGGCGATTTCCCGTGTAGCGCGGCCTTCGCCGATCTGTCGAAAGACCTCAAGCTCCCGATCTGACAGCGCGGCAATGCGCGATTGCAGAAGAGACGGCGCTCCATCAATGTATTGCTGCAGCATCCGCGACGACATCGCATCGCTCAGGTAGACATCGCCGTTCAGGATTCTTCGCACCGCCACCAGCACTTTCTCTGTCGCTTCCTGCTTCATGATGTAGCCATTGGCCCGCGCGCGAAGCGCGCGCTCGGCATAGATTGCCTCATCGTGCATTGAGAGGATCAGTACCGGCAAATGCGTGTGTGTGTTTCGGATGCTTTTGAGCAATTCAATCCCATCGGGTCCTTTGAGCGATATATCGAGGATTACAATATCGGGATTCTTCTGCACAATCCACTGCATCACAGTGTGCGCATCCTCGGCCTCGCCACACACCATCATGTCCTGCTGTTGATTGATCAGCATGGCTAGCCCCTGGCGCAGAATTGGATGATCGTCGACGACGAGAACCTTCTTCCGGACCATCTGGGAAGTCTCTTCAGGAGTGGTGAGGGTTCTCATATTCAGATCCCGCCGCCTGGTTGGCTTTCAGTGGAAACACACAAGACACAATCGTTCCCCGCGATCCATTCCGCTTCACCTTGAGCCCGCCGCCAATCATTGAAGAACGATAAGTCATAATGCTCAATCCCATTCCTTGCGCCGTCTTTTGATCTTCATCGATTCCCAGACCGTCGTCGATCACGAAAAGGGTTCCGTGTCCGTCTTCTGCCGTCAGGCGCAGGGTTATATTGTGGGCGTTGCCGTGTTTCATCGCATTGTTCACCGCTTCCTGCGCAATGTGGTAAAGATGCGTCGCCACCGCATTGTCCTGGATGAGCACCGGACTCTCGCATTCGAATTTGCAGCAAATACCAAAGACGTCTTCCACCTCGCGCGCCCACAGCTGCAGAGCTGACATCAGCCCCTGCGCGTCTGACATCACCGGAAGCAGGCCTCGCGCCAGTTCGCGCGTCTTGTGAATGGCTTCATTCACCAGCCGCACAATTTTGGCCGCATCGGTAAAATCTGCGACGTTCGCATTCGCCAGCTTCTCCTCATGCACCTTGGCCATGAACGCAATTCCCGTAAGGTGCTGTCCCAGGCCGTCGTGAAGATCCTGCCCGATGCGCCGCTGTTCCCGCGCGCTGACATTCAACAGCGCTCGCTCCAGTTGCTCCCGCTCCGTGATGTCGATCCCCGTGGCAATGATGTAGTGGGGTGGGTCATCGTCGTCCGTCAGTTTTGAGTTGGACCAGGCAATGAGACGGTTGTTGCCGTAGCGCGTCACCCAATGGCTTTGATAATCCTGCGGCAGCAAATCGGCGCTCAATTGTGTAATCACGGATCTTGACCGCTCAACTTCTTCGGGCAACAGAAAAAAGTCCCAGATGTGCTTGCCACGAACTTCTTCGAACGAAAGCCCCGTCGTCACCTCACAGGCGCGATTGAATCGCACAATGTGCCCCTCCTGATCGAGGACTGTGACCAGCGCGCCCACAGTGTCCAGGATTCCGGAAACAAAATTCCGCTCCTGCCGTAAAGCACGCTCGGTGTGCTTCAAATCAGAAATGTCGAAGGCAACTCCGTGGATAAACCAGGGGTGTCCATCCGGCTTGCGCACCATCCTGGCATCGCAGTGGAACCACACCACGCGCCCATCCCGTGCAATTACCCGATACGATGACCTCAGCGGTTTTCCCGACAAAAACATCTCCGCTGCTTCCAGGCTCCAACGCTGCTTGTCATCCGGGTGGATCCGGTCGTACCAGCGAACCGGATCCTCCAACCACTCCTCGCGCGAATAACCGAGAGCCGCTTCGATTTCAGGACTTACATAGGCCTCGCTCGTTCCCCGATCCACATAGGCCATAAAAACCACGGCAGGAATCTGTTCAAGCAGCGCCCGGTATTTCGCTTCGATATTCGAAACCTCGGATTCCGCCTTCACGACACTGAGAAGCTGGTCGGATGCTTCATCCGGTTGCACGCGCCCGAATACGCTCGCCAGTTCGGTCAGCAAAGCCTCTGCCTGCTGCACGTCCGGCCCGGCGGTTTTCATATCGGCTTCGAATTCTTCCTGAGCCTTGCTATTCGTTATGAACGCCATTGGCTGCACACCGCGTGTCCTGACGAGATGCCTTAGATGGCTATCGTCCTGAATTCGGCCCGTCGTGCATTTCCCGGCGCCGTCGCCAACCGGGTGTCTTGTTCATCGAAGCCTGCGTGAACTTGCGCAAAGAATGAATGGCACGGCCATACGTTTGAACAGCCGCCGAAGACAACAGCGAACCCGGCGGCTGGTTCATGAAGGGCATGAACTTATCGGGGAATCCGGGCATCGTACAGCCAATGCAAATCCCTCCAACGTTCGGGCAGCCGCCAATGCCGCCCATCCAGCCGCGTTTTCCCACATTGCACTGCACCACCGGGCCCCAGCATCCCAGCTTCACAATGCAAAGTGGGCTGCCATAATCATCTGCAAACTGCGCCTGCTCGTAATAGCCGCCTCGATCGCAGCCTTCATGAACCGTCGCGCCAAAGAGCCAGGTAGGGCGGAGAGCCTCATCCAGTGAAATCATGGGCGCCCTGCCTGCGGCCATGTACAACAGATAAAGAAGTGTCTCTGTAAAGTTATCGGGCTGCACCGGGCAACCTGGCACGCACACAATTGGGACACCAGCCTTTGACTTCCATTCCCAACCCAGGTAATCGGGCAATCCCATGCATCCGGTCGGATTGCCTTCCATCGCATGAATCCCGCCGTAGGTGGCACAGGTTCCTATTGCAATCAGGGCCCACGCATTGGAGGCGAGCCGGTCGATCCAATCGCACGTCAGAATCGGCTGCCCCGTCGCAGCGTTTGTGCCAAACGACGCCCAATACCCCTCTGCCTTGTTCCTTTCGTCGGGAATTGACCCTTCAATTACCAGGATGAAATTCTCGACCTTTCCCTCCGCCGCTTCGTAAAACCGGCTCAAAAACTCATCGCCATTTTCCTGCGCAAGGAATGGATTGTGCAGCCTCACCTTCGGAATCCAGGGAATGCCGCCTCTCACAATATCTTCGATGCTTGGCTGGGTCGCGCCCGTCATCGCAATCGTGTCCCCATCGCACCCGAGCCCTGCCGTAATCCAAAGGACGTCGATCTCCTCAATAGGAGATGAGCGCCTGCTCCACAATTCCACTTGCCGACCTCGCTCATGCGTCACAGGGAAGGGGGCGACGCATCCAATATGTTGCGCCTTGCCGCGGATGTTCGGCAAGTGGAGATTTTTGAAAGGCTTGTCGGCGCAGCTGCTTCACGTGGCAACCCCCGGTCATCGATGGCATCGATGGATCGACGACCGGAGTCGAACGCGATGCGGCATCTCGGGAGCAACGAAACGAGGAGGAGCAGAATGGCGAAACGAGTGCTTTGGATAGCAACTGCGCTGGGCTTTGCATGGCTTATGGCGTCGATGGCGCCCGACATCCGCCGTTATTTACGCATGAGGTCGATTTAACAAGTTGATACGAAGGTTCGCGTCGCTTCGGTGTGCGTTCGCTGCAGCATCCGTTGCGCCATGGCTTAGTTCAAACGGCGCCGAATCCTGCGATCTGTTTTTGCAAATTGAACTCGATTGTGAGTTACCTGCCTCAACAAGGGCTAGTCCCGGGAAGAGTGACGCTGATCGAATGTTCAACTAAGAACATTCAATCATGTTCAAAGCGCTGCAGGAGCCTCGGTTCTTTACGGTATATTGCAGACAATAAATACTTTACAATCACTTTCCGATGCAAAACGTCGAGAAAATCAGGTTCAGAATATCGTCGGGCGTGGTCTGGCCGGTAAGCGAGTCGAGCGCCCACAGCGCGCGATAAAGATCAATCAGGATCATCTCGTGAGGAATGCCTTCGGCGTTGGCCTTGGCCGCGTCGGCCAGAGCGCTCAGCGCGGTGGTCACGGCCTGGTGCTGGCGAAGGTTGGTCAGCATGCCGGGTTCCGCTGCGGCTCCGCCCGTAGCCAATGACAGAATGCGCTCGCGCAGCACCGGAATGCCGTCGCCGGTAAGCGCGGAAGTTGACAGTGCGGGGATGCCGTCGAGCGCGGCATCACTTCTTCGAGCGGCGATCACTTCTTTGTCGAGCAAATCGCTCTTATTCACGGCGACAATCGCGGGCCGCCCTTCCACTGCGGCAAGCAAGCGGCGCTCTTCATCGTTGAGTGTCTGTGTGGCGTCCAGAACGACCAGGACCAGCGCCGCGTCGGCCAGCGCTTCGCGGCTGCGCGCAATGCCCATCTGCTCGGCTTCTTCGCGTCCCTCGCGCAACCCGGCGGTGTCAACCAGTTCAATGGGAATGCCGCCCAGCGAAATGCGTTCCGTCACCAGGTCGCGCGTGGTCCCGGGGGTCGCGGTCACAATCGCGCGGTCGCGCTCTACCAGCCGGTTGAACAGCGAGCTTTTGCCTGCATTGGGACGGCCCACAATGGCCAGCGTCAATCCATCGTGAACAATGCGGCCGCGCGCAAAGGATGCTTCCAGCGAGGCCAGCGCCGGCGTCAGCTCTGCAATGCGCCGCGCAATCTCGCCTTGCGGCGTCACCTCCACATCGTCTTCGCCAAAGTCGATGCCCGCCTCGAGCAGCGCCACTAACTCCACCAGCGACTGCTTGACCGGCGCAACTCGCCGGCTGAGTGCGCCGCCCATCTGGCTCGCCGCCTGGCGCGCCTGCGTCAGCGTCTGCGCTTCAATCAGGTCGCGCACCGCTTCGGCCTGCGTCAGATCAAGGCGCCCGGCAAGAAATGCCCGCTGCGTGAACTCTCCGGGCTCGGCCAGCCGCGCACCGAGCTCGATGGCACGGCGCAGAAGAACCTCCAAAACCACCGGCGAGCCGTGCGTGGCGATCTCAACAAGATCGTCGGCAGTATAAGAGTGCGGAGCACCGAAAAACGTCACCAGCGCCTCGTCAATGCGCGCGGCTTCGGCGCCGTCCCCGTCGAACACTTCGGCCAGCCGCGCACGCGCATGTTCGAGCGGCTGCTGCATCCGCACAAGTTGCTTCGCGATCGAGCTGGCTTGTGGCCCGCTCACGCGCACCATCCCGATGCCGCCCCGGCCCGGCGGCGTAGAGATGGCAGCGATGGTGTCGTTCAAGGTGTCCTGCCCGGCCATTGGTTGCATTCAGTGTAGTGTTTCCAGCGGAGAGCGATCACATGGCAGCCGCGCGGGCCATGATGGTCCCAGGCTCCGGTTGCGGGCTTCGTTTCAATCTGCTTTGGTCGATTAGGTTCGCCGAACACGGGCCCCGTAATCCGCGGGAGTAACCAGGGAATTCAGGTACCTAGGTGACGCTGGCGCAGCCTGTGGATTTTACATACAGTTAATGCGGGGGAGTGTCTGCGCCTCTTCCCGGCCGCTGCTGTCGGGCCGGGAGGGCCACTCTGCAGGGTTGCGAACAAGATGAACCGCGCACAATTAGCAGTGGTCAAGTTCCTCGCACTGTTGTTTCTCCTGCCCGGTTTGGCGGGCCTCATCACCTCTGCGATTATCTCCACGCACTACCTTTCTACGATGCCCCGCCTGCCCGATCCCGTAACCCATCGTCTGGTTCCTCGCGGCATTCACGGCATTACGGTCTTCCAGACCGCGTCCGAAGATCGGACTCTCAAGTGGATTGAATACTCGTCCGTCGCGGTCTTTGTCATGGGCCTCATGATGGGAGGCGTGTATCTCGAGAAATGGGGCAGCATGCAGATGCCCGCGGGCGAACAGGAACCTGGATTGGTCGAAGATTGATCGATTCGCGCGGGCCTCGTGCGACGCCATCCTCTAAAATAAACCGATGCCTGAACTGCCCGAGGTGGAAACCATCGCGCGCGGTGTTCATCATCGCGTGCGCGGCGACCGCATCGTTGATGCCTGGTTCAGCAGCCTCCCGCAACCTTTCAAAACATCGCCTGCGCGCCAGGCCAGGGGCCTTGCAGGGCGGCCTGTGCTGGCCGTGCATCGCACCGGCAAGCACATCGTCTTCGAACTCGGTCCTCAGGCCGCGCAACCTCCACTCGCCGCCTCCGCGCCCGATGCCCAGTGGATCGTCCACCTTGGCATGACGGGACGTCTGCTGGTCACTGCACTCGATTCGCCAATTCCCCCTCATACGCACGCGCGTCTCAGCCTGGCCAGCGGCCGGGAACTGCGTTTCGTCGACGCGCGCCGCTTCGGGCGTCTTGAGTTCCGCAATCTACGCCAGCTCGAAACGTTTCACGCGCCGGGCGCCGAACCCCTCAGCATCGGCGCAAGCCAATTTGCCGCATTGTTTCGCGGCCGCCGCCTTTCTATCAAGGCAGCTCTGCTCAACCAGACCATTCTCGCCGGAGTCGGCAACATCTATGCCGACGAGAGCCTCTTTCGAGCCGGCATCCGGCCGCAAAGACGCATCAACCGGGTCACTCGAGCCGAGCTTGAAAAGCTTCGCCTGGCCCTTCGCCAGGTTCTCACCCACGCCATTCGCCTGGGCGGCTCATCGGTGTCCAACTATGTCGACGCCAATGGCCAGCCCGGCTTCTTCCAGCTCGAGCACTTCGTCTACCAGCGCGCCGGCGAGCCCTGCCGCCGCTGCCAATCGCCCATCCGGCGCATTGTGCTGGCAGGCAGAGGAACTCACTACTGCCCGAAGTGCCAGCGATGAGCCACACCCGGCGAGTACCCCCGGATCAAGAGACCATCCGCTGGCCGTAGCTCTATGCTTTTTTGAAGGATTTTCGCCTCCCGGCTCCCGGAATTGAGACAAGCTGGCTGGCTTTCATTACTTAAGTCATTGAAAATAATCGGAATTCCCAACGGTATGCGGATTGCTATATTCAAAGTGCCAGTGATCAACCGGCGGCTGGACGAACCCAGCCCGCCAGAGCAACACAGGGCGCCCGGCATGAGCAACCGCCAATGAGCGGCCCTCAAAAGGGAGAAGCCGGCCGGGAAGCCCGCAGCCTCAGCGGAGAAGTGCTCCCGCTTTCACTTGCCTGGGAGGCCAGTGACCAGCGTTGGAGCACCGGAACGCCACTCCTGACCGGGTGGCGTTTCTTGCGTTTGCCCTGCGATTGCGGCCATGGCGTTCGCCAGTTCCCCTACACGTTCGTCATTGGCATCACTCTCCCACTTTCGCCACTTGTCAGCCCTTCAGCTTCGCTGTAGTATCAGAGTTGCCTTATCAAGCGGCTGATGCGGGCCACCCGGAATGGGGAAGAGCAAGCTCGCCGCAGAGCAAGCAAACTTCGCCGGCAGTTCCGTTCAACATCCGGCTGTACGCGGCGATGGCTCATAGAGGAAAGGGCATCATCTTAGGAAAAGCAAAGGCCGCGCCTGGTTTTTCGGGCGAAGAACGGAGTTGATTCGCGACTCCCACAGAAAGAGCGGCACTTGCATTTTCCCTGTAGTTCAAGGGTGGGAACCGAAGAAGGTTAAGGTGGAGCGGCCGGTTTCGTCACGGCCACAGCTGGTGCGTTTCCCCGCGTGGGTGGAGACGCTGGCATTCCCCTTGAAATGGGCCATGCGGCATCGGAGCCGATGGCTGCGTTTTCCGGCCAGGCGTTGAGACGGGTATCGGGAAACGGCAGTCGGGCAATCCTCTGCTGTATGTGCATTGGAAAGCAATCGAAAGCATAGCACTAGGAAGTACACGCATCATGACATCAGAAGAACTGACGCAGCCCCAACCTGAACAGGGGCTTCCTGCTGATAGTGGTCAGGTTAAGTCGCAAGGGCATCGGCGCCGCCGCCGCCGCCGCAAGAACAAATCCAGTCAACAGGCGATGCAAGGCCAACAGGCGCAGGGCCAGCCGCAAATGCAAGGGCCGGCACCCCAGCAAGGCGCGCCCCCTCGCCCTGTTCACCAGCACCAGAGCCGGAAGAAGAAGAAGTTCTTCCAGAAATCCGCGGCTTCGTCCGGCCCGCCCGGAAACAGCATCGGCGCGCCACAGCAGGGCAAGCGCAAGGGCCGGCAAAAGGGCCCGCGAATGTTTGTCGGTCCCATGGACCACAGTTATCGCGCGGTCAATGGCAACGTCGCCGATGGGCCCCCGTCCACCATCCAGATCGCGGGCAATGGCCACGGCGGAGCATATTATCCCGACCTCTATTCCGCAAAGCCCGCCGCCCCCGTTCGCGAAGACGCCCCCACGCGCATCTTCTGCTTCATTGAAGATCTTTTTTTCCTGGCCAAGATCCAGGAATCTGCCCGCAAATTGGGCGTGAAGGTGGAGTTCGTGAAGGGCGACAGCAAAGAGATGGTGGCCCGCATCTACGACGCGCCCGAACCGGAACGGCCTTCGCTTCTGGTATTCGATCTGAACAATCTGAACGCCAAGCCCATGGCGCTGATTCCCAAGTTCAAAGCCAAATTCAAGAAGGCCGTCTCCATTATCGGCTTCCTCAACCACCTGCAGGGCGACCTGAAGATGAAGGCCGTCGAGGCCGGCTGCGACAC
>JASHQH010000052.1 GCA_030037635.1 Acidobacteriaceae bacterium
TGTTGGAGCGACATCCGGGATAGATGGCGCCGCGAGGGCAAGACGCCTCCGCCTCAGGAATTGCAGGAGCGGGTGCGCGGCGCGGTCAAGGATTCGGTGCGCGCTCATCTGGTTTCAGACGTACCGGTGAGCGTGTTTCTTTCCGGCGGAATCGATTCCGGAGCCATCGCCGGGTTGGCCAGCGAACTGGGCGCCAAGGTTGAGGGCGTTACCATCGGCTTCGACGAATTTTCTTCGTTGCATGAGGATGAGGCGCCGGTTGCTGCCGCGATTGCGAAGCACTACGGGTTGCCGCATACGGTGCGGCGCATATCGCATGAGGAGTTTAAAGAAGATCTTCCCAGAATTCTGGATGCCATGGATATGCCCTCGATCGATGGGGTCAACACCTGGTTTGCGAGCAAAGCCGCTCGGGAACGGGGCTACAAGGTGGTGCTTTCGGGGGTGGGTGGCGATGAGGCGTTTTACGGATATTCCCTGGCCCGACAAGTGCCTCGCGCCGCCATGCTGGGCAGCGTGGCGGCGGCTATTCCAAGCGGGCATTTCCTGGTGGAAAAGGCCTGCGCCTATCTTGCCCATGACGGCGCACACCCCAAGGTAAAAGGCATTCCCGAATTCATGAATTCGATGGAGGGGACTTATTTTCTGAAGCGCTCGCTGTTCCTGCCGCGGGAACTACCGGATTTTATGGATCCGGAACAGGCGGCGGAAGGTTTGGAGCGGCTGGGCGGATCTCCGCCCGGCGTGGCTAAAGCCAATGCAGTAAATGGCCCCGGCGGTGTTTGTTTACTTGATTCCAGTCTCTATCTGCGCAACCAATTGCTTCGCGACAGTGATTGGGCCAGCATGGACCACTCGCTGGAGTTGCGCACGCCGCTGGTGGATGCGGCTTTGCTGGATGCGCTCCAACTCTGTCATCCGGGATTCACGGGCGGAAACGGCAAACGAATGCTGGCATGTTCGCCCCAAAAGCCATTGCCGGCTGAAATCATCAATCGCCGCAAAACGGGGTTTTGTGTGCCCATGGCGCAGTGGCTTGCCGACGCCATGGCGAGCGGAAATTCGAACGGCCAACACTGCCCATCCAAGCAGGCAAATCCCTGGACGCGGCGCTGGGCGCAATCGGTGATCAAAGAGTTCGTACCGGAAGGCCAATGAGAATACTGCACGTCATTCCGTCGATCGATCGGGGCTACGGAGGGCCGGTGGAGGGCCTGAGGCAGCTTTGCGGAATCTATCGGATGGGAGGGCACGAAGTCGAAGTTGCCTCATTAAATTCACCTGAATATGCGCGCCGATGCGAATTTCCCGCCGCCGTGACCGGGCTGGGAAAGGACCCGGTTCGATATGGTTTTTCATCCCAGACGGTACCGTGGCTCAAGGAGAATCTCTCCCGTTTCGATGTTGTCGTAATCAACTGCATATGGCAATACAACACGGTTGCAGCCTACCGGGCTCTTGCCGGTACAGGAATTCCGTACGCCGTTTTCCCGCATGGCATGCTCGATCCGTATTTCAAGAGAAACTTCCCGCTCAAGCACGTTAAAAAGACGATCTATTGGCACACCATCCTGGAGCGGATTCTACGCAATGCAACGGCGGTTTTCTTTACCTGTGAAGAAGAGATGATTCTGGCCAGGCAGTCGTTCTCACCGTATCGAGTGCACGAGATGCTGATGCCCTACGGCACGTTCGGTCCCGATTGCGACCTGACGGCGGCGGGCGAAGAGTTTCTGTGCCGCTGGCCGCATCTTCGCGGCAAGCGGTTAGCCCTGTTTCTGGGGCGGATTCACCCCAAGAAAGGCACCGATGTCCTCATCAGGGCGTTTCACGGTGTGCTGGCAAAGGACCCGGCATGGCATCTGGTCATAGCGGGTCCGGACCCGGACGGCTGGCAAAGCGAGCTCGAGGCTCTGGTGGTGAAACTGGGCATCGCGGATCGGATCACCTGGGCGGGGATGCTGAGTGGCTCACTGAAGTGGGGCGGGTTTGCGTCTGCAGAAGTTTTTGTCTTGCCCTCGCATCAGGAGAACTTCGGCGTGGCAGTGGCGGAGGCTCTGGCTTGCGGTCTGCCGGTCATTGTGTCGAATAAGGTAAATATCTGGCGGGAAGTCGCGAGATCTTCGGCAGGATTTGTCGACGAAGACACGGTTGCGGGGACCGAAGCCTCACTGCGGCGCTGGTCGGAGCTGAGCAGTGAGGAACTGGCAGATTTCAAGATACGGGGCAGGAAGTGTTTCGATGAGCAGTTCAATTATCGAGCGAATGCCAAGCGGGTTCTGGAAAACGTTGAGTACGTAGCCCGGCAACGCCGGCAAAGCAAGACGGCTCCGGCGTCAGGCCAGGCAGTGGCTGGAGACTAAAGACGAGGCGGTAGGCGTCGGCCGCCGCCAACGATACACTGGAGGCGCGGAAGGGCCGCTCGAGCTACGGCTGAACCTACCCGCAGCCACATGAGGAAGCCGGTTGCCGTAATTGCCGTACCTGCGTCGGTTTGCGTAGATCGGTCCTGCTCCGCGCCCGCGCCGGCTTCGATCATTAATTTGCCAAAGCATTGAGCC
>JASHQH010000053.1 GCA_030037635.1 Acidobacteriaceae bacterium
ATAGGCGCGGCCGAGATCGAGTCCGAGGCCTCCGCCCATGGCCATAAATACCGAAGCGATGCCGGCAATCCACGGCAGGGTTTGTCCAGATTCACCGGCCATCAGCCGGGGGAAGAGTGAGCTGCTGATCCGCCTCATAGGATTTCCTTTGCGTGATTTCATATCAGTACTCGTACTCCGTGACCTCAGCCGAGAGCTGACAGGCGGAGGTAAATTTCATGCTGTAGATGGAGAGGGTACAGGGGTAGGTGGCGTATACGGTGACGGGCGTTCCCTGTTCCAGATCCGTTTGATCGCCGGGGCAGGAACTGCCGCTTTCCTTGTTGCCGTTCATGGTGATGGTAAGGCTGATGTTGCTTGCGGTGAGGTAAGGCGCAGCGTTCTCGATCGCCGACAACACAGAGGCGCAAGGATCGGTGGTGCCGCCGCGGAGCTGCTGGAGATACTCGCCTCCGATGCCGACGGCCTGGGTGAGCGACAGTTGATTGCCGTAAGCAATGGCAAAAGAGATCACGCCCGTAAACAGGAGCATAAGCACGGGGAGTGTCAGAGCGAGTTCGACGAGGATATTGCCGTCGTCCTTCGCCAGGGGGCTCTTGCGGGCTTTCAGGCCAGCGAAGATGCGATTTTTGATCCTACCGACCATGGGATGCACCATTGGAATCTCTCCAATTTCACTTCGTGGTTCCATCATGTTGCAGAGGCGGGTTCGCTGCCATCGCACTTCGGCAGCAAACCGCATGGGAAGTCAGTCACTTGGCGGAGAGCGCGAAGGTAACCACAAGTAACCTATCCGGAGTGCGGGGGTTGGGCTTAGGGCGGGAAAGTTGGTGGGCTGAGGACCCGAAGGGTTGAATTAGGCGGAGGCAGGAAACAAAGGGGTTACCTTTGTGGCGCGGTGTGGAACGGCGACTCTGCGAAGTGACTATAATCACTAGAGGGGCGTGAAGAATCTCCGCCCCGAGGAACTCTCAAGGTATTTACCGGAAGGGAATCGCGCCAAATGGCGTCAGGAAACCTGGCCCTGGGTCAAGAAGAGGGCGAAAGCAGCGCACGTCCGCGCGTCGTCAACGACTTCAGCATCATCGTAGCCACAGTCAACGGTTCCGGGTCGCAATCGGCCAACAGTGTCCTGCTCAAGAGCATTTTTGGGATGGGTGTTCCGGTGAGCGGCAAGAACCTGTTCCCGTCGAACATTGCGGGACTGCCCACTTGGTACACCATCCGCGCCAGCAAGGACGGCTACGTGGCGCGCAAGCGCGAATCCGATGTGTTGGTGGCGCTCAATCCTGAGACTGCGCGCGAGGACATCATGGCGCTGCCGGCGGGCGCCGTCGCTATCTACGAGGAGTATCTGAATCTGAGCACCTACCGCGATGACGTGGTGTGCTATCCGGTGCCGTTCGACAAGTTGACTCAAGCCGTATGCCCCGAAGCCAAGTTGCGCAAGCTTGTGAAAAACATGGTCTACGTGGGCGTGGTCGCGCAGTTGCTCGGAATCGACCTCAAGGTAGTGGAAAAGGGCGTGCAGAAGCAGTTCGCCAAGAAGCAGAAGGTCTTCGATCTGAACTTCGGCGCGGTGGAAACAGGATATGAGTACGCCCGGGTGAACTTCACCAAGCGCGACCCGTTCTTTATCGAGGCGATGAACGGCACGGCGGGCAAGATTATCGTCGACGGCAACGCCGCCTGCGGCATGGGCGCAGTGTTTGCGGGGGTCACGGTGGTGGCATGGTATCCCATTACTCCGTCCACTTCGCTCATCGAAGCCACGACCGATCTGCTGAAGAAATTCCGCGTCACGCCCGAGGGCAAGGCGACCTTCGCCGTGGTGCAGGCTGAAGACGAGCTGGCGGCGATCGGCATGGTGTTGGGCGCAGGCTGGGCCGGCGCGCGTTCTATGACCTCGACCTCAGGGCCGGGCATCTCGCTGATGGCTGAGTTTGCGGGCCTCGGGTATTACGCCGAGATTCCGGGCGTAATTTTCGACGTGCAGCGCGCCGGACCCTCCACGGGCATGCCCACGCGCACGCAGCAGGCCGACCTGCTGTCGACGGCCTTCCTCTCGCACGGCGACACCGAGCACGTGATTTTGCTTCCCGGCAGCGTGCGCGAGTGCTTCGAGCTGAGCTACGCGGCGTTTGATCTGGCCGAGCGGCTGCAGACGCCGGTGTTTGTGCTCACCGATCTCGATCTGGGGATGAACAACTGGATGTCGGATCCCTTCGCGTACCCCGAAAAACCGCTCGATCGCGGCAAGATTCTCTCGGCGGAGGAGCTTGAGAAGGCGGGCGGCTTTGCGCGTTACAAGGACGTGAATGGCGACGCCATCGGCTGGCGCACTTTGCCCGGCACCGAGCATCCCAAGGCGGCTTACTTTACGCGCGGGTCAGGTCACAACGCCGCAGGCGGCTACACCGAGCGCCCCGACGAGTACCAGGAGGTGATGGATCGGCTATCCCGCAAGTTTGAGAGCGCGCGCAAGCTGGGGCCGACACCCGTGGTATTCCGCAACGGACGATCGAAGGTTGGCTTCATCGCCTACGGTTCCACCGACTTTGCGTTGCGCGAAAGCCTCGATCAGATTGAAAAAGAGCACGGCCTCGCTGTGGACTATCTGCGCATTCGCGCTTTTCCATTGGCGCGGGAGGTTCACGACTTCGTGGCGAGCCATGAGCGCGTTTACGTGGTAGAACAGAACCGCGATGCGCAGATGGCGAGCCTGCTCAAGCTGGATCTGGCTGCCGAGCAGGTGGTGAAGCTGCGCAGCATTCTGCACTATAACGGATTGCCGGCCGATGCACGCAGCATTAGCGACGAGTTTGCCGCCAAGGAGGGTTTGTAATGGCGACCACAAGTGCCAACGGGGCCACGGGCCCGAAAGTGAACCACATCGGCCTGCCGATGGTGGAGTATCGGGGCGGCAAGTCGACGCTTTGCGCGGGCTGCGGCCACAACGCCATCTCCGAGCGCATTATCGATGCCATGTGGGAGATGGGGGTGCAGCCGGAGCGGGTGCTGAAGATGAGCGGGATCGGCTGCTCGTCGAAGAGCCCTGCGTACTTCATGAATCGCGCGTTCAGCTTTAACGGCGTGCACGGGCGCATGCCCTCGATTACCACGGGCGCGGTGCTGGCCAATCGCACCATGCAGGCGCTGGGCGTTTCAGGCGACGGCGATACCGCCTCCATCGGGATGGGCCAGTTTGTTCACCTGATGCGCCGCAATCTGCCCATGATCTACATCATTGAAGACAACGGCGTGTACGGGTTGACCAAGGGGCAATTTTCGGCCACGGCCGATATCGGCTCAAAGCTCAAAACCGGCGTGATCAACGAGCTGCCGCCCATTGATACGTGCGCGCTGGCCATCCAGCTGGGCGCGACATTCGTGGGCCGATCCTTCTCGGGCGACAAAAAGCAGTTGCTTTCAATGCTCAAGGCTGCGATTGCACACCGCGGCACGGTGATGCTGGACGTGATCAGCCCCTGCGTCACCTTTAACGACCACGAGGGGTCAACCAAGAGCTACAAATTCCTGCAGGAAAACGACGAGCCCATCAACGAGATCGGATTCGTGGCCAGCTTCGACGATATCGAAGTCGATTATGATTCCGGCCAAGTTTACTCAGTGGAGATGCACGACGGCTCACAACTCAGGCTGCGCAAGCTGCTTGAGGATTACGATCCCACCAACAAGGCCAACGCCGTGCGCACCCTGATGGAAGCCCACGAAAAGGACGAGGTTCTGACCGGCATTTTCTATATCGATGCACAGAAGGAAACGTTCATCGATCAGTTGAACCTGGTGGAGGATCCGCTGGCCACGCTGCCCGAGTCGCTGGTGCGACCGCCCAAATCGGCTCTCGAAAACCTGATGGCAAACCTGCAATAGCAAAAACTGCTGAGGGAACACGGGCTTTTGACCTTGACTAATCCCCGTTCCCTAACTCCGTTCCCTGTTTTTTGACCGCAAGCCATTGCGCGCGCGAACGGAAAGGCCTCGGCGCCGAAATCACCGCTATGATGCCTTTTGGCGCAGCTCCTGCTCGGCGCGGAACCAATCTTCCGCATCGAAGCCGTGCTGATAGCCGCGCTCAATCCAGAATTGATGCGCAAGTTCCGCAACGCGCTCGCGCGGAGGCGCCATTTGCGCCACTTTTCCGTTGCCGTTTTTCTTTGCGACCGCCGCCTTGCGCGGTTTTGCGGAGGTCCTTGCGGGGGAACTTGCTTTTGTCGACTTTGCCATCGGAGATCCTCCTGAGGATGAAGGCGAAAAAACGAACAATCTGCTGACAGGATATACCCGGAGGCGAGTGCCCCGATCCGGTAGAATCACACTCGTAGAACCTTCAACGTAAACCCTGAGAATTTTCTCGGGACGCCCGCTGCCATGCGGTGATTTCGACCTGGATAGAATGACGACGCCTGCCATCGATACCACCGCGCTCACTCGCCGCTTCGGCGATTTCACCGCCGTTCAGGACGTGAATCTCCGCGTGGACGCGGGGCAGTTCTTCGGCTTTCTCGGTCCCAACGGCGCGGGCAAGTCCACGACGATTAAAATGCTGACTGGCCTGCTGGCGCCCACGTCGGGCAGCATTCGGATTCTGGGCCAGGATCTGGAGTCGAACTCCGCCGAAATCAAGCGGCAGATCGGCGTGGTGCCGGAGGGCATGGCGCTGTTTGGCCGGCTGACCGCCAGCGAGTACCTGCGCTTTGTGGGCCGCATGTACGGCCTCGATCGAGCGACGACCTTGCAGCGCACGCAGGAGCTGCTGGAGTTCATGCAGCTGGCCGACGAGGAGAAGAAGCTGATCACGGACTTCTCGCATGGCATGCAGAAAAAGGTGGCGTTGGCGGCCGCGGTGATCCACGGCCCCAAGGTGCTTTTTCTCGACGAGCCTTTTGAAGGCGTAGACGCGGTGGCGGCAGGAACGCTAAAAGCCATGCTGCAGCGCATGATTGCACGCGGCGCCACGGTGTTCCTGACCTCGCATGTGCTCGAGATCGTGGAAAGGCTCTGCACGCATATCGCTATTATTCATCGCGGCCAACTGGTGGCGCAGGGATCGCTCGAAGAGCTGCGCGCCGGCGCCGGGCGCGCGCGTGAGCCAGGTTCGGGACCGGAAGCTTCGAGCGAGAAGCCGCGCAGCCTCGAAGAAATCTTCCTCGAAGTGGTGGGCACCGATCGCGAAGGCAACAGGGGAGTCACGGCGCCGGAGCAGGAGCTGTCATGGCTGAAGTGAATGGCGGCGTGGCGCGTCCTGCATATCCTGAACCTATTTCCGCGCGGACGCAGCTTCTGGCCGTGGCCTGGATGCGCTGGCGGGCGTTCGTCAATAGCACGTTTCGCCGCCGTCCCTCGACTGCGCGCCAGGCGGTCAGCCTCGCTTTTGTGATTCTGCTGCGTATCCTGGTCTGGCCGTTTCTTGCACTCCTGGTCGTCGGTCCCGTGGTTGGCAGCGGCTTTCTGGCGTGGGACCAGGTGGCTCATCACCATGCGCACAATCTGTCGTCGCTGCTGGCCGGCATCACGCTGCTGTGGCAATTTGTGGCCGTCAACGGCTTGAGCATGGCGGCGTCTCTTTCTCAATTTGACCCGGCTTCGCTGCTGCGTTTTCCGCTGCGTTTCGGCCGTTATTTTGTTCTGCGCGTCATGATAGGTTTCCTGACGCCCAGCACCATTGTCGGTTGCCTGGCCCTGCTGGCAGCCGCGGTGGGAATCGGTATAGCTGAACCTGCGCTAGCCGCTCCCGCGCTGCTTGCGCTGGCCATCTACGCCTGGACCAATATTTTTTTCACGCGCATGATCGGCGCATGGATGGAGCGCTGGCTGGCCAATCGCCGCTTCCGCGAGGTCTTTGGCATTCTTATGGCGCTGGTGGCTGTGGCATTCCAGTTCCTCAACCTGCGCGCTCCGTCACACCCTCCCGGCGCCGCCAATAGCTGGCTGGTCCGTTTTGTGCGCGTGTCGCACGGCTATCTCGACTGGCTGCCGCCGGGATTCGCATCGGACACGATTCTCAAAGGCGTACACCCCTTTGCCGCGATCGTACCGTTTGCGGCCTTGCTGGCGAGCACAGCGCTCTTTGCGGCAGTGTTCGCCATCCGGCTGCATAAGCAGTTTCTCGGCGAGTACCTGAGCGAAGGCGCAAGCCGCCTGGCTCCAGCCAATGCGCCGTCACGCGTCAAAGCCGCCGCGCCCCAACCGAAAATCGCGGTCTCCGCGCCGCCGCCGCTGGCGCCGCCGGTTCTTCCGCCCGTGGTGGCCGCATGCCTTCGCAAGGAGTGGCTCATCCTGCGCAGCAACAGCGCGCAACTCATGGGAATGTTTTATCCCCTCGCCATCCTCGTGGTACTCAACCGCGGGATCTTCTCCCAGCATCCGCGCTATCTTCTTCCCGGAGCCCTGGCTTATGTTCTGGCGGGTTTGCTTGCCACCCTCTACAACATCTTTGGCGCCGATGGCCTGGGCGTGCAGCTTTATCTGCTCGCGCCGGTACGTCTGCGCGACGTGATCGTAGCCAAGAATCTTCTCAGCCTGTCGCTCATTGCGATCGAGGCGAGCCTCGCCTGGATTGTGGTCGCCATGCTGGCACACGCGCCAATTCCGGAGTCGACGGAGGTGTCGACGTTGCTGTGGGCGATCTTCGTGGTCGCGGCCAATCTCACCCTGGGAACCTTCCGTTCCATCCAGGCGCCGCGCAAATTTGTTCCCGGCAAATTGCCACAGCGGCGCGGAGTACCCGGCAATCGCACCAGCGGTCTGCTGGTTCTTCTGGTGTTGTTCGGCAGTTTGCTTCTGCAGGTTCCGGTGGCGCTGCTCTCGCGGCACTTTGCCGATCCGTGGCTGGGGGCGTGGATTTTTGCGCCCTTCGCGATTTTGGCGGTTCTGGCCTACGCGCTGCTGCTGCGCAACGCTGACCGGCTGATCCTGGCTCGCCGCGACCTGCTGGCCGAGGAGCTTTGCAAGGTGTAGAGAGACAGGGGTCGGGGATTAGGGAACAGGGAACAGAGAGACAGGGAGCAAGGAACGAGGGGAGTTTGGGAGCGCGGGCCTATGCGTTTTTTGCGGGCGGCGCCGCTCGCAGTTATAGCTGCCACCAATCAAACTGCCCCATGCGCGGGTAATACAACCCGGCGCACACACGGCTGCCGGCGCCGTAGAGATTGCGAAGAATTTTGCCGTATGCCTCCACCTGCGGTGCAAAGATCGCGCGCAATTGGGGCAGCGCGGCGGCCGGATCGAGTCCGCCCTCTTGCGCAGTTTTGTAATCGATAATCCACCAGGTACCGCTCTCGTGGTTTGAATCGGCGAGCGTTCCGGGAGCGGCTCCGGCGCGAAACACGCGATCCACCTGCACCGTGCGCAAACTCCCGTCCAGAATTCCGGTCCAGCGGACCTCATTGGCAGCGCCAGCATGCGGCGCAAGAATCCATTGCGCGTTGGGATCGTCGGCAGCGTCAAGCACGATCTGCATGGCCTGCGCGGCGATGCGATGGGCATGTGCGGGCTCAACACCGGCTGTGCGGATTTGCGCTGCAACCCGCGGCATCAGGCGGGCAAGCGCAAGGCGAGGCGCTTCGGCTGCGTGCGCGGCACGAATCCGCGCCAGCTCCTCGAGCAGCTCGTGGACGGCCTTGCCCAGCAGCCGCACCAGCAGTCCACCCTCGTGGCGCTCGTAAAGGCTAGCCACGCCTGCAAGGGGAGTTTCTGCGGCTCCGCCAGTTGGCGTGGCGGGTGAAGCGGCGAACTGAGCAGGCAGCCGGCGCACGCGCGCGGGCTTTGCGGGCGAAGGCATTTCAATGACCTCGGCTTCGTCGCCGGCCGCGACAGATTCCAGAATCAGAGGCTGGGGCGTCGCAGCGGCTTCAGCAGACCACGCGGCGAAGGACTCTTCAACCTGTTGTTGCAGCGCCGGCCATGCGGTCTTCAGCAGGCTTTCGCGCGGCTGGATCAGGCAGGGCATTCCGTCCTGACCGGTTTTGTACGAAGGCCGCGCGAACAGATGCAGCTGCTCGCGTGCCCGCGTGGCGGCTACGTAGAACAATCGCCGCAGTTCCTGCCTTTCGCGATCACGGTGAAGGCGATCGATCCATTCTTTGGCTTTGCCGCGCTCGGCGCCCTTGGATTGAAGCGGCGCCACCAGAAATTCCGTGATCGGGCCCGCATCGTCGTGATCACCATCTTCATTTTCCGGCAGAATGCCGCGTTCCAGCCACGAGAGCAGCTGGAGCTCGCTGCGGCCGGCGCCGGCCTCCAGCTCCGGCACCAACACAACTTCGAACTCCAGCCCCTTCGATTGGTGAATGGTCATCAACTGTACGCCGCATTCGCTATTGGCGGCGGGATCGGGTTGCGCTTTCAGATCGCCGATGGCGGCATCGAGCCCCGAGCCAAGCAGAGCGGGCTCTCCTTGCGGCAAGCCGTCGAGGCTCTTCCAAAGCAAGTCAAGATTGGCGCGCCCGGTGGCATCCACGCAATGCGCCCCGCCCAAGTGCAACCAAACCTGCTCCAGCCAGGTTCCGGTTGCGGCTGCCGGCTGCACGGCGCGCAGACGCCTGGCAAACTCCGCCGCGCGGAGCACGCGCTCCACGGCCACGCGGCCTGCGTTGCTCAACAAGGAGGCCCTTTCGGCCATCAATTGCGGCACCGGGCGGGCAGCAATTTCCGCGTCGTCAGCGCTGGTGAGCGCATGCAGGTCAGCGAGCGAAAGCCCGCACCAAGGTGCGCGCAAAACGCCCAGCCAGGCCACGCGGTCCTCAGGATTGAGGAGCGCGCGCGCCAGGGCCAGCGCGTCGAGAATCTCAGGCCGCTCGCCCAGGGATTCGAGCTTCACGGCGCGAAAGGGAATTTCCGCATCGCGCAGCGCCTGCGCTACTGGAGCCAGCGCAGTCCGGGCACGGGCCAGCACGGCCACGCGGTACCTGGCGTTCTTCTTGCGCGCTTCTTCGATTCTGTGCAGATGTTCGCGGATCACGGCGACGATGGCTGCGATTTGCTTTTCACGCGCCGCCTGGCGCTGCTCCTCATTCACTTTCTTCAGCGCCGGGGTGAAGCCGCGCGCGTCGATACGCAGGATCTCGGGCATAAAGTCCAGGTGGAGGTGCATGCAGGCCGCCGGCTGGATGACCAGTTGCGGCCCGGCGGTGATGGCGTCCGCGCGAGCAGCCTCTACCTCCCGGTAAACGAGGCCGCTTCCATCGTCCTCTGCATAGAGGCGAGTGAACGTCTGGTTGATGTGCTCCACCAGGCGCTGCGCGCTGCGGAAATTCGCTGTCAGCAGCAGGGAATCGAAGCGCAGCGGCAAATCTCCGTGAATCTCCAGGCCGAGTGTCTCGACGCGCGGGAAGAGCTCGGCGTCGGCATCACGAAATCCATAAATAGACTGCAGGGGGTCGCCAACGACAAACACAGTGCGACCCTCGCGTTCAGGCCACGCTGCAATCAATCGCGCCAGGAATTCGTGCTGGCGCCGGCTCGTATCCTGGAACTCATCCACCAGCAAATGCCGGATGCCGTCGACGAGCCCGAGAGCGCTCTCGCTGGGCAGATCGCCTTCGCCCTTGAGCACTTCCATGGCAATCTGCGCAATTTCAATGAAGTCCGCGGTTGCCGTCTCGGCGAACACCACCTTCAGCTCGCCCGCCGCGCGCCGCAGCAGCGTGAAGCAAGCGCGCACGATGGCCCATTCCTGCTGGGTGTAGCGAACCACACTGGAATCGCCGCCGAGGGGCTGCGGAAACGAGCGCTCCAAGCGTGCGCGCAACGCGTTCCAATCGGGATGGGGCAAGAGCACGAAGCTCTGCATCCATCGGTCGCGATTGGTGAGCATTTGGACCACCAGGCTTTCCATCTCCCGCCAGTTGTTGTCGCGCCAAAGCAGCAGCGTTTCAATGGCCGCGCTCAGCTCCGCATCGTCTTTTCCCACATGCTCGAGCGTGCGGCGGGCGGCGCGGCGGTAGAGCTCGATGGGCCTTTCGCTGATTTCGAGGCTTCCGCCCAAGCCGGAAAGCAAGGGCCGCTGCAGCGCGAGATCGCGGCAGAAGGAGTCGATGGTCGAGATACGCAGTTGCGCAGGCAGATCGGGCAGGTTCCATCCGCGGAGGCGCGAGTGTTCGAGCGCTTGCCGTGCAAGGGGGCCGGGCTCAACGTTCCTCAGCTCGTCGAGAATCCGGTTGCGCATCTCGGCGGCAGCGGCCCTGGTGAAGGTAATGGCTACGATCTCTCGCGGCTCGTCGACGTCCGCGAGCAGGCGCAGAAATCGCTCTACAAGGAGCGTGGTTTTTCCCGAGCCTGCCGGCGCCCGCACCAGAATTGAACGGCGTGGGTCAAGCGCCCGGTCGCGTTGCGCCTGATCGGGCGGGGGATTCTTAGGAAGCACGCTAGGCATCGCCGTCTTCCTCGCCATTTTCGTTATTTTCGTCTTCCGGCTGCAGCTGATTTTCCTGGATACGGCAAAGCGTCTGGAGCTTGCAGCGCTCGCAGGTTTCAGGAAACCGACGCGGATCGACGTCGGCGCGGCCGGCAAGAAAATCCTGAGCGCAATCCCAAATGTAGGTGCTCCAATTCGCAGTCTGCTCTGGAGTGAGCGGGATCTTCACCAGGTTGGAGCTTGCGTGCAGGTCAGGACACAGCGTCTGCCTGGCATGGCCTACGCGGCCGGCGAATTTCGTTTCTCCCGCTCGCACTTTGGCAAAAACCAGCCCGCCAAGCCACGCGTACTGGGCTTCGCCGAGACCCTGGGTGCTGCCTGGCATGGTTTCGCCGCCGATCTGCGCCCTCAGCTTTTGGTCAAGTGCGAAGCACGCATACTGCGGCAACTGCACATCGTCGGGCCGCGGCAGATTCCACGACCTCGCATCCACGCTGCCTGATTTGTAATCGATCACGAGAAGCGTTTCATCGATGAGGCGATCGATGCGGTCGAGCCGCAGTTTGAGGGTGAGACCCGCGATTGACGGGCTTGCAGCCACCTCGGTCGCTGCAACGGAAAACGGGACGCGTTTCCGCTCGAATTCCAGCCACTCGGTCACGAGGTTTGTAAGCCGCGTGGTTTCGAGCGCGAGGTAACGCTCCGGCATGGAATGGCGCGCGCGGGCCGGCAGCCTAGCCTGCAAGGCCAAGCGCACGTGGCGGGCCACGAAGCCCGGCAAGTCAGCCTCGGCCACGAGCTCCGCGTGCGTGCGGATTCCGCCGGGAGGGCCCGCCCACACGGAATGCAGGACGGCATGAAGCAATTGGCCGCGCTCGGCCGCGGTGAGTCCGGCTTCGGCCGGATCCCAGCTCTGGGCGGCGAGGCGCATGGTTGCAAATGCCTTAAATGGGCACTGCGATTGGAAGGTGAGAACGTTGGCTCCGCCGGATGCATGGGAAAGAGGGAAGGGAATCAGGCTCTCGTCATAAAAATCCTCGGTAGCGGATGCAGAAATGGCGGGGGCGATCAGCTCAGGCTTCAATGGCTCCGGTGCGCCGGCTAACTGCACGAGGAGCCGCGAGGGCCGCGCCTCCACGTCCTCATTCTGCCGCGCGTAGCTGAAGTGCACTTCATCTGCCGAAGCCAGCAGGCGGCGTGTTGTGGCGTCTGCCAACTCCCAATCAAGCTGCACGGAACCATGCGGCATGCCCGCTTGCCGCTGAACCACAAGCGGAAGCAGTGGATGGGTTGCGCCGGCCGGCGGCCATGCATCCTCGTTCAGGCCCAGAAACCAGATCGCATTGGCCGCCAGCCCGGCAGATTCGGCAGGGCCCGCAATTAGAATCGGTGCATCTTGCGACTCCGGCGCAAAGAGGGTTTCATCCACCGCGCGATCGAGAACCGCAAGAAATTCGTTCCATTCCATGCGACGGCCGTCGAATCCGAGCGAAGCGCATTCATCGACTGTCTGCTGCCAGCGCTGCAGAGCCTGGAACGCGGCGCTGGTGAGTGCGAGCGCGCCTGGCCATCCCGTCGCCTCAAGCAATTGCGGCGTAAAGCCGGCCCAATCCAGCGGCGTCTGCGTACGGCGGGCAAAATTCTCGAGCCGCCTCTGCGCCGCTGTCATGCGCGCCATCCATACTGAGGGCAGCGCTGCTCCCGGCATCTGGCGCAGAAAATCGTTCAGCGTCCATCGCGTGCGCTGCAAGCCCCGCCTGCGCACAGCGCGCAAGAAAGCGGCTAAAGCCAGCGACTCTTTCTGCGATGCGCCCGACGCGCCGCTCCCAACCAGCCAGTCGAGCTCGTGCTCGTCAACCGCATCGGTAAGCCAGTGCAGCAGCAGCAGCGCGCTGCGGACCGCCGGCACCTGGCTCAACGGCACACCGAGAGAGAACTCAAAAAGCTCAGAAAACTTGGCATCTTCGGCGCTTTCGCTCGCGAAGCGCAGAAAGGCGCGTTCCATCTCGCCGCGGCGTTCGCGAACATCCTGGGCCACCACGAGCAGCCGCGCGCCGGGATCGGCCGCCAACCGGCTTTTGCACCAGAGCGCGCATGCGGCCAGCTCTTGAGCGGGATCGGCCGCTTCGTGGAATGCGATCCGTTTGGCGCTTTCACCGGGCGCTGCTTCGCTCCAGCCGCCCCAGGCATCGAAGAGTTCGCGCTGCGCGGGCAGAAGGCGGTCGAATCCTGCGAGCAGCAGCGGAGGGCGCGCCGCCGAATTCGCCTGCAGTGCGGCCTTCAATTCAAGCGGCAACCGCGCTGCACTGATCAATTTTCCCTGGCGGCAAATGGCATCGAACTCTGCAAGCCATGTGCTGAATGCGGCCGCGTCCTGAGCCCAACCGGCGCGCGTGCGCGGATCGAGGAACCGCGGAGCGTAATCGCAAAGCAGCCGGTGCGCCTCCATGGCCAGCGCCGCCAGGCGTTCGCGCGAGCCCGCCAATGCGGCGGCCTGCGGCGCCGCCGCGGCCGCAATTCCAGCCCAAATCGACTGCTCCTGCAGCAGATTCAGCACGGCGCGGTCGTCGCTCCCGTGGGCATCCCACGCGGCGCGGACAAAAATGTGGCAGTCCTGAATCGCGGGAGCGGGCCAGGCGGTGAGACCCTCATCGCGCCGTGCGCGATGAAATGCTGCGGTGAGCGATCGCGCCGCACGCTCGCTGGCCGTGACCACCAGCCCGCCGCCGCGCAGCCACGCGTCTATCGATGTCAGTTGAGAAGTCACAGGTCGTAGTTGGCAGTTCATCCCAAGGATACCGCTGTTGGCATGGGCTGCTGACGGCTCAGTTGGAACAGTGAATCACGGTCTGCAAGCATGACACCCGGGTAGTGGGTCAGCTTGAAAGAAACATCCTTCACGGAATATTGATTGCTGCATAAGAAATGTCCTCGCGTCGTCCCTACGGAGCGTCTGGATCAGTTTTAACAATCCACTTTCCCCACGCTGAATCGCGGGGCCAATAAACTCTGCGCCTACGGCGCGCTGAATGGGACTTTACTTAGGAAGCGCGAGTAAAGCGGATTGATATGCGGCATAAAAGCACCCCTTGGGCAAACTCAGGGCAAGCCCGAACAGGCTCCGAACAGATTGCGGTTAGGCCGGGCCCGTTCAAATCCGCATCTACGCAACCGGTTCGGGCACTCTGGTGGTCAGTCCACGGGTTGTACACTAGGGCATGTGATGCGTATCTTCCTCGCGGCCTCATTGCTCGCCCTCGCCGTTGTCTCCGGCTGCCGCAGTCATCCCACGCCCGAAGCGCAGGGCAACTCAGCTGCGAATTACAAGGTCTACCATCTGCGCGGCAAAGTGGTTTCGACCAATCCCGCCACCGGCGAAGTTACGCTCAAGCACGAGGCCATCCCCGGTTTTATGGACGCGATGACCATGCCGTACAAGCTCAAGGACCCGAGCATTCTGAGCGAGCTGCACCCCGGCGACACCATCACCGCCGACGTGCTGGTTTCGCAGACCTCCGACGACATTTTCCTGGATCACATCGTGGTTGTGGCGCAGGGCAAGCCCGATTACAAACCGGCCATCTTCTATCAGGTGCCGGCTCCGGGCGATACCGTTCCCGATTTCAAGCTTCGCAACGAGGACAACCGCGCCATCCATCTGGATGAGTTTCGCGGCAAGACGCTGCTGCTGACCTTTATCTACACGCGTTGCCCGTTGCCGAATTTCTGCCCGCTGATCACGCATAACTTCGCGGTGATCGACAGGCAGCTGGCCGCGACCCCGGCGCTCTACGCCAAAACCCACTTGTTGTGCATCAGTTTCGATCCGGACCACGATACGCCGGCGCGCCTGCGTGCCTATGGCGCCCAGTACATCGGGAGCGACGCGAGAAATGCTTTTGCGCATTGGGATTTCGCTGTGCCCACGAAGGCGGAGCTTCTGGAAATGGCGAAGTATTTCGACGTCGGCATCACGCAGGGGCCCGATGACACCATCACGCACACGCTCTCGACTACACTCATCGATCCCCGTGGCAAAGTAGCGCAGTTTTATCCCGGCAACGAGTGGACGCCGGCGCAGGTGATTGCGGACGTGAGGAAGACGGCTGCCAGCTCTTAGCGTTTAGCTTCATCGTGCGGGCGCGTGCAGCAGAGGCATAAGGCGGACTAACCGCGATGAGCTACAGGCTACCGGGCCCAAGCTGCGGGCTCTGTGAAGTTGACTAGATTCTGCGGATTGCGGTGATTTGTTGAACGAAAGCACGAGGTGAAGGATGAAGTACGGGCTGAATATCCGGGAGAACGGTGAGTACGATTTTCTGGCATTGGGGGCGCTGGTGCACCGGCTCGATCCGGGGATCATTCCGTTCCGCAAGGCGACCGAGTGCCTGATTCACGTGAGCGGAGGTGAGTTCAACGTAGCCGCGAACCTCTCCGACTGTTTCAAGATGAAGACGGCGGTTGCGTCGGCGATGGTCGACTATCCGATCGGCGACCTGATTGCGGAGCGCGTGCGTGCCATGGGCGTCACACCCATCTACAAGCGGTTTGAGCACAACGGCGCCACGGGCCCCAACATGGCCACAGTCTACAGCGATCGAGGAGCGGGAGTGCGCCCGCCGGTGGTCTTCTACAACCGCGCCAATGAAGCCGGCGCCATGCTCAAGCCCCGCGACTTCGACTGGAAGAAGATTTTTGCGGGCGGCGTGCGCTGGGCGCACTCGGGCGGCATCTTTGCTGCGCTCTCGTCGACTACGGCGCCGCTGGTTGCGGAGATGATGAGGGAAGCCAAGGCCGCGGGCGCGGTGACGTCGTTCGATCTCAACTTCCGCGAGAAATTATGGAAGATTTCAGGGGGCGCGGACAAGGCCGTGGAGACGATTGCGCAGATTGTAAAGAATGTCGATGTGCTGAT
>JASHQH010000054.1 GCA_030037635.1 Acidobacteriaceae bacterium
GACTTCGCTGCCGGAGATCGACTCTCACTCCCCGCGCGATCCCGGCTACCGCGTTCCACGCGTTACCGCCGACCTGGTGGCGACGCGGCCCATTGATCTGGCGATTATCGACGGCATCGAAAGCGTGGCGGGAGGCGAAGGCCCGTGGGTCAGAAATCTCCGGCCTGTGCGCCCAGGCCTGTTGATCGCCGGCACCAACTGCGTCACCACAGATGCCGTCTGCACCGCTCTGATGGGCTTCGACCCCATGGCCGATCGCGGCACGCCTCCTTTCGAAACCTGCACCAGCACACTGAAACTGGCCGAGCAGTTGGGAATCGGCACGCGCGACCTGAGGCGAATTGAAGTCCTCGGCCTGCCGATTGAAAAAGGCCGGGTGGATTTCCGGCGCGGCTGAACGCTCGACGAAGTTGTCAGAGGCCTCGTGCTGGATGGCGTTGCCCAAAATCGATTTTGCGCGTAAGCTTGGCTAACCGGCCCTTTTTCAATCACATTGAAGGGAGAGAAGATGAGCTTTCGGACGTCGGCTCTTCGACCCGAAACGCGTGCGGCAAAGATCGCTGCCACGGTGCTCATTCTCTCCAGCTGCACTTTGGGTTTCCTCATCCTCAGTCGGCGTGCCGGCTCGGCTCAAAGCCAACCACGCTTCTTGCTTGAACTGCGAAGCGCCAACTTCGCCGACCTGGGAGCCATTCCGCGCTCATTTACCTGCGATGGGGCAGGAGTTTCACCCGGCCTGCAGTGGTCCGCCGCTCCGGCAGGGGCGAGGAGCTTTGCCATCGTGATGGACGATCCCGATGCCCCGTTTGACTTCACCCACTGGCTGGTATTCAACCTTCCACCAGAGGCGCGTGGACTAGGCGAAGATGCTTCGGGGCACCGGGCGCTGCCGCAAGGATCGATGGAAGGAACGAACAGTTACGGCCGCTCCGGTTACGGGGGCCCATGCCCGCCTTCAAACGAGCTTCACCATTACTTTTTCAGGCTCTACGCCCTTGATATTCGTTTGAACTTGCCGCGTGGGGCTAACAGAAGCCAAGTCGACGCCGCTATCGCTCACCACATCATCGCTCAGGGCCAGACGATTGGCGTTTATCGGCGCGCCGGCCATTAAAGCAGGAAACCAGGGAGCTAGCCACCTGATCGAGCATCCCTCGCGGCGGGCGCTCGATGGGAACCCCAGCGAGGATGGGCGGTCCGTTCGCATCTCTGACCCTTTTGTGTCAGATCGAATCATGGCGGCTCGTGAAACAATCAGGCCCAGCGCCAGATCTCGAAGACGCATCAGGAGGTTGATCCAAGATGGATAGAGAACAATTGGTTGAAGAATTGCGGCGTCAGATTGAAGAAGACTACAGGCTCGATATTGAAGCCCTGGAACGGCTCCGGGGGCATCACAACGGCGGCGCGAATGCCGCCTTCAGCGCCACGCCCAGCTCCAGCGTTTCAACCGGCGCCTACTCGACGCCGAGCAGCCACAGCGCTCCAGCCAGCGCCTATTCGTCGCCGAGCAGCCACAGCGCTCCGGGCAACGCCTATGCAATGCCGAGCAAGTGGTCAGAAGAGGTTGAATCGCCCAGTCCCGCGTCTGCGCCGTCAGAGGATCAAAGGGACCAGCAGCTGGTGGGTTCGCTCCGTACGATGTTCACCTCTGGGCGGAAATAGCTCGCCGATAAGACGCATCTCGGGCCACAGACGGGCAACGTGTATGCAAAACATGGCGAACGTGCCCATGCGAAAGCCGATTCGGTAAATGGGCTCTCCTGCGCGCGCCCTCAGACCTCGCGCTCTCTCCTGACAACCAACCGGCGGGCGGCCGGAGTCGAATCATCCGAGCCGCCGATCGGTTGGCTTTTCATCCCAATCGAGATTACTTCACAATTGCCCGCATGCTGGCCTTGTGTGTCAGTTTTCGATATTGGTGCGGACGGGCCGCCGATTTTCTCCTCGCATCTAACTCCTCAATCGACCGGCCACGCCGAGAAACCGTTTCCGGCCGGCCGCCTTGATTTGATCTACCTTGGCCACAGTGGTTTACCTTTAGGTTTGGCGCAGGCTGGACGACAAAGCTGCGCCAGCCTGAATGGCGGGTTGGAGCGGTACGGCTTGCCCGTGTGCCGGTAGGGAGAATGACCGCGGAGTTTGGCTCGTGACGATGGAATTCCACATTTCGCGACAAGCGCGAGAACGTTACCGGTTCGCTGAATCGCTGTTTTCCTACACAGGAAACGTGATCCTGGCCAATATGGCCGCGTGCCGCGAGTTCGCGTACCGCATGAATCAGGTGCGCGACGTGGAAAAGCATCCTGAGCAGGCCGTCCACGCCGGCCAGCTGTTTGCCATGGGACTCATCGACGAAGCCAGCCACGTGCTGATGGCGCGCTACCGGGAGCAGTTCGACCCCCAGGTGATGACCTCGGCACTGGAGTGGTTCGGGGCGCAGGTGGGCGCCGACCACCTGGACAAGCTGCTGCTCGCGTTTGTCGAGCATTTTCCCGGGCAACGCGTGATGCGCGGCGAGCTAACCCCGGCGCAGTGGTTGGCCGGCTCGACCGGCGGCATGCCGCATCGCGCCGCCGCCCTCGAAGAACTGCTCCTGCTGTGGACGGCTAATCGCAACGAGGCTTTCAAGCCGTTTGAGGAGCTTTTCGACGACCGGCCGCTGGCCGAAAAAACCGTGTACCGCCAGGTGACGGCGCAAATGCCGCAATACTTCGCCACGCGCCCGCTCATCCCTCTTCCCGGCGCCAAGCCGGTGAGCCTGTTGGATCTGTTGCGGGCGCCGGCCCTGCGCTCTCCGCGCTCGCTCAGCGATCAGCTGGAAATCATTCGCAAACTCTGGAAGCCGCTGCTCGGCGAGAGCCTTGATCGCTTCCTGCTGATGGCCGGTGAAATTCTGCGCGAAGAAGAACTCGCCCTTTGGGCGCAGTTCAACCCACCGGGCACGCGCCGCGGCCCGCAGCAATGGCCTTCTCCGGCAGGACGGTCGGAAGTGCCGAGCTTCGGAGATTCACTCTACGAATACGAGCGTTTCTCGGCCGACACCGCCTGGATGCCCGGCGCTGTGCTCATGGCCAAGAGCACCTACGTGTGGCTGGCGCAGTTGAGCCGCAAATACGGGCGCCACATCGGCCGGCTCGACGAGATTCCCGACGAAGAACTGGCTCTGCTTGCGCATCGCGGCATCAACTCGCTCTGGCTTATCGGCATCTGGGAGCGCAGCCGCGCCTCGAAAACCATCAAGCAGCTTACCGGCAACAAGGACGCGGTGGCCTCGGCGTATTCGCTCTTCGACTACAGCATTGCCGGGGACCTGGGCGGCGAACCCGCGTACATCAACCTGCGCGACCGCGCCTATCGTCATGGCCTGCGCCTGGCCAGCGATATGGTGCCCAATCACATGGGCATCGATTCACCCTGGGTCATCGAGCACCCCGAGTGGTTCATCTCACGCTGGGATTCGCCTTATCCTTCCTACAGCTTCAACGGTCCCGATCTTTCCCACGACGGCCGCGTGGAAATCAAGATCGAAGACCACTATTACAGCCAGTCCGATGCCGCCGTGGTTTTCCGCCGTCGCGACAAGTCCAGCGGCGAAATCCGCTACATCTACCATGGCAACGACGGCACCAGCTTTCCCTGGAACGACACGGCCCAGCTCGATTACCTCAATCCCGCGGTCCGCGAGCAGGTGATTCAGACCATTCTCCACGTGGCGCGCCTGTTTCCCGTCATCCGTTTCGACGCCGCCATGACCTTGGCCAAGCGCCACTTTCACCGCCTCTGGTTTCCCGGCCCCGGCTCCAGCGGCGCCATTCCCTCGCGCGCCGAATACGGCATGACGCAGGCAGAATTCGATCGCGCCATGCCCCACGAATTCTGGCGCGACGTGGTCGATCGCGTCGCCGCCGAAGTCCCCGGCACGCTGTTGCTCGCTGAGGCCTTCTGGCTCATGGAGGGTTACTTCGTCCGCACCCTGGGCATGCATCGCGTCTACAACAGCGCCTTCATGAACATGCTGCGCGACGAGGACAACGCCAAGTACCGCTCCGTGATCAAGAACACCTGCGAATTCGATCCCGACATCATGAAGCGCTACGTCAACTTCATGAGCAATCCCGATGAGCGCACCGCTATCGACCAGTTCGGCAAGGGCGACAAATATTTTGGCGTCGCGGTGATGATGTCCACGCTGCCCGGGCTGCCCATGTTCGGCCACGGACAGATCGAGGGATTCACCGAAAAGTACGGCATGGAGTATCGCTGGCCGCGTTACCAGGAAGATCCCGACCCATGGCTCGTGGAGCGCCACGACCGCGAGATCGCGCCGTTGCTCAAGCGCCGCTGGCTGTTTGCCGAAAGCGGGAACTTCCTGCTCTATGACTTTTACAATGCCAACGGCACAGTCAACGAGGACGTCTTCGCCTACTCCAACCGCAATGGCAGCGAGCGCGCGCTGGTGGTGTACCACAATCGCTACGCCGACGCGCACGGCACCGTCGATTTCTCGGCCGCATACGCCGACAAGGGCTCGGGACGGCTGCGCCAGCAGCGGCTGGCCGAAGGGCTGGGCCTGAGCGGGGACCGCGCCGCCGTTCTGGCCTGGCGCGACTCGCTCACCGGCCTCGAATTCCTGCGCCGCAGCCACGATGTGTACGACCGCGGGCTGACTCTCGATCTGCACGCCTACGGCTGCCACGTTTTCATCGAGTGGCGCGAGTTGAAGCCCACTGCGGAGCATCCCTGGGACCGGCTTTGCGACTGGCTCAACGGCCGCGGCGTGCCCAGCCTCGACGATGAGCTGGTGAATCTGGAGCTTCAGCCCGTCCACGATGCGCTGCGCCAGTTCCTTGACCCCAACCTGGTGCGTCACTTCGCCGACATCGCCGAGCATCCACGCATCATCGGCGCGCAAAGAGCAAAGAAAACCGAGCGCCTGCGCAACGAATATGTGAAGCGCGCGTGGCCCTGTGCCGAAGCGTTTCTGCGCGTAGCTCAGGAGTCCTATGGCGCGCGCCCGCGTAGCGCGGGTGAGCCTATGCCGGCCAAAGAGCCCGCCCAGCCTGCTTCGCAAATGCAGGCGTTTGTCATGAGCCTCCGGGCGGCCATGCAAATCCCGGCCATCGAGGCGCTTTTTCCTGCGCCCTGGCCTGCAGCCGCGCGGCGCATGTTGCCCAGTCCCAGCCCGGAATTTGCCGCCACTGAAATGTGGGGCCCGGTTCTTGCCTGGTGCACGCTGCAGGCGCTGGCCCAATCCGTCGATGCCCATTCGCCTGAGCACACCGCTCTCGATCTCTTCGATCGCCTCCGCATCCGCCAGCCGTTGGGCCAGGCTTTCGCCGCGCTTGGCTTCAAGGGTGAAGAGGCATGGCGCGTTGCCGCCCGCGTCAAAGTGTTGCTGCTCGTCAATGCCGGTATCGGCGCGAACGCAACAGATGTGGGTGCCCCCGGTCTCGCTTCTGAGACCCGGGAGGCCAGGTCGGATGAGAAAAAGATGACGGGTGCCCCCGGTCTCGCTTCTGAAACCGGGGTGGCCATTTCGGCTTCCGAACCCCGGTCACCTGCGCACGAACCCTTCGCCATTCCGCCCGGTCTCTGGCACGATCCCGACGTTCGTTGGCTCTGCGGTGTCCACGATGCCGAAGGCCACACCTGGTTTATTCGCGAGCGCTATGAGGAATTGCTCTGGTGGCTCGCCCTGCCGGCCCTGCTGCGCCTGGCCGGCGATACGGCCCCGAACCCCGCCGCAGTCGAGGAACTCTCGAGATCTCTGGCGCGAGCTTTCAACGCCGCCGATGCTGCAGGGTATCGCGTGGACCGCCTGCTGCATGCCAGCGTGGACACAACCACGGCCGAACCGCCCGTGCCGGAGCGCGAGACCGCGCCGGCGAAAGAACCTTCGCACCGTTCCAGAGGGTAAAGCGTGATGTCGAGCACACAGAAGTAATCCGCCCGATCTCCTGATTGTTCTCCTCCTCACGTCTCAGAGCCAACTATCACAGTTCGATGTGACTCCAGGCACATCCGAGCAGCCTCGGAAAGGCTCAAAGTTCCTTCGGGACGTTCTCCAGCTTCGATCTGGAACGTAGCCGTGTGTGCTGAGGCGGGCGCTGACACTTTGCGCTGCCCGGCCCGCGCATGCGACAAAGTTGATTGCTCCCTCCTGATCGAACGCGCGGAGCAACCTCCCAGACAGGGAATCCGGCTGCCAGAGTCTCAACCGGACGAAGCACGGAGGGATGATGACAAGCGCTGCGCCCGCAACCACGCACGGAGCCGCTCAGGACACGCTCGACGCGCACGAGCGCCTGCTGATCGACCAGGCAATCGCCAGGCACGCCAACCGCCCCGGTGCGCTGCTGGGGGTCCTTGAAGACGTTCAGGCAGCCAATGCGCACAAGTTTCTCTCCATGGCGGCGCTGCGGTATATCGCCGAGAGAACCGGTGTGCCTCCGTCTACGGTTTATGGCGCCACCACATTTTATTCGCTGTTCAATCTCGATCCCCAGGGCGACAACGTGATCTGTGTTTGCCGCGGAACGGCGTGTCACACGCGCGGCTCGCGCACGCTGCTTGAGAAGCTCTGCTTCGACCTGGGCATGAGCGAGCACGAGTCGGGCGAGACCAAAGAGACCGAAAAGCTGGCCATTACCACCCCCGACAATCGCTTCACGGTCCGCACCGTGGCGTGCTTCGGCCAGTGCGCACTGGCCCCTGTCGTCGAAGTGAACCATCACATCCTGAGCCACGTGAATGAACGCACCTTGCAGCGCGAAGTGAAGGCCTTGACACAAGGGAGGAAGTGATGCCGCGCATTCAGGACATCGGCGTCTTTAACGCCGTCCGCGAAGAAGGTCTCGCCAAGTTGACGCCGCCAATTCCCCGCATCACGGTGAGCATGGGAACCTGCGGCCAGGGCAACGACGCTGAAGAGGTCTATCATGCGCTCTACGCGGCCATTGACCACAGCGGCCTCGACGTGATGCTGGCCGGCGTGGGGTGCTTCGGCTGTTGCTTTCAGGAGCCGCTGGTCAGCGTGCGCCTGCCGGGGTTCCCGCTGGTGGTGCTCTCCCACGTACAGTCCAACGATGCCACGCGCATTCTCGAAGGCGTCTCTTCCGGTGTAATGCCGCCCGATCTCATTTTCTGCAAGGTCGAAGAGTGGGATCATATCACCGGACACGTGCGCTACGGACAGGGCTACCCCGAGATTCCACTCTGGAATGCCATTCCTTTCTTCAGGGGTCAGAAGAAAATCGTGCTGCGCAACTGCGGCCTGCTCAACCCCTCCGACATTGAGGAATACATTGGCGTAGGCGGCTACCAGGCTCTCTATAAGGTGCTCATCGAAGGGCGCCCGGAATCGGTGATCGAGCAGGTAAAGGCGGCTCGCCTCAGGGGCCGCGGCGGGGCCGGTTTCCTCACCGCCAACAAATGGGATTACCTCTCCAAGGCCAAGTCTGAAACCAAGTACATCATCTGTAATGCCGACGAAGGCGACCCCGGCGCCTTTATGAACCGCAATGAGATTGAGAGCGACCCGCATGCGCTGCTTGAGGGCATGATCATCGGCGCCTACGCCATGGGCGCCACCGACGGCATTATTTATGTTCGCGCCGAATACCCGCTGGCCATCAATCGCCTTCAGCGCGCTATTGAGCAGGCAAGAGAATACGGCGTGCTCGGCTCCAACATCCTGGGGCGCGGCTTCAACTTCGATATCGAGATCGTGCAGGGAGCGGGTGCGTTTGTCTGCGGCGAAGAAACCGCCATGATCGCCTCGCTCGAAGGCCACGCCGGCCGGCCCCGTCCGCGCCCGCCCTATCCGGCGCAGAAGGGCCTGTTCGGCAACCCCACCAACATCAACAATGTTGAAACCTGGTACAACATCGTGCCCATCATCGCGCGCGGTCCCGCGTGGTTTGCTGAGACCGGTAGCGCCAAGAGCCCTGGAACCAAGGTCTTCTCGCTGGTGGGCAAGATCCACAACACCGGCCTGGTGGAAATGCCGCTGGGCACGCCGCTCAAGAGCTTCATCTACGACGTCGGCGAAGGCGCCATCAACGGCCGCAAGATCAAAGCGGTGCAAACCGGCGGCCCTTCCGGCGGATGCATTCCGGCCGGCATGCTCGATGTGCCGGTTGACTACGAGAGCCTGGCGCAGATTGGCTCCATCATGGGCTCGGGCGGCATGGTGGTGATGGACGAAGACAACTGCATGGTCGACGTGGCTCGCTATTTCATTGAGTTCACCCACCCCGAGTGCTGCGGCAAATGCGTGCCTTGCCGCGTCGGCCTCGATAAAGCGCTGCGCATCCTTAAAGCCGTCACCAAGGGCGATGGAACCCACGAGCTTCTGGAGCGGCTGGATGAACTTTGCCGCATGGTCCGCGAGTGCTCGCTCTGCGGACTGGGCCAGTCTGCGCCCAATCCCGTGCTCACCACCTTGCGGCATTTCCGCGATGAGTACGAGGATCACATTGTCGCGCACCGTTGCCGCGCCGGCGTATGCCAGGAGCTCACCTTCTCGCCTTGCGAAAACAGTTGCCCCCTGCACATGAACATCCCCCGCTTTCTTACCCTCTATCAGGAGGGAAAGCTGGAAGATGCATTTGTATCGGTCATCCTCGACAATCCCTTGCCCGCCTCCACGGGCCGCGTTTGCCAGCATCCCTGCGACAACCGTTGCCGGCGCCAGTCCTTCGACGAGCCGCTGAATATGCGTGAGGTGCATCGCTTCATTGCCGACACGATCTACCAGTCGGAACGCTTCGGCGCCATGGTGGAACGCATTCTTTCGCGGCGGCTCCCCCCTTCGGGCCGCAAGGTAGCTGTGGCGGGAGCGGGTCCAACCGGTCTCACCGCCGCGTTCTACCTGGCCATGCTCGGCCACGAGGTGACGGTTTTCGACGAGCACAGCGAGGCCGGCGGCATGCTGCGTTTCGCCATCCCCGAGTACCGGCTGCCCAAGTCGGTGCTGCGCCGCGAGCTCGATCTCATTGAAGCCGTGGGCGTGAAGATGCAATTCAACACCCGCATCGGCGCCGACATTCCGCTCAACGACCTCGCCGAGCAGTTCGACGCCGTCTTCATCGCCATCGGAACCTGGAAGGAGTCCTGGCTCTACCTGGCGGGAACCGAAATGAAGAGCGTCTATCCCGCATTGCAGTTCCTTGAGGCGGTGGCCCGGCATGACGCCATGATTGTGGGTGGGCGGGTAGCCATTATCGGCGGCGGCAACGCCGCTATCGATTCCGCGCGCACCGTGCTGCGCATGGGCGCCCAGCCCACCATCCTTTATCGCCGCGAGCGCAAAGACATGCCCGCCATCGACGAAGAGATTCAGGCCGCCGAGGAAGAGGGCGTGCGCTTCGTCTTTCTGGCCGCGCCCCACCGCATCCTGGGAGACGCCAAGGGCAACGTGAAGGCCATCGAAATCGTCAAGACGCGTCCCGGCGAGTACGACAAATCGGGCCGGCGCCGGCCCATCCCCACTGACGAGGTGCAGCGCTTCGAGTGCGACTGCGTCATTCTGGCGGTGGGCGAAACCTTCGATCAGGATTTCTGCCGCGCTTCAGGCCTGGAGCTGAAAGAATCGGGAACCATCATCGCCGACCACTACACCTTCGAGACCAGCCGCGCCAATTTCTATGCCGGCGGCGACGTCATCACCGGCTCTTCCAATGTCTCCAACGCCATGGGTTGCGGCAAGCAGGCGGCTATCAACATTGACGAACGCTTGATGGGTGAGCCGCGCTGGCAGAAGCTGTTTCCGGAATTCGAGTATGGCGGCCAGACGCCGCCCGAACCGCGTCTCAGCCGCCGCCACGCCGCCCTTCCCATGCCGGCAAGCGCCCGGCTGCAATCGAAAGAGGAAGTGGTCGCCGGACTCACTCCCCAGGAGGCTTTGGAGGAGTGCCGCCGCTGCCTGCGCTGCGATTTGAGAACCATTGTGACTGTGCGCTGAGCCCCGAGACCCAGAAAGGAGCGCCAAGTTGCCGAGCAAAACGATTTCGGTCCGCATCGATGGCGAATTGATCACTGCGCAGGAGGGACAAACCGTCCTGGAAGTGGCGCGTGCCAACGGAAGGCAGATTCCCACGCTCTGCTATCTCAAGGGCTTGAGCGCGGTGGGCGCGTGCCGCGTGTGCGTGGTCGAGCTGGCCGGCACTGACCGCCTGCTGCCGGCCTGCACCACCCCCATGCAGGAAGGCATGTCGATCGTCACCGGCTCGGCGAAATTGGAGCTTTACCGGCGCCTCGCGGTCGAGCTGCTGCTGGTCGAGCGCAACCACGTCTGTTCCTCGTGCGTCTCCAACGGCCATTGCGAGTTGCAAACCCTCGCCCAGGATCTCGGCATCACCCATGTGCGCTATGCCTACAACAACCCCCGCCTGCCCGTCGACATGTCCCATCCCCGCTTCGTCCTCGATCACAACCGCTGCATCCTGTGCACGCGCTGCATTCGCGTCTGCGCTGAGGTTGAGGGAGCGCACGTGTGGGAGATTGGCGGCCGCGGCATCTACTCGCGCATCGTCAGCGACCTGAAAGACGACTGGGGCAATGCCGCCAATTGCACCGCCTGCGGCAAATGCGTGCAGGCCTGCCCCACCGGCGCTCTGGCTGAAAAGGGCCTCGCGGTTCACGAAATGGTCAAACAGACCGAAAAGATCACCCGCCTGGCCGCGCAGCGCACCAGCCATTAAAGCCGCGCCCATCAATATGGGACCACAACCGCCGGCACGGTGCGGCCGGTTGCCCGTCCTAACTTTGTTAGGGCGGGAGCAATGTTAGGACAGGCATGCCGAATGGCGAGCCGAAAAACGTATGGTGGACCACCCGCCACCGCGACTATTTCCTGCATTTGTGCGTCAATGATGGTGTACGGGAGCACAAGCGATTCGTCGCAGATTCGAGCATTTTCAGAAATTGTGTAGACCGAAACCGCAACCGCTGAGTGGATTTTTCCTTAAGAAAAATCCACCTGCACGGCTCTAAAAAGTTCACGGCATTTCCGAAAATGCCGTAGAACCTTTGGACGTCGTTCACACTGTATATTTTTCACGAACCGTGCCTTGGAGATATTTATGTTCAGTTCCCTCAAAAAGTCAGCTTCCTTCGTCCTTGCCTGGTTAATCGCGGTGGTTCCCGCTGCGCAGGCGCAGCAACCCGCGCCTCCACCCGCTGCGCCCGTTCCGCCTCAGATCCTCTCCGCGCACGCCGTTTTTGTTTCCAACGGCGGCGGCAGCAACTACTTCAATATCTTCACCGGAGGCCCCGACCGCGCCTACAACACCTTCTATTCCGATATGCAGCAGTCCAATCGCTATCAACTTGTCAGCTCACCGGCGCAGGCCGATCTCATCTTCGAGATCCGCTCCATTGCCCCGGAGGTGAGTGACGGTCGTTCTGTTGGATATAACCCGCAGCTCATCTTGAGCATCCTCGATCCCAAGACCTCGGCCGTTCTGTGGACCACCAGCGCCAACGTTCGCGCGGCCGGCTCGCAGAAGCGTCGCAACCAGGGCTTCGATCAATCGGTCGCCGTGCTCGTCGATAAGCTCGGCGAGGTCACCGGCCAGCCTCTCAGCCCGATTCAGGCCAAAGCCGTCCGCGACAACTCTCGCTGGCCTACCTCGGCAAAAGTCATCCTCTTTGTCGGCATCGCCGCTGGCGCAGCACTCGCTGCATACGGCGCATACCGCATTACGCATCCTCCCTCGCTCCCAGCCCTCGGCAATCCGAGCGTTCAGTGAAACCCCTGCGGGACTAAGGCCCACGACCGGCTTCCGGCTACTGGCTGCCTTAGTCCCTGGTCCCTCAGTCCCTAATCCCCTGGTCCCTCAGTCCCTTAGTCCCTCAGTCCCTGTAGAATGACTTGAGGACCGCCGGGCCGGTTGTAAAACCAGAATTGCGGCAAAACACACGCCAGCTCTGGTTTGCTTTTGCCCTCGGCACCTCATACTCGATGAGCGAACAGGAATCAGCAGTTCAACCCGATTCCCAGCCCGTCTCGCCGGCCTGGGAGAGAATTGAGCGGGCAAGGCATCCGCAGCGCCCTTACCCCATGGACCTGATCGAGCGAATCTTCACCGACTTCAGCGAGATTCACGGGGATCGCGCTTTTGGCGACGACCAGGCCGTGGCCTGCGGCATGGCGCGACTCGACAACGAAGAAGTCATGGTGATCGCCAATCGCAAGGGCGGCAGCACCAAGGAGCGCGTAAAGCGCAACTTCGGCATGCCTCATCCCGAGGGGTATCGCAAGGCGTTGCGCGCCATGAAGATTGCAGAGAAATTCTCGCGCCCCGTCATCAGCTTCATTGATCTGCCCGGCGCCTATCCCGGCCTCGGCGCCGAAGAGCGCGGCCAGGCCGAGGCCATCGCCCGCAACCTTCGCGAGATGGCGCGTCTGCGCGTGCCCACCATCTCGGTGATCAGCGGCGAAGGCGGCTCCGGCGGCGCGTTGGCCCTTGCCATCAGCGACCGCGTGCTGATCTTCGAGAATGCGCTTTACTTCGTCATCTCGCCTGAGGGCTGCGCGTCCATCATGTGGAATGATGCCGGCAAGAAGGCTCTGGCGGCCGAAGCGCTGCGCATCTCCGCGCCCGAAGTCGCGTCGCTGGGGTGCGTGGATGAGATCGTCTCCGAGCCGCCGGGAGGCGCCCATAACGATCGCGAGGGCGGCGCCTCCTTGCTGGGAACCAAGCTGAGGAAGCGACTGGCGGAGCTCAAGGCGGTGCCGATCGAGACGCTGGTTGCCGAGCGGCAGCAAAAGTTTCGCAATATCGCGCAGTTTTACACGGAGGGCTGACCTCGCGGCCCAAGAGTCAAGGCATCCAAGCATTGCAATGACGTTTCATCGACCCAGCCCGTGCGCGAAACCAATGGCGCGCGGCGCCGCGTGGGCCAACTGCGCTTTGGAACGGATGGCCCATGACTGAGCCCGTCCGCGCCGCCGGCCGCTTTCGCGCCTATCTGCAGTTCCTGGCCGCCATTCTTTACTATTTCGTCGCCCGCTCGTTGGCCCATCGTGGCGCGCAAGGGCTGGCCGCCGACGCCTGGTCGCCGCTGGTCGAGCAGGGCATGCTGGCTTTTCTGCTGCTCGTGGGCTTCGCGGGCATGGGCTTCTGGCTCGACCGCCAGGCAAACCCTATCGCCGACCAGGGACTGCCGCGCCGCGCGGGTTGGCCGGGTGAGGCAGGGTTGGGCCTGGCCGCCGGCTGGGCCATCGCTCTGGCCTGCGTGCTGCCCATGACGTTGCTGGGCGGCATCGCCATCGCCATCACTGCCGACAAATTCGCCTGGGGATGGCTGCTTGCCGACGCGAGCTTCTTCCTGCTCGCTGCGCTGGCTGAGGAAGTGGCCTTCCGCGGCTATGCCTTCCAGTGCTTCGTGCGTGCGGTTGGGCCGGTCGGAGCCACTCTTGGCTTCGCCGTTCTCTACGCAATTGTGCAGGCGCTTATGCCGGGGTCGAGCAATGCCAGTTTCGCGGTCTCGCTCGCCTTCACTTTTCTGCTCTCCGCAGCCTATTTGCGCACCCGCGCTTTGTGGGTGGGCTGGGGTCTCAACTTCGCCTGGAAGGCCAGCCGCGCCCTGATCTTTGGCCTCGCTGTGAGCGGTGTCAGCAGCCATTCGCCCGTGGTGCAGGGCGATCCCATGGGACCGTTCTGGCTTACCGGCGGGTCCTACGGGCTCGATGGCAGTTGGTTCGCCTTCCTCATCCTGCTGGCGGCGCTGCCCGCACTTTTCCGCTTAACCCGCGATCTCAACTTCCGCTACAACGCACCCATCATCGTGCCCGCGGGCATCCCAGTCGATCTGGACGCCGCGGCCCGCGCCCAGCACGAAGCCGCCATGGGAACGGCCGCGCCCTCGCTGGTGCAGATCGAAAAGGCAGGGAACGAGGGAACAAGCCACCCCAGCGGGCAAGAATCGCCCGCCGGGGGCCCGGGCAGGGAACAAGGGAGCGAGCAGGCAGCCGGCAACCAATAGCCGGTAGTTCCGATCGCCTCTCCCACCTTTACCCCCGCTGCATTTGCCATCTAACCCTGAATGGGTCTACCTTGTGCCTAAGGCACATCCATGGGAGGCTCCCATGCAACGCCGTTTCCTTCCCGACGGTTTTCGGTTCAAGCTCCTGAGCGGCTCCATCCATCAGATGAAATCCAGAATGCCGGTTTGGGCCGCTGCAATTGCCGCCATGCTGGCCGTTCTGCTGGGCGCAGCAGTGGGTTCCGCGCAGGTGATCACCATCGATACCAGCGGTAAGGGTGCAGTTGCGGGCAACGGACCCATTGATCGGCAATACCAGCAGGTTCAACCCACCAAAGTGGATTTGCCCAAGGCGCCGCTGGACGAGAAAACGCGCCTTGAGCTGGTGCGTGCCCTGCAATCGGAACAAGGCTTCGCGATGCGGCCGTTTCCGCGCGGGCATAAGGGCCTTACGCTCGAAGCCAACGGAAAGCTCGACCCTGCCGGCGAAGCCTATTTGAACATGGTGATCGACGAGGGACTTTCGGCCAAGCCCGGCTCTCGCGTGGTCATCACCAACATCAAAATCGACCACAACAAGATTGTGCTTGATCTGAACGATGGGCCCGACGCCAAGCATCGATTCTTGCGCCATGTCCAGATCGGGATGGGTCCTGAGATGGGCGATCCCGACATCGATCCCACGCTCGCCAACCAGGCCGGCGATCCTACCGGCGCGCGTCTCACCCTCGCCTTTTCCGGTAACGTTCCCGCGGTCACGCCCGCTCAGGTCAAAGCGCTGCTGGCCCCGCTGATTTCGTTCGACGTCAAAACGCCCATCCAGGCGTTCACTGATACTCTGCCGCCGATCCTGAAAGACGCCATCCTCAGCCACAAGGTGTGGGTAGGCATGAGTACGGATATGGTTCTCTACGCCAAGGGCCAGCCGCTCACCAAGTCGCGCGAGATGGATGGGCAGATGCCCATCGAGATATGGATTTACGGCACCGCTCCTGAAGATGTCACTTTTGTCCGCTTCAACGGCAATCGCGTCATCCGCGTGGAAATCGCCAAAGTGGGCGAGCCGCTGGAAATCTTCACCAAGGACGTGGTGTCGGGCATGATGCGCTCTGACGGCACGACCGTCATGACCGCTCAGACCAACACCCGGGTCGTCAAAGAGGGCGACGTTGAAACCGATCCCGACAAGCAAGCCCCGGCGCCTCCGCCCACCCTGCGCGCGCCGGGCGAAACTCTGCCGCAGGACAGCGACAAGAACTCGGCCGGCGTAATGCGCCCCGTGCAGATGCCCAAGCCGCATAGCGACGACGATCAGATCGGCGCCAATCCCGATGAGCAGTCGAGCACGCCGGCGGCCAAGCCGGCGCAACCGGCAAACGGCCAGCAGCCCGCGCAGCAGGGAAGCGGTCAAGCTGCGCCGGCAAACGCGCAGTCGCCGGCCGGCAACGGCGCGCAGCCGCAATCGGCTCCCGCCAAGACGGCTCCCGCCAATTCCAGCCAGCAGCCGCCGGCCAGTGGCAGCCAGCAGCCACCCCCGAGCAGCAACCAGCTTGTCGGCTCTACAGTTCAACCCAACTGAGCGCCGCGGAGGGAGCAGGGGCCTGAGATGTCTGCGTACGAGGCTCCTGGCACATCCGCCACGCATAAACCGGAGGGAGCAGCAGCCTTTGGGCTGCTGAGATTCCCCCGGCAAATCCGCCGCGCATAAATCGGAAGGAGCAGCAGCCTTTAGGCTGCTGAGATTCCGCATAAGAAACTCGCGCGGCTTTAGCCGCGGGCCTTTTGCGGCCAAATCCGAGATCTCACGCAGACAGCCGGCCCCTGAAACGCCGCGGCCCAGCTCAAACCCGGAACCGGCCTTCATCAAGCCCCTCTGCGATGCCCCGGGCCAGCGTTGCCGGGCCGGCGTGGTCGTCGCAGATGGCCTCCATGCTTGCGCCTTCAAACAGCGCATAGAAGTTCTTCAATCGCTCCTCGTCCGTGATCGCACCCTCCTTGCGCGAGGCCGCCCTTGCCGCGCAAACCTCCATGCTGGGCCGCAGCAGCACAAAATCAAAAGGCACCTCCTTCAGGATCTTGCGCGCCGTCTCCACGAACCCCGGCGGTATTGAGAAGTCGATCAGAACCCGAAACCCCGCGCGCGCAAACGGAATGGCTGCTGCCGTCATCGACCGCACCAGCACCGGAAAGGTCTCCCGCGCGCCGTGATCGCCCGCTTTGTTCACG
>JASHQH010000055.1 GCA_030037635.1 Acidobacteriaceae bacterium
CTTTTGGATTGAGCGAGAGTCCGACGCCCCAGAAAACAGACATTCCGCAGCACAAAAGCAAACACACCAGCGGAGTCCGCCAGCTCATTCTCATTTCCGTTGCTGCGATCATCCCGTAAATGCCCGCTGCTCGTTACCCGACCCTCGAAGCGATGTTGCAACGGCCACGCCGCTGGCTACACTGCCCCCAGAGAAGTGCTGATCTCGCCGAATATAGCCCTTGGTCATGCTGTAGGTGTCCATGATCCAGGCCATGGTTTGCGGGTTGGTGTAGACATCGGGCGCGGGAATGTCCTGCTCCGGGCCGATGATGGGAAGAATGGCGCTGGTGTAGCGGCGCGTCATCCGTTCCAGCTCGCCCTGCGACATTTTTTTCGGATCGCAGGTGATTCCGCCCTTGGCTCCGCCGAAGGGAATGTTGACCACGGCGCACTTCCATGTCATCCAGGTGGCCAGCGCCTTCACTTCGTCCAGCGTGACCTGGGGATGGAAGCGGATGCCGCCCTTGGCCGGGCCGCGCACCGAGCTGTGCTGCACGCGGTAGGCTTCAAAGCGGTGAATGTTGCCGTCATCCATGCGCACAGGCACCCCCACCGTCAGCATGCGCTCGGGGTACTTGATCATCTGGCGCGTGTTTTTGTCGAGCCCGATGGCGTCGGCCGCGGTATCGAAATTCTCCATGGCCACGTCATAGGGATTTGCTTGAACCACAATTGTCGGCATTCGTGTTTCCTCCTTGCCCGGGCATTGCTGCCGGCACGCCGCGGTTGCCCCGTCCTTTCCCGTTCGCGTGCAGCGAACAAAAAAGGATGGGAACGGCGCCGGCTTTCGCTCAGGCAAAACTTGTTGCGGCCGGCTGCGCTTCCCGCTCCGCTGGTCCGCCGGCATAGACGGGAAGCAGCCATTTTCGGTAGTCGCGCAGATGGCCGTGCACCGCATCCACGTAGAGCTGACGCAGGCTGTGCGTCACCAGGCCGATTTCGCCATCGGCCACAGGGTGATGATCGACGCGGGTAACGGGCGCCACGCCCACCGCGGTTCCGGTCAAAAACAATTCGTCGCAGATGTAAAGCTCGCTGCGATCGATGGGGCGCTCCACAATTTCGAGACTCAGCTCGTGACGGGCCAGCTCCATGATGGAATCCCGCGTGATGCCTTCAAGCACGTTTTCCGTGATGGCGGGCGTAATGAGCCGCCCATTGCGCATCATAAAAAGGTTGCAGGTGGCGCCTTCGGTCACGTGGCCGGCCTCGTTGAGCAGAATGGCTTCGTCAAAGCCGCAGCGGTGCGCTTCGTCGCTGGCCAGCGCGCTGTTGGCGTAGGCGCCGCAAATCTTGCCGCGCGCAGGAATGGCATTATCGTCGATGCGCCGCCAGGAGCTGACGCCGGCGTGGATGCCCTGGTCGCTGTGCAGGTATTCGCCGAACGGCACTGCGGCGATGAAGAACGCATTCTGATCGTCGAAGGCCACGCCCACCCGCTGAGCGCATTTGTAAGCCAGCGGCCGAACGTAAAGATCGGTGCGGAAGCCGTTGCGCCGCGCCAGCTCCACGGTGATGGCGCAGAGCTCTTCGGAAGAGAGCGGCACCTCGATATGCAAAATGCCGCTGTTGTGCTTCCAGCGCTGGTAGTGCTCGCGCGCCCGCATCAGGTACAGCTCGTGCGCGCTCTCATCCCAGTGCGCGCGAATGCCTTCAAACACGCCGGTTCCGTAGTGCAGCGCGTGGGTCAGGATGCCGATGCGCGCATCGCGCATGGGCCTGTACTGACCATCGAAATAGACAATCAGGTTGGGATCGACATCGGCCTTCATCTCACACCTCCACGAGCGATTGCCGGTACAGTTCCCTTCCCCGCCCCAGGGCGCGCTCGTCCAGTTCCACCCAGCGCGGATTTTTGACGAGACGGCGCAGCGCGGCGTCGATGCTGGCCTGCGGCAGCACGCCCGCAATCTCAAGCAGCGCACCCAGCATGATCATGTTGGCGGCGCGCTTGTCGCCCAGTTCGTCGGCCAGGCGCGTGAACGGCGCCGCGAGCACCATCACACCGTCGCGCACGCAATCGGCCGGAAACGCGTCGCCGTTGTAGATGACCCATCCGCCGGTGCGCACGCTGCGATCGAATTTGCGCAGCGAAGGCTCGTTCATGGCCACCAGCACGCTGGGCGCAGCCACCAGCGGCGAATCGATGGCTTGCCGCGACAAACGCACGTGGCAATTCGAAGTGCCCGAGCGCATCTCCGGTCCGTAGGAAGGCAGCCACGAAACTTCCAGTCCTGCGTCGAGGCCGGCTTCGGCCAGCACCTCGCCCAGCAACAGCACTCCCTGGCCTCCAAAACCGGCAATGCGCACCTGGACGTCGACCTGTTGCCCCTGCGGGATTTGCCCGACATTGCCCTCGGGCAGTTCCTCTTCGGCCACACCGAGAAGGCGCGGCAGCTCGTCGAGCGACGGCCGGGCCTTTGGTTCGGCGGGCGCGGCCGTCATGCGCTCCAGCCGTTCTTTGGTCCGGTCGCAAAAAACGCCCAGCGGAAACTCCTTCTCCATGGCGTCGCGTACCCAGTGCTGCGCCTCCACCGGCGTCATTTTCCAGATGGTGGGGCAGGGCGAAAGCACCTCGATGAGCGAGAAACCCAGACCGCGCACCTGATTTTCGAGCGCGCGCTTGATGGCGCGTGCCGATTGCGCCAGCTGCTTGTTGTCGCCCAGACCCACGCGCTCAATGTAGACGGGAGCTTTCAGCGTGCTGAGCAGTTCGCATACGTGCAGCGGATAGCCTTCGCTGGCGGCATTGCGGCCGTCAGGGGTGGTGGTGGTTTTCTGGCCCAGCAGCGTGGTGGGTGCGGCCTGGCCGCCGGTCATGCTGTAGACGGCGTTATTCACGAAGATGACGGTGATGTTTTCGCCACGGTTGGCGGAGTGCAGAATCTCGGCCGACCCGATCGCGGAAAGATCGCCGTCGCCCTGGTAGCTGATCACCACGCTCGCCGGGTGGGCGCGCTTCACGGCCGTGGCCACGGCGGGCGCGCGGCCATGCGCGGCCTGCACGTTGCCCACGTCGAAGTAGTAGTAGGTGAAGACGGCGCATCCGACGGGCCCGACCACGATGGTCCGATTCTGCACACCCAGTTCATCAATGGCCCGGGCCAGCATTTTGTGAACCACGCCATGCCCGCAGCCCGGGCAGTAGTGCGTCTGGTGCTGCAGCTCCTCCTTGCGGTCAAAGCGCTCGTAGAAAGCTTTGGCCCGGCCCTGCGCGACTTCATACTCCGCGGCCGGACCGCCGGGCGCCGGCTGCGCCGGACCGTCTAACACCGCTGACTCCGCCAACTCCGCTTGTTTTTCTTCAGACATGGGCCATCCGCTCCTGTTCGGCTGCCGCGCGCGTGAGCCCTTCGCGGCGCGCCAGCTCGTGTACCAGCGCCAGCACCTCCTGGTGCGATGGAACATTGCCGCCCACGCGGCTGAAGAATTCCACCGGCCGCGAACCGTTGAGCGCCAGCTTGACGTCTTCCAGCAATTGGCCGTTGCTCATCTCCACCACCAGGAAGACGCGCGCGCCAAAGGCCAGCCGCTGGAACTGCACCACCGGGAAGGGATAGAGAGTAATGGGACGCAGCACACCCACTTTGAGTCCGGCAGCGCGGGCTTCGGCGGTGACGGCCTTCAGAATTCGCCCCACAATGCCGTAACCCACGAGGACGATCTCGGCGTCGGCAGCGCACCACTCTTCAGCGCGCGCCTCATGCTGCTCGGCGGCCTTGTACTTGGCTTCCAGGGCGCGCTCGTGCTTTTCCAGGTCGTCGCTGTCGAGGTGGATGGAGACAATGAGATTGCTGCGCGACTCCGCGGTTCCGGCTACGGCCCAATCGGGCAGATGCGGCGCGGTAGCCGCCTGCGGAAAGGCAACCGGCTCCATCATCTGGCCGATGAAGCCGTCGGCCAGCAGCACCACGGGATTGCGATAGCGGTCGGCCAGGTCGAAAGCCAGCGCGGTCATGTCGGCCATCTCCTGCACCGAATGAGGCGCCAGCACAATGGTGCGGTAGTTGCCGTGGCCTCCGCCTTTCACCACCTGGTGATAATCGCCCTGCTCGGCGGCGATGTTGCCCAGGCCCGGCCCGCCGCGCGTAATGTCGGCGATCACGCAGGGCAGCTCGGCGCCGGCCATGTAGCTGATGCCTTCCTGCATCAGGCTGATACCGGGGCCGCTGGACGACGTCATGGCGCGCACACCCGCTGCAGCCGCGCCGTAGAGCATGTTGATGGCCGCGACCTCGCTTTCCGCCTGCACGTAAACGCCGCCGGCGCGCGGCATCCACTCCGCCGCGGCTTCGGCAATCTCGCTGGCTGGCGTGATGGGATACCCGTAAAAGCCGCGGCATCCGGCCAGAATGGCGCTCTTGACCACGGCTTCGTTGCCCTTCATCAGTTGCTTGCGCATGCCGCCGCCTCCTTCAACCCGCTCTGGGTTGCCCCATCCTTTTCCGCGGCGCTATCGCGGAAAGGGTGGGAATCGGATGCGGTCGCCGGTTGACCCATCCTCTCGGGGTTCTTTGCGGAAAGGGTGGGAACTGCATTCACCAGGCGCAGCACCGTAATCGCGCCCGGCTCAGGGCATGCCATGAAGCAGATCCCGCAGCCTGTGCAACCCGAGCCGAGGTACACCGCGGTGCGGTAGCCGTAGTGATTCAACGATTCGCTCAACGCGATCACCCTGGGCGGACAGGCTTCAATGCACAGACCGCAGCCCTTGCACTCCTGCTCGTCGATGCGCAGAACGCCCCGATCTTTCTTCGCTTCGAGTTGTTTCGCGTCGCTCATCGTTCCTTTTTCCCTCCGCTCGGCGGGCCGGCCCGCTCACTAGCTACGCTGTCACGCTTTCTGCCCTCCGCTCCAAATAGTGCGCACGCACCGCGAAGTCCTCGAGCTCGGCCTGGAAGCGCGGATCAGCAATCGCAATCAGCGCTTCAGCGCGCTCGCGCAACGTTTTTCCGTGCAGGTACGCGATGCCGTGCTCGGTGACCACGTAATGGACGTCGGCGCGCGAAGTAACGACGCCCGCACCCGGCTCCAGCACCGGCACAATGCGCGAAACCGTGCCGCCGCGGGCCGTGGCCAGCAGCGCGATAATGGGCACCCCGCCCTTGGATCGCGCCGCGCCGCGGATAAAGTCGATTTGCCCGCCGAAGCCGCTATAGGGCCGCGTGCCCAGCGAGTCGGCGCAGACCTGCCCCGTCAGATCCACCTGCAAGGCGCCGTTGATCGCCACCATGCGATCGTTCTGCGCCACCACGAAGGGGTCGTTGGTGTAACTGATGGGGCGGAATTCAAAGCTGGGATTCTCGCGGACGAAATCGAAGAGCCGCTGCGTGCCCAGCGCGAAAGCCGCCACCGCCTTGCCCCGGTGCAGGGTCTTGCGCTCGCCGTTGATCACCCCCGACTCCATCAGATCGACGACGCCATCAGGGACCATCTCGGTGTGGATGCCGAGGTCGCGCTTGCCGTCGAGGCAGTGCAGCACGGCTTCTGAGATGCCGCCGATGCCGGTTTGCAGCGTGGCCCCATCGGGGATAAGCGCGGCCACGTTGCGCGCCACGCGCAGGTGCATTTCTTTCATCGGCTCAGCGTCAAGCTCCAGCAGCGGCCGGTCGGTTTCGACAATCGAGGTGATGTGGCTGACATGCACCATGGTCTCGCCATGCGTGCGCGGCATCTGCCGGTTGACTTCGGCGATCACGATCTTTGCGTAGCGCACCGCGGTGAGCGTGCAATCCACCGTCGTGCCCAGGCTGACGAATCCGTGCGCGTCGGGCGGCGACACCTGCATCAGCACTACGTCGAGGGGCAGAGCGCCGCTCTCGAACAGGCCTTCAATCTCACTGAGGAAAATCGGTGTGTAATCGGCGCGCCCGTCACAAACGGCCGCGCGCACATTCTCGCCCAGGAACAGGCCCCGATGGCGGAAGTGGCCCTCGTATTCGGGCCGTGTGTAGTCCGCCGCGCCCAGCGTCTTCATGTGGATGATTTCGACGTTGCGCAGGGAGCCCGCGCGGGCCACCAGGGCGTCGACCAGAACGGATGGCGTGCCGCAGCCGGATTGAATCCATACACGAGCCCCTGAGGCTACGGCGGCCAGCGCTTCAGCGGCATTCATGCGCTTGCGCTGGTAATCCTCGCTCCACGTCATCGTGTGCCGCCTCGGCACGTCCTTGGCAGAACGCGCTTCGGCGTGAATCGTCCCAGCACGACTCGTACCTCCGGGGTGAAGCCTCTCTTCAAGCCGCCGCTATTCTGCGCCTTAGCCATGGGAGGTGCTGTGACGGGAGTCACCCCATTGGCTGCAAATTTGAGGCGGAATTTCTACCCGGAGTGGCTGAGTTTTTCAGGAACCAAGCACGATGGAGCGAAATCTTGCAAGAAATCGCCATT
>JASHQH010000007.1 GCA_030037635.1 Acidobacteriaceae bacterium
GGGATATCCATGCCGGCGGACTGCCATGGCCTGAAGTAGACGGCCAGAGAGATCAAGGAAGGAAACAAGCCCGCCGGCGAATGACGCTGGTGGGCTTTTTCGTGTCCGGAGATCCACTTCAACCAGGAACGGGGACGAAAATGAGCGAGAAAATGACGGCAATTGACCCTGCAATTGATTTCGACAAGATGGATGGCCTGGTGCCCGGCATTGTGCAGGATGCGCGCACCGGCGAAGTGCTGATGCTGGGCTTTTTGAATGCGGCCAGCTACGCAAAAACCCAGGAAACGGGCTTTGTGACCTTTTGGAGCCGCACGCGGCAGAAGCTGTGGATGAAGGGCGAAACCAGCGGCAACCGCCTGCGCGTGCTGTCGGCCGCCACCGACTGCGATAACGACACGCTGCTGTTTCGCGTGCAAGTGGAGGGCGACGGCCTGGTCTGCCACGAGGGCACAGTGAGCTGTTTTACACGGGCCATTCCAGCGCGCGCGGAGGTGGGCCGTGGGTAACAAGCTTCGACTCGGGATCCCAAAGGGCAGCTTGCAGGACGCAACCATTGCGCTGTTCAAGCGCGCCGGGTGGAACATCTATGCCGACGGGCGGTCGTACTTTCCTTCGATTGACGACAGCGAGATTGAGTGCATGCTGATTCGCGCGCAGGAGATGGCGCGCTACGTTGATCACGGCGTGCTGGACGCGGGACTGACGGGAATTGATTGGGTGGTGGAGAGCGGGCTCGACCTCGAGAGCGTGACCACCCTGACCTATGCCAAGCAAAGCCGCCGCAAGGTGCGTTGGGTGCTGGCCGCGCCCGAGGCGAGCGGGTACGAAAAGGCCGAGGACCTTGAGGGCAAAATCATCGCCACCGAGCTGGTTGAGGTGAGCAAGCGCTACTTTGCCGCGAAGGGCGTGAACGTGAAGGTGGAGTTCAGCTGGGGCGCGACGGAAGTCAAGCCGCCCATGCTGGCCGATGCCATCGTGGAAGTGACGGAAACGGGCAGCTCGTTAAAGGCCAATCATCTGAAGATCATCGACACGGTGATGGAAAGCGAGACGCACCTGATCGCCAGCAAGGCGGCGCGGGCGGACGCGTGGAAGCGGCAGAAGATCGACCAGATTGCGCTGATGCTGCGCGGAGCCATTGATGCGCAGGCGCAGGTGGGACTGATGCTGAATGTGAAGCGCAGCGATCTGGAGGGCGTGCTGGCGGTGCTGCCGGCGCTGAATTCACCCACCATTTCGCAATTGAGCAACTCGGAGTGGGTGGCCGTGAATACCATCGTGGATGAAAGCGTGGCTCGGGATGTAATCCCGCGCTTGAAGGCGGCGGGCGGAGCCGGCATCGTCGAGTATCCGCTGAACAAGGTGGTGCTGTGAGGCGAATGTAGCGCCGGCATCCTTGACGGCTGTCGTGCGGGCGTCTACGCCCGCAGTGCAAACGCAAGTTGAGCAGGACGCAACAGGACGAACGATGAAGCTGATTCACACAACCGGTCGAAACGCTCGCGCAGCGGAAAAAACCCTGGCGGCATTGCAACGCCGCGGCGGTGCGGCGCTCGAGTCGGTGATGCCGGCCGTAAAGCGCATTGTCACTGACGTGCGCAGGCACGGTGATCGCGCGCTGCTGCGCTACGCGAAGAAATTCGATGGGCTTGCGGGATCGAAAGCGCTTCGAGTGAGACCGGAGGAGATGGCCGCGGCGTGGACGGCGCTCGATCCCGCGCTGCGCGACGCGTTGACTACGGCAGCCGAACAGATTCGCAGCTTTGCGCGGCGGCAGATGCCGGAATCCTGGAAGATGCCGGCGCTGGATGGCCTGGTGACCGGCCAGCTGGTGAGGCCGCTTGGCTCTGTAGGCTGCTACGTGCCCAGCGGAAGACACCCGTTGCCTTCGACGCTGCTGATGACGGCGATCCCGGCGCAGGTGGCCGGGGTAAAGCGGATCGTGGCGGCTTCGCCCAAGCCCGCGCCCGAAACCCTCGCAGCCGCGCACCTGCTTGAGATCAGGGAGTTCTACCGCGTGGGCGGCGCGCAGGCGATTGCCGCCCTGGCCTACGGGACCGAAAGCGTTCCACGGGTCGACAAGATCGTGGGGCCGGGGAACCTGTACGTAACGGCAGCCAAGAAGCTGGTGGCGTTTGATTGCGCAATCGACATGCTGGCCGGACCCACGGAGATTGTGGTCACAAGCGACCGCGGCCGCGCGGCCGACATTGCCAGTGATCTGGTGGCGCAGGCGGAACATGATCCTGAGGCCCTGGCAATTTTCGTCACCACGCGCGGGGAGTTGGCGCGGGCGGTGATGGCGGAGGCCAGGGAACGCAGCCGCAACAATCCGGTGGCACGCCAGGCGCTGCGGCGCAACGGAGTTGTTCTTGTCGCGCAGAACACTGAAGAGGCGCAGGAGATGACCAATCGGCTCGCGCCGGAGCACTTGACGGTGGATGCAGCCAGCGATCTGGATTGGGTGCAGAATGCCGGGTCGGTGTTCGTGGGGCGGTGGTCGGCGCAGCCGCTAGGCGATTACATCTCGGGGCCGAACCATACTTTGCCGACCGGCGGCATGGCCGGCGTGCGCGGAGGATTGAGCGTGATGGACTTCGTGAAGCTGATCACGGTGCAGGAATATGCAGAACAGGCGATTCGCGCATTGGGCCCAAAAGCGGAGCTTCTTGCCGAGGCCGAGGGCTTGCGCGGCCATGCCGAGGCGATTCGCGAGCGCCTCGGCCGAAGGAGCGCGCGATGAACGATGTGTATGTCATTCTGAGCGAGTCTGAAGGACGACACGAAGGATCTGCGGTTGTTTTTTGCCTGTCTTCCGGGAGCGCCAAATGACTCAATCGCCCACCGCAGTAACCCCCACACCGCGTGCGCGCGTGCAGGCCATGAAGGAGTACCATCCGCCACTGGGCAGCCGCGACAGGATGCGCCTGGACTTTAACGAGAACACGATTGCCTGCTCGCCGAAGGTGCGCGAGACGCTGGCTGCCATTTCGGCCGGATCGTTGACGCGCTATCCCGAACGTGAGCCGGTGGAGGCAATCGTAGCGGCGCATCTGGGCCTGCGCGCGGAACAGGCGGTGCTGACCAACGGCGTGGACGAGGCGATTCACTTGCTCTTCGAGACATTTCTTGAAGCCGGCGATGAAGTGCTGATGCCGGTGCCTACGTACACCATGTACGAGGTCTATGCCTCTGCTACCGACGCGCGCGTGGTAACCGTGCAGGCCGCCGGCGACTTGCAGTTCCCTTTTGAAAGGCTTGTCAGTGCCATCACTCCGCGCACAAAGGCGATTGCCATCGCCAATCCCAACAGTCCGTCCGGCTCGGCGGCTACGCGCGAGCAATTGCTGGAGCTGGCCCAGCGCGCTCCGCAAGCGGTGCTGCTGGTGGACGAAGCCTACTTTCACTTTCATGGCGAAACCATGATGGACCAGGTCGGCGCGCTCCCAAATCTGATGGTGGCGCGGACGTTTTCGAAGGCCTATGGGCTGGCAGGCCTGCGGTTAGGGCTGCTGGCCGGCCCGGTAGAGCTGATGCGCTGGGCGCGGCGCGTGCTTTCGCCATACAGTGTGAACTCGCTGGCGCTGGCTTGCCTGCCGCCCGCGCTTGCGGACACCGAATATTTGCAATGGTATGTGGGCGAGGTGCTAGCCGCCCGCAGCGAGTTTGAGGCGGCACTGGATGCAGCCGGGGTGCGGCGTTGGCCCAGCCGCGCGAATTTCGTTCTGGTGGAGATTGGTGCGCGGCACGCGGAGTTCGTTCAGCGTATGCGCGATGCCGGCGTGCTGGTGCGCGACCGTTCGAGCGACCCGGGTTGCGACGGCTGCGTGCGCATCACCATTGGCACGCGCGAACAGATGAAGCAGGCCGCGGTGGCGCTCCGCGACACGATGGCCGCGCTAAAGGACGGAGGCGGTGCGCGATGAGCGCGAGAAAGAAAAAGGCTGCGAGCAGGCAAGCGGGTACGCGCACCGCGACCATTGTGCGCAACACCAATGAGACGCGCATCGAGATCGAGCTGTCGATCGAAGGCCGCGGACAGTACAAGATTTCGACCGGAATCCGCTTCTTCGATCACATGCTCGAGCTGTTCACGCGGCACGGGGCTTTCGACCTGACACTGCATTGCGATGGCGATCTCGATGTGGACCAGCATCACACCGTGGAGGATGTGGGCATCGCGCTAGGCGAGGCGTTCGATCGTGCGCTCGGCGACAAGCGCGGCATTTTGCGTGCCGGCTACTTTGTGATGCCGATGGACGAGACGCTGGCGATTGCCGCAGTCGACCTGAGCGGGCGCGCGGCATTCGCTGTCGACACGAAGGTCCGCACGCGCCTGGTGGGCGATCTGCAAAGCGAGCTGGTCACCGATTTTTTCGAGGGCTTTGCGCGCGGCGCACGGGCCAATGTGCACGTGAAGACAATGTACGGGCGGTCGAACCATCACAAGATCGAGGCCATCTTCAAGGCGTTTGCGCGGGCGCTGCGCGTGGCCTGCAGCCGCGACAAGCAACTCGGGCAGATGCTGCCGTCGACGAAGGGGTTGTTATAGGCCGGTTGAGGTTCGTGCTTTCCCAGGTCTCAAGATCGAGACCTGGGGCGCCCAGGATGTGAGATTGGTTTAGATTGGAACGCTGAAGTTCGTGCTCTCCCATCAAACGCAAACAACGCGTTTAGGATGGGGCGCCATGGTTCGGGGAATTGGATGGAGAGATTCCTTTGCGCGTGACGGTAATCGACTACAAAGCCGGCAACCTGACCTCGGTGCTGAAGACGCTGCGGCACCTGGGTGCGGAGCCCGTGGTCACGGACGGCGACTTGTCACTGGTCGAGTCAGCGGAGCGCATTGTGCTGCCGGGCGTGGGACACTTTGTGGCAACATCGCGGCTAGATGCGACGGGATTGACGGGCGCAATTCGTGCCGTAATTGTGCGCGGCGTGCCGTTTCTGGGCATCTGCGTGGGCATGCAGTGGCTCTATGCGGGATCGACGGAGGCGCCCGAGCAGCCTGGGCTGGCATACTTCACCGAATCGTGCACGCGCTTTGCCGAAAGCAGAGAAAAAGTGCCGCACGTGGGGTGGAATTCGCTCGAAGTTCGGAATGGATCGCGGTTGCTCGCGGGCGTGGAGCCGGGAGAGTTTGTCTACTTCACGCATTCCTACAAGGGCCCGGTTACGGCCGACACCGCCGCGGTCACACGCTATATTGAGCCGTTTGCGGCGGCTGTCGAGCGCGGCAACGTGATGGGTGTGCAGTTTCACCCGGAAAAATCCGGCGCGACGGGGCTGAAGATTTTGCAGAATTTTCTCGCGTGGCGGCCGGAAGGGACGCAATGCTGACCAAGCGCATCATCGCCTGCCTCGACGTGCACGCCGGACGCGTGGTGAAGGGCGTGCAGTTTGTCGACCTGGTCGACGCGGGCGATCCGGCGACACAGGCGGCGCGGCACGCGCGCGAAGGCGCCGACGAAATCGTTCTCCTCGACATTACGGCCACGCACGAAGGCCGGCAGACGCTGCTCGACACGGTGCGGCGCGCGGCGCTCGAATTGTTTGTGCCCTTTTGCGTGGGCGGAGGCATTCGCGCGGCGCGCGATGCCGAGCAGGTGTTCGAAGCCGGAGCCGACAAGGTGAGCATTAACTCCGCGGCGCTTGCTGATCCCGCGCTGATCAGCGCCATTGGGCGCAGCTTTGGCGCACAGGCCGTGGTGGTTGCCATTGACGCGCGGCGCGATCCCCAGGCCGCCGATCCGGTGCGCCAGGCGCGGGTGTTCGTGCACGGCGGGCGCAAGCCGGCCGGCCGCCGCGCGGTGGAGTGGGCCCGCGAAGCCGAGCAGCGCGGCGCCGGCGAGATTCTGCTCACCTCGATGGACGCCGACGGAACGCGCGCGGGCTTCGATTGCGAGCTCACCGCAGCGGTGAGCGAAGCGGTGAGCATTCCGGTGATCGCGTCAGGCGGCGCGGGCACGGTGGCGCACTTTGCCGATGTGTTCGCGCGCGGCCAGGCCGATGCGGCGCTGGCGGCCAGCATCTTTCATTTCGGCGTCTCCAGCGCGCGGTCGCTCAAAGAGGAACTCGCCGCATCAGGCGTTCCAGTGAGGCTGCCATGCTGATTCCCTCGATCGACCTGATGGGCGGACGCATCGTGCAATTGGTGCAGGGCGAGAAGCTGCGCCTGGCGTTTGACGATTTCGAGTACTGGATTGAGCGCTTCTCGCGCTTTCCCCTTGTTCAGCTCATCGACCTGGATGCAGCCATGCGGCAGGGAGAGAATTCCGCGCTGGTGGAACAGATTGCCAAGAGGCTGCCCGTGCAGGCCGGCGGAGGAATTCATTCGGTTGAGCGCGCGCAGAGGGTGCTGGACGCGGGCGCGCGCCGAGTGATTATCGGATCAGCTTTGTTTTCGGGCGAGGGCCGGGTGAATAGTGCGTTTGCGGCCAAGCTGGCAGAGAGCGTGGGAGCGGAGCGCGTTGTAGCAGGAATCGACACCAAGAACGGGCGCATCGCCGTGAAGGGATGGAAAGCGCAGGTGGAGCTGACGCCGGACGGATCGATTCCGCAGCTTGAACCGTACGCGGCTGCCTTTCTCTACACGCACGTTGATACCGAGGGAACGATGCAGGGCTTTCCCATCGATGTTGCCGCGCGGCTGCGCAAGATGACCGAGCGGCAGCTGATTGTGGCGGGCGGGATCAGGAGCCAGCAGGAAGTAGATGCGCTCGATGCGCTCGGCGCCGATGCGGTGGTCGGGATGGCGGTGTACACCGAGCTGCTGGCGGTGTGAGAAAGACAGGGAGCGAGGGAGCTTTCCCACCCTTTCCGCGAAGAGCGCGGAAACGATGGGGCAACCAAGTGTCTGGCTTTATGCCGCCTCGGTTTCTTTGCGTCCCTGGCCGACGGCGCGGCTGGTTTCAATGCGGGTGTCGCGCAGCAGCCGGGCAATCTGCTTCAAATGCAGCTGCACCGCGTAAGCGCGCAGAATTTCAGCTTGCGAGAAGCTGATTCCGGTGTAGCGCACCCCGTCCATCCGTGACTCGAGATCGGCGATGTCCTGCTCCAGGCTGGCGCCTTCGGGCGGTTTGCTGAAGCGCCACTTTTGGATGCAACCGCCGATGAAGTTGAAGCGAGCGTGAATGTCGGCGGCGAGGTGCGAGAGAGCCGGCTCCAGTTGCCGCGCGAAGCGGTCCTCGTGGCTGTCTTTGACAGCGAATTCCAGGGCCAGAAGCGCCTCAAAGAGCGAGCGGCCAAACTCCGAGAGCAGGCTGAGGCCTTCGCGCCATCCCGGTCCGCTGGGCTCGTTGCGGGCCGCTTCAAGCAGCTTGCTGTTGGCCGAAAGCAACGATTCGAGATCCGCGCGCAGCGCAGGCACTTTTTGCGAGGGCGCGCTCAAAAATCCTTCAAGAATAGCCTCGAAGAAGCCGCCGAGCAGCAGAAACTCCTGGGCCAGCCCGTCACGCAGCCAAAGGCGGGCGCGATCGGGAAGAACCAGAGTGGAGACAAGCAGAGCGATCACAATGCCCAGCAGCACCTGGCCCACTCGATCGAGCGCCAGTCCCCAGCGCGAACCGTGGGCGGGGACGAGCATGATGATGGTGATGGTGACGCAGGCCAGGCGCGAGCTGTCGCGCATGCTGAGCAGTCCGCAAACCACGAGGGCGCAGAACACCGCGAGAATATAGTTCCATGGAGGCGCTCCGAAGAGCGAGAACGCGAAGCCGAACAGAGCGCCGATCAGGGTCCCGAGCAGCCGGTCGCGCGAAGCGGTGACCGTGGCGCCGACGTTCGATTGCAGGACGATGATGGCGCTGATGGAGCCCCAATAGCCGTCGTGCAGGCCGAAACGCAAGGCCAGCCACCAGCAAAGAGCGGCGGCGAGCGCGGTCTTGACGGCCTGGATGGCCAGACGCCGGCGTTCAAAGCTGAAGAATCCACGCGTGGCGTTGCCATCGATGTGCAGCTTGACGGCGAGCTCCTGCTGCGACCACGTTTTTTTGCTTCTCAGGCGCATGCATGCGGCCGGCATCGAGCACTGTGGTGGCAAGAAAGGTTGAGCCGGCGGTATATTCAACAGTTTCGCGTTTGCGATTCGGGCTCGTCAATGCGGGCCCCTTGCCGAAGGTTGGGCGGCAAGCGTGGGATAGCATACAAGCATGGAGCCCCGGGGCTATGGGACTCATGAACCCCATGCTGCGCGTCGGATACCCAGCCTCAATTTCAGCGGATCTGCTCCGCGATTTCCCTGAGGGAATTGAGCTGATCCCGCTGTCGGACAAAATGGACCACGACGTAGAGATTGATGTATGGATTCCGGACCCATACTCAACCAAGGCGTTGCGGACGTGGGCGCACCTGCGCGGCGTGAAGCTGGTGCTGTCTCTGATGGCGGGAACGGAGTGGATTCCGGCGACGGTGGGGCCGCACGTGACCATCTCGAACGCGCGCGGCGCGCACAACATTTCAACGGCGGAGTGGACGGTGGCCGCCATTCTGACCATGCTGAAGTATTTTCCTCTGTATCTCGAGATTCAACGCTCGGGCGTGTGGAAGCGGCGCTTCGAGGCCAATGCATATTACAAGAAGATCACCGGCTCGACACGCGAGGAATATCCGCCCGTGATGCAGGAGGAGTTGACCGGGAAGACGGTGCTCCTGGTTGGACACGGAGAAATCGGCAAGGAGATCGAGCGTATGCTCAAGCCGTTCCATGTGGACGTGCTGCGCGTGGCGCGGACTGCACGCACCCAACCCGAGGTGCATGCCGTAAGCGAGCTCGACAATCTTCTGCCGCGGGCTCACGTGGTTGTGCTCATTCTTCCTTCCACTCCGGAGTCTAAGGGATTGATTGGCGCCGCGCAACTTGCCTTGATGCGGCAGGGCGCCCTGCTGGTGAATTCTGCGCGGGGACCGATTGTGGATACCGGCGCCCTGGTAGAGGCGCTGAAGGCCGGCCGCATTCGTGCCGCACTGGATGTCACTGATCCGGAGCCGCTGCCTGAAGGTCATCCTTTGTGGAGCTGCCCGAACCTGCTCCTCACGGAGCATGTCGCCGGATCGACGCCGCAGTTTACGCCTCGCGCGCTGCACACCGCGGCCGAAGAACTGCGGCGTTACATGAAGGGCGAGCCGCTGAAGAATGTTGTGCAGGCGGCGCTATGAATACGAGGAACGGGGATTAGGGAACAGCGAACAGAAGACAGCGCATCGAGAGTAGAAGCAGAACCGGGGGAAAACCCCTGCTAAACCGCGGCCGCGGCGCGGCGCCAGTCGCGCAAGCCCAGGATAGCGAGGGCGACGAGGCCGGCGTAGAGCAATGCCGTGGGCCAGAGATCTTTGTAGATGTACTCGCCGATGTAGATGAGATCCACAATGATCCAGAGCCACCAGTTGGCGATGTGCTTGCGCGCCTGCCACCAGGTTGCTACCAGGCTGTAACTCATCAGCACGGCGTCAAGATAAGGCAGCGCGGCGTGAAGATGCTTGGCCAACGTTCCCAGCGCGAAGCTTCCCGGTATCCCAACAACCACGGCGGCGATGAGACTGGAAAACGGAAGCGGGACGACGCGCACCTTGCCTTCCTGGCGTACGCCGCGCCACCAGTGCCACCAGCCGTAGAACGTGAAGATGACGAAGAAGACCTGCAGCAGAGCATCAGAAAGCAAGCCGGCACGATAAAAAACCACCATGTAAAGAAAAATGGCGACGAGGGTTACGGGCCAGCAGATGAGCCGCCGCTTGGTGGTGAGCCAGATTCCGATCGCAGTGGTTACGGCTCCGGCGAGTTCCAGGCCGTGGGCGGCGAGCCATGCCGCAACAAGCGTCCCGTTCATGAGCGGGTACCTTTGCGCAGTTGCCGCGCCTGGGCGCGCCGATTGAGGAATTCAAGCAGGCTGCGCCCGGGGGCGCTTGCGAACCAGCGCGCGTGTCCCACAAGCCATCCATCGTAGGCCATGGCGGCTTTCTCTTCGGAGTGCAGCACACCGAGAAAATAATCGGCTTCAGAAAGCGCAAACTCCGCGTGACAGAGCGCGGCCATGGGCACCAGCGCGGCGCTCTCTTCTGCTGAGAGCGGGCGAATGGATTCGTAGCCGTCGAGGAGCACCTCGAGATGGTCGAGGTGGACCGCCGGGGGTTGTTTTGCGTTTCGAACCAAAGCGAGCCACTCGACGATGTTGCGTTCGATCGCATGGGCGAGATCGTGGACGGCGTTGGTCCGGTCGGCGAGGCCAAAGTCGATGACGGCTGTGGCGTGTGCCGTGCTGCCCGCCTCGCTCCAGAAAAGATTGGAGGCGTGGAGGTCATTGTGCGTCCAGAGCGGCGGGAGCGCGGGCAGAAGCGGCGCCAGGGTGGCATGAAAAGGCGCGAGCAGCTCAAGAGCGAGATTTGCGCAAGTGCCTACGGGTTTGTGATGAGACAACGAGGGGCGAGCCGCAAGATAGCTCTGGAGGGCCTCGGCTGGATTTTGAGCGGCGAAGATGGTGAAGCTGGCGACGAGCGGGCGAGGTTTGCGCGGCGGAGCAGCAAAATCTCGCGCCGCGAGATGGAGACGCGCGAGAGTTGCGCCCGCGGCGTGGGCGTGGGCAACGTTGAGAAACGGCGTCCACGAGGGTGCGTCTTCATAAAGATCCAGTCCGCCGGGAATCTCGTGAATTTCGTAGCACCAGCCGCCCGATTCAATCGCGGTCTCGCCTTTGGACGAGCAAAGAACGCGCGGGACGGGCGCGCCATGGGCAAGAAGATACGCGAGAAAGCGGTGCTCCTCGAGGAGGCCTTCGCGATTACGCACGGAGTGGTGATGGCGCTTGATGAAGACCCGCGCGCGAGCGGCCGCAACGACGCCGGCGGCCGAAAACGGGCGCGGGCTGCTCGAGATGATCCGCGCAGGCTCGCCGAGCTCGGGAAACTGCGCGAAGAGCGGGCCCAGTTCGGCGAGGTTGAGCGGGGGCCAGTCGGGTGCGACCAGCGTGCCGTCCATGCCGTGCGCTTTGGATGTCAGGCTCATCGATCGATAAAAACTCCGGGCTTCTAGCCTTTAGCTCTTAGCTTTTGGCTTTCTATTTCGTTTTGCCAGCTCGAGCCCAATGAGCGAATCTCTAGCTGGGCGAGCTAAGAGCTAATGGCCAAGAGCTGGTTTTTAGAACGTGTAGTGGGCTGAGAGGCGCACGGTTGAAGGCGCGCCAAGCCAGAGAAACGTGTCGCCATAGTTTGCACCGGTGTCGGACCAGTAACGTTTGTTGGTGATGTTGTCGGCATAAATGTGAAAGCTGATGCGGCCCTGTTCGCCTCCGGGAGTGTAACGTGCGCCAAAGTTGAACAGATTGTAGCTGGGAACGCTGACCGTATCGTCACGCATGGCTTCCTTGCGCGAGGTGTAGCTCCAACCGGGCATCAGATGCAGATGGGTCATGTGCGGGACGCTGAGATCGGCAAACAGATTTGTTTTGAGATGCGGCACGTTGATCACCTGCTTCGAGTCGAACGAGGGCGTGCCGGTATCGGTGGAGATTGCATTCATGGCCGTGGCGGAAGCGTTGATGCGCAGCCAGTTGGCGGCCTTGCCTTCCACGTTGAACTCAACGCCGTCGTGCGTTTCGTGGCCTTCCGATTCAAAACAAAGATCACCGGGGCTGACGGGCCCGCCGGTGGCCGAGTTGATGGGGCAAAACGCATCGGCGGCCTGGATCACTTTGGGGTAGATGAATGGCGCGCGCATGCGGAACAACGCCGTGCTAAGCAAAATGCGCTGGCCCGGCTCGTACTTGGCGCCGATTTCAGCCTGGCGCGTGAAGAATGGAGCCAGGAATTGATTGGAATTATCAACCCACCAAGGCCCCTCGGGGCCGAGCGACAGCAGCACTCCATAGTTCGAGTAGAGCGTCAGGCTTTGCGCCGGACTGAAGGTGACAGCGTATTGCGGCAGCCAGACGGGCTTGTCGCTGAACTCCGGTGCGCAGGGATCGGGCGTGGAAGCAGTGGCGGGATTCAGGTCGGCGGCGACGGCGCAGGCCGAATAGAGCGAGTAGTTGTGATCGCGAAGCGAGTCGTAGCGGCCACCGGCAATGAGCTGAATGCGGCCGGGAAGATGCACGCGATCCTGGATGACGCCGGAGGATTGATGGCTGTCTTCCCACAGGCGGCGCGGACCTGCGGATTCGAGCGGGCTTTCAAGAGAGTTGGCAGTTCCCGGAGCTGGAACGGGGGCGATGGACTGGTAGATGTTTTCGGAACCAACGTAGGTGTAGACGGCGCCGTCCTGAACCACGCCGCTGGGATCGTAGGGATTTTGCGCGGTATAGAAGCCCGGCTGCTGCACGCTGCGCAGAAACAGAACGCCGCCGGCGGTCACGTCCTGCGTAACGGCGCCGGTACGGATGTGGCCGGTGACCATGGCCTCCGCTTCGGCGTCGATGCGCAGCTCGCCGGGATCGCGGTAGTCGTAAATGTCGTAGGTTCCATCGGGAGCGAAAAAGTAGCTCGGCGATTGGCCGGGGCCGGGATTCTGCGCGCACTCGGTTTCGTAAATGCATCCGTACGCGTAGATCACGTTATCCTGGATGAGCGAGTGGCTGAAGCCGGCCGCGGCGAAAGCGACCCACGCGGGCGAGAAAGTGTGGTCGAGCCGTGCGCCGCTGTTGAACGTGTCGTAGGTGTCGGGAGGGCCCCACGGCTGATCCCCGAGCATCGTCGAGCGGTAGATGCGGTTGATGTCGGGTAGCGTTGTGCCCCCAAGCAGTTGATAGCCGCTGCCGTCGCGCTCGGTCTTGTGCTGGTACTCGAAGTCGCCTTTTAGAATGGACGCGGGGCTCATCTTCCAGTCGGCTGCTCCGGCGCCCACGGCACGCCAGCCGTTCGTATCGTTCATGTAAGGAACGATGCGTTCTCCGGCAAGGTTCACGCGCACACCAACCTGTTTCCGGCTGCCGAAAAGATGGCCGAGGTCAGCGGCGCCGTATGCTGTTCCACGCTGGTCGGTAGCAAGATCGAGGGCCTTGATGCCGGCCGGGCGCTTGGTCACGTAGTCGATGAGGCCGCCTGCGTTGGCAACCCCGCTTTCAACACCCGCAATTCCTTTCAGAAACTCGACGCTCTGCTTGTTCTCAAGCGGCACATCCTGCTCGCCGGCAATGGTTATCCCGTTGATTTCGAGTCCGGTGGCAAGATCGATAGGAAAGCCGCGGATCTCGTAGACGCCGTAGTAGCCGACCGGATCGTAGTCGTCGCCGACCGAGGCGTCGTTCTTCACGACATCGGAGAGCAGGCGCGAGACCTG
>JASHQH010000056.1 GCA_030037635.1 Acidobacteriaceae bacterium
GTACCGGCAGGAGCGTGATTCATCTGGAAATCGGCGAGCCCGACTTCGCCACGCCGCCGCACATCGTCGCAGCGGCTGTCGAAGCGCTGCGCGAAGGATGGACACACTACGGCCCTTCCGCCGGTTTGCCCGAATTGCGCGAAGCCATCGCCGAATACGTGAGCCGCACGCGCCGCGTCGCGGTGCAACCCGAGGAAGTGGTGGTGGTGCCGGGCGGAAAGCCCATCATGTTTTACGCCATGCTCGCACTGGTCGACGAGGGCGACGAGGTCATCTATCCCAATCCTGGTTTTCCCATCTACGAATCGATGATCAACTATGCCGGCGGTACGCCCGTGCCCATCCCGTTGCGCGAAGAGCGCGATTTCGCGATGGACGTGGACGAGATGGCGCAGCTGATCACGGGGCGGACGAAACTGATCATACTCAACTCGCCGCAGAATCCCACGGGCGGCGTGTTGAGCCGCGCCGACATTGAGCGTGCGGCTGCGGCTATCGGCGATCGCAACATTCTGGTGCTCGCCGACGAGATTTACAGCCGCCTGCAGTTTGCGGGCGAGCCATTTTCCATCATGAGCATTCCCGGGATGAAGGAGCGCACCATCCTGCTCGATGGCTTCTCGAAAACCTACGCCATGACGGGATGGCGCATCGGTTACGGCGTGATGCGCGCCGGCCTGGCCGCGCAAATCACGCGCCTGATGACCAACTCCAACTCGTGCACGGCCAGCTTTACGCAGCGTGCCGCTTTGGCGGCGTTGCGCGGCGACCAGAGCGCGGTCGACACCATGCGTACGGAGTTTGAGCGCCGCAGCCGCGCCTTTGTCGATGGGCTCAACCGCATCAGGGGATTCAGCGCCCGCATGCCCAAGGGCGCGTTCTACGTCTTTGCCAACATCACCGGCACGGCATGGCCGTCGAAGCGGCTCGCCGACGCGCTGCTTGAAGAGGCGGGCGTAGCCGCGCTTGCGGGTACGGCGTTTGGCGGGTATGGCGAGGGCTACGTGCGCTTCAGCGTCGCCAACTCCATGGAGAACCTGATGGAAGCGCTGCGCCGCATCGAAGCGTGGGCCAAGGCGCATTTGTAGTTGTGAGCGCCCCAGGTCTCGATTTTGAGACCGGGGAACGAAGCTTCAGAGGAGGTCCAACATGGCGCTCAGAGATTCAACCACCGGCCAAATCACGAACGCGTATTCCATCGCGGAGCTCGAAGACGCCGCGCGCCTGATGCGCGGCTACAATCTCGTCGCTCTGTGTGCTGCCGGCTCGGGCCACGCCGGCGGAACGCTCTCCATGATGGATCTGGCAGCGGTGTTGTATCTGCGCGCCGCTGAGCATGACCCGAAGAACCCCGTATGGCCCGATCGCGACCGCATTCTATGGTCGGCCGGCCACAAGGCGCCTGCGCTGTATGTCTCGCTGGGCATCGCCGGCTTTTTCCCCATCCAGGATGTAGTCACGCTGCGCAAGCTGGGCTCGCCGTTCCAGGGCCATCCGCACTGGCTCAAGCTGCCGGGGGTGGAGATCTCCTCCGGCTCGCTCGGCCAGGGATTGAGCGTGGCCGTGGGCATGGCGCTGGCCGCACGCATCGACGGCAAGCGGCACAAAGTCTTTTGCCTGATGGGCGACGGCGAGCAGCAGGAGGGCGAGGTGTGGGAAGCGGCCATGGAGGCCGGGCACCTTCATCTCGATAACATCATCGCTGTGGTCGATTGCAACCGGCTGCAGATCGATGGTTGGGTGAAGGACGTAATGCAGGTTGAGCCGCTGGCCGCCAAGTACGCGGCCTTCGGCTGGGAGGTACTGCGCATCGACGGCCACAACATGAGCCAGGTTGTCGACGCGTTTGAGCAGGCGCGCGCAGTCGCCGGGAAACCCGTCGTCATTCTGGCCGACACCATCAAGGGCAAGGGCGTGAGCTTCATGGAAGAACAGCCCGCCTGGCACGGCAAAGCGCCCAATCGCGAAGAGCTGGACAAGGCCCTTGCGGAATTGGGGCTCACGCAAGCGTTGCCGGTCGAGAATCTGCTCGCCAAGGCGAAAAACTGGCAGGCGGAAGCAACGCGCGCGCTCGATGCGCGCATGCCGCGCTACTCGCGCGACTACTGGTGGAATGCGAGCGGCTCCATGCAAGTGAAAATGGAGCCCACGCGCAAGGGTTTTGGCCGCGCGCTGGCTGAATACGGCGACGACGAGCGCGTGGTGTGCCTCGGGCTCGACATTTCGGGGTCCATCGCCATTGCGGATTTTTGCGCCGGCAAACCGGAGCGCGCACCGCGCTGGATCAGCTTTGGCATCGCCGAGCAGTCGGCCACAGCCGCGGCCGCGGGCCTGGCGCGCGAGGGCAAGCTGCCGGTGCTGGGCTCTTACGCCACGTTTTCTGCGGCTCGCAATCTCGATCAGCTTCGCGTGTCCGTCTGCTATTCCAATTTGAACGTGCTGGTCGCCGGTGCGCATGCCGGCGTTTCCGTCGGACCCGACGGCGCAACCCACCAGGCCCTCGAGGATCTCTTCGCCATGCTCGGGCTGCCTAATATGACCGTCGTGGTGCCCTGCGATGCCATCGAAACGCGCAAGGCCGCGCGGCATCTGCTGCTCGAGCACGTGGGACCGAAATACATCCGCTTTGCGCGCGAAGCCACGCCCCTCGTGACCGGCGAGAGCACGCCGTTCGTCTTCGGCAAAGCGAATCTCATCCGCCTGCGCTCGCAGAAGGCCAATTTTGTCGACGCCTTTGAAACCCGGCTCGCCTCGGCGTGCGCCGGCGAGGAGGAAGACCTGACCATCGTCGCCTGTGGCCCCATGGTGCCCGAAGCCATGCGTGCGGCCTGGATCCTGAAGTGCGAATTCGGCTACGAAACGCGCATCCTGAATCTGCACACGCTCAAGCCCATCGACACCGATGCCATCGTGCGCGCCGCGCGTGAAACCGGCGTAATGGTGACGGCTGAGGAGCACCAGATCGGCGCCTTGGCCGGATGTGTGGCGCGCATCCTTGCCGGCAGTCCCGGGCTTTCGAGCGTTCCCGTCGTCGCTGGCGCCGTTGGTGTCAACGATCGCTTCGGCGAGTCCGGCGCGCCGTGGGAGCTGGTTAAAGAGTTCGAACTCAGCGCAGAGCACGTCGCCCAACGCGCTCTGGAGCTGATGTCGGTCAAGCACCACGCCGCAGATCACCTGGCGCACGCCTAATCCGCTGGCCCTTAGTCCCTGGTCCCTGCTTTCTCGCTCCCTCGCTCCCTTGCCCTGTCTTCTGTCCTCTGTTCCCTAATCCCTGTTCCCTGCCTTATTCCGGCGGCCCAACCGTCAGCACAAAATACGACGCCGGCTCGGTCTGGCTGGCGTTGTAAATGGTGTGTTGGTCGCCGGCGATGCACAGGCCCATCTCGCCGGCAACCAAATCGCGCGTTACGCCCGCAGTCATCAGCCTTGCTGTGCCCTCGTGAATGAACCAGATTTCGGTGTGCTTGTGCGTGCCGATGGGTTCAGGTGGCGCGCCCGGCGCAAGGCGAGTAAAGTGCGCCTCGAGGCGGATGTTGTCGGGCAGCATGCCGATCAGAAAGTGCTTCGACATGCGGGGCGAAGGATGCGGGTTCGCGGGCTCAATCTGCGGATAGCGGCCAGAGACCAATGGCTGCAGCGGCGCGCGGGCCATGGGTTGTTGTGCGGGACTCGGCGGCGACTGAGCCTCGAGGTCGGGAGCAAGCGCCGAAGCGGCAGCGAGCAAAGGCAAAAACGACGAAAAGTCACGGCGATTCATGGTTGACCTCCCAGTTGAGTAATCATCGCGATTCAGAACGTAACGCCCGTTCAATCGTCATGGCTGATTCTCCTTCATCACGTCGGCTGCGGAAGCCAGGCGCAACCCGCCCACAATTCCCGATGGCAGTGGCTCCAGGTGATCCATATCCTGCGGCGTGAACTTCTCGCCGTAGCGCAGGTTGAGCAGGCGATAATCGGATCCGGCACGCCCCGCAAGCTCGTTGATCGCGGTGTTGGCCACCACGATCTTCAGCTCGTTCGATCCGGCATGCAGCAGCGGCGACACGTCGAGCGCGAAGGGAGGATGCCAGACTGCTCCCGCGCGCTTGCCGTTGACATACACCACCGCCGCTTCGCGCAGCGGGGGATCGTACCAGGTGCGCGTTCCCGCCTGGTGCAGCTGCGTGCGCTCCACCGGCGTCCCCACGCCAAAATCCAGATAAGCTCCTCGGGGGTGCGCCAAGGCGTCGGGAAGCTCCAGGGTCCTCTCGTAGGTGACCGTGCCGGAGTAATACTTCTCCGCTTCGTCGTCGGCCCACGAGTGCAGCGAAGTCATGCTCTCCTTGGTGCCGGTTTTGTCGAAAGTCACTTTCCAGTCGTGCGAGAGATCAATGGCATCGAACGCAGTGGTCGCGGGTTCCATGGGAGGCGGCGTGACGTGGTTGCTGAACACCACCACGCGCGACTCGTAGGGAGCAAGAGAGAAGTGAAGCGTTTTTCGCGCGCCGTAGCTCGTGATTTGGCCGCTCATCGCATCCCACAACTCCGCGCCGGGTTTATCGGTGCGGAACGTCGCATCGAAAACGTGGGGCTGGTTGTCGGTGTTGGCGACAAAATAAAGATCCGCATCTGCCAGCTTGCGATGAATAAAGCCCACCGTGGGGGTGGCCGGAGAAATTTGAACGTCGGGCTTGAGCACTGCGCCGATGGCCGCAGCCAGATCCGCGGGGCCGGCGGCCAGCTTTGCGTTCTTCGCCTCCGGCGTAAACAGATCCTGCGAAATCTGCGCTACGCCCGCCGTATCATGTGGCGACTCCATGTAGCCCGGCGCCCGCCGGGGCAGCCCCTTGATCGCAATCACCAGGCCGCCGTGGTGCGCGTACTCTTCGATCTTGCGGTAGGTCGCCAGCGGAATGCGCTCCACGTCCGGCAGCACCAGCACGGGATAGTTGATGCCCATGCGGTCGATCGCCGCAGAATCGATGAAGTCGAAGTTGTAGCCGGCATCGAGAATCGCAGGTGCTAACTCGGGCCCCAGCAATCTCGGCATCTCATCGGTGACGGAAACATGGCCCGGCCGGAACCGCCCCTGCGCGTCTTCTTCAGGCAGAAAAACCGCGATATCGTTGGCCGGCTTGCCCTGGCGCAGCAGATAACTCATGCGCGTCAGGTAGCTGGTCACGTCGGGCATCACGATCCACCACGGGTTGTGGTCGTTGAACACCGCGGCCGCGTAAAACGACCAGCCGGGATCGCCTGCCGAAGGCGGCGAATACGGCCAGCCGTGACCCACCAGCTGATTGATGCCCTGCAGGAAAAACGTGTCGGCTTCGGCCTTCATGTCCAGCGGCGTAGCGCGGAACGAAGGCGAATGCAGCCACGTCCAGGTCTCCGATGAAGTAACCGGCCGGCCGTACACGTGGCTGGCCGACGTGGCCCAGCGCGTGAATGAAAATGGTCCGTGCCACTGCGAGCCTTCGCCTTCAGGCAGATCGACCAGCGCGTTGCTTGAAAGCGTCACCGCGGGCTGTCCGTAACTTTGCGAGCGGAATTTGGTATGGTGCTCGCGCGCCCATGTGTTCAGCGGCGTCAGATAATGCTCGTCGATCAGCTCGGCCAGTGTGCGTCCCCAGTCGTAGCGCAGATCCACTGCCTCGGCTCCGCTGCCGGCCGCCAGCTCGGGCAGATGCGGCGTCAGGTCGTAGCCGCGCCGCGCGCGAAACTCCTCGAGGAAATCGGGAGTCCAGTCCGATTCATATACCTCAAGGCTGTCGCTGAATACCGAGTAGGGAACGTTGGTCCCGCAAGCCTCAATCAGCGGATCGGCCACGTGCTTGATGTGATCCTGAATCGCTTCCATGCTGAAGTGATCGAGAACAAAACCCTCCGCGCCCACCGCGGCGCGCTTTACTTGTTGTCCAGTCCGGCTGGAGATGAAAAACAGCGCCGCATGCGGCCCCGAAATGCCGGCGGGAAGGTTGAGCCGGTAGTCGCTGATGGAATTGAGCTGTTGCGCGCGCACGGGATCGTAGCCGCTCGGCGTTCCGGGGGCCAGAAACACAGCCAGCAGTTTTTCGCCATTGCGGATCGAGGGAACGGGAAGGGAAGCAGCATCCGTCGGAATGGCGTCAGCCACAATGCGCAAGTGGCCCGCTGCGTTGCTCACCGGCACATACGATCCGCCATAAGGCCAGCCGCTGCCCAGTGTCACATTCAGGCGCAGTCCCAGGTCGTGCGCGGTTTGCGCGGTAAAGCTCAGCATGTCGAGAAATTCCTTCGAGAGATACGGCAGGTTGCGGAATCCCTTTGCCGGATCGTCGAGCTCGAGCGCGTACACCGGCTGAATCTCCGCGCCGCCGATGCCGCCCGCCTTCATGGTGTGCAGCTCGCGCGCCAGCTCGGTCTTTTCCACCGCCGGCCCGAACCACCACCAGCGCATCATGGGCCGCGCATCGCCCGGCGGGTTTTCAAAAGCGGCGTGCATTGAGGCGAGCGAGACCGGCTGGGATGGTTGTTGCTGCGCGGTGATGGACACCTTTAGTGCGGCTACAGCGGCCCCCAGAACAAAAAAGCGAGAAAGGCGCGGAATTGAGCAGAGTCGGATCATGGGACCCTTTGAAAGGCCGGGAGTAGCGGCCACTGACTGAGTTTTGGCAGACCGGCAGGGGTAAGCAGGCCTCCGGCGCAACATGTTAATTGGCTCGGCTGCATCATGGGAAATAATTTGCGGATGGAAACCAATGCGATCGTGCTACCGCATTGACTATGCACCCAGCACCAATCGATCAGACGCGCGCTGACTCGCTAACTCGCCTCTCCCCTCCCAACCAGTGTGGTAGCTTGCTAGTGATGTCCTCCACGACATTGGCCCGCGGCCGGAATGAGCCTGCGCAACCCAACGCAAGGGCGCGCTTCACGCTGTGGCACGGGGTTACGGTCGCGCTGCTCGCCCTCGGCTACTCCGGCTATTATTTCTGCCGCTCCGATCTGTCGGTTGTGTTGCCGGGGATGATTCGCGACCTGACGCGTCATGGCATTTCTGCCGGCGAAGCGCAGATCCGGCTTGGCTTTATTGCTTCCGTGGGCACTGTGGCCTATGCGCTGGGCAAGTTCGTCTCCGGAGCGCTGGCCGATACCGGCGGCGGACGGCGCAACTTCCTGGGCGGCATGGCCGGGTCCATCCTGTTCACCATCATCTTTGCCCTCAGCGGGGGATTTCCCCTCTTTACCATGGCGTGGATCGGCAACCGGCTCTTTCAATCGCAAGGTTGGGCAGGAATGGTGCGGGTTTCCTCGCGCTGGTTTTCCTATTCCACCTATGGCAGCGTGATGGCCGTCGTCAGCCTCAGCTTTCTGTTTGGTGATGCCGGTTGCCGATGGGCCATGAGCGAGCTTTTGGCGCACGGCGTGGGCTGGCGCGGAGTATTTTTCTTCGCCGCCGGCGCGCTGACCATTCTGCTCGTCACCAGTCTGCTGTTTCTGCGCGAAACGCCCCAGGAGCGCGGGCTTCCGGCGCCGGAAGTGAACCCCGCCAATGTCTACGCCGGCCAGGTGCAGGGCAGCGAAGACCAAACCGTGCGCGTCGCCGCGATTCTTCGTCCGTTGCTTACCAGTTTTGCGTTCTGGATGGTGTGCGCGCTGGCCTTCGGAGCCACCTTGCTGCGCGAGACTTTCAACTTGTGGACGCCCACCTATTTCGTGCAGTTCGTCGGCCTTCCGCCAAGTGCCGCGGCCAGTCGCAGTGCGCTCTTTCCCTTGTGCGGCGGGATCTCGGTATTGCTGGGAGGATTTCTGAGCGACAAACTCGGCCCCAACGGGCGCAATCTCCTCACCGTGACCGGCATGACCGCGTGCACTGCCTGCCTGGTGTTGATGTGGGCCGTGCCGGGCAACGTCGGCGCCTGGGCGCCCAGCATTTTGGTGGGCCTCGTCGGCTTCACCCTGCTCGGGCCTTACTCCTACCTGGCCGGCGCCATGTCGCTTGACTTCGGCGGTGAGCGCGGCAGCGCCACTGCGGCAGGAATCATCGATGGTTTTGGATATATGGCGGGCTGGCTTTCAGGCGACACTGTGGCACGCATCAGCGTCGCCTTTGGGTGGAGGAAGGCCTTTCTGGCCCTCGCGGTTGTCTCGCTGCTTACCGCTCTGGTGGCTCTGGTTCTCACGGCGCATCAGCGCCTTGATCGTGCGCAGCACGCATAACCAACAGCAAAATCATTCATTTGCCGGCGGGCCGTTTTCTCCATGCAGCGGGAAACCCGTGGCGGCAAATCTCTCATACTGCCGCCGAACCCGGCCTCGTACCTGGTTTTACGACAGAATCGGAAATAATTTTTCTATTGACAATCATCCTAACCGGTGCGTTTAATGTCTGGCGGAGGCCGGGAACTATCCATCGGTCTGGCCAAAAAACGAACCTCCTCGCGTGCCGGCAGTGGCGGTTCTCGCGTCATGCCTGCGCGCATTAGCGGTTGTTCACAACCACTCTCCTGAAAGGGGGCCTTCCAGGCGTTCTCCATGACAAAGATTCTGAAATCGATCGCTACGCTCGAGAAACGCGGCGCAACCAGAGTGTGTGCCCTTCTCGCGATGCTCGCAATGGTGCTGGCGCTGGCATGGACCGTAAAATCCGCCGCAGCGCAGACCGCCGGCGAAGGGTCAATCGAAGGCACCGTGACCGACAGCACCGGCGCCGTGATTCCGCACGCCACCATCACCATCACCAATACCGCGACCGGGGTGCAATCGGTGCGCAATTCGTCCTCGGCGGGTTTCTTCACCATCGCCCCCGTCCTGCCTGGCACCTATTCCGTGCAGATTTCGGCCAAGGGATTCAAGACCCTGGTGCAGGACAACGTGGTGGTCGACGCTCTGCAGGTGAGAACCATCACCCCGGTGCTCGCCGTGGGCACTGAGACCCAGACGGTCACCGTCACCGGCGCGCCGCCGGTACTCGATACGGCCGACGCAACCATTGGCATGACGGTGGAAAACGCCACGTATTCGAACCTGCCCGTCCAGATCAATGGTCTGCAGCGCGATCCCACCAGCTTCGGGCTCCTGACCCCGGGCGCGCAAAGCGCCAACAACGGCGGCCGCCTGCCCATTATCGGCGGGACGGGAAGCTATCTCGGCCAGCTCTACCTTGACGGCATGCCGGCTGAGACCGTCAGCCAGCAGGGCGACAACCGCCTGGTGTCCGAGGCCATGGACCTCGACGCCGTCGACCAGTTCCAGTACGACACCAGCACGCCTCCGGCCGAGTACATGGGCGCTGGGGCCGAGAACTTCACCATGAAGTCCGGCGGCCTGCAATACCACGGCTCGGTCGCGGACTTTGAGCGCAACACCTTCTTCGATTCCTGGGGCTTCATCGCGCCGCACTCAACCGAGAAGAACCTGGCGGGCCAGACCGTTCCCATTCCAAAGCCTGTCGAGCATCAGCATGAGTGGTCGGGCACCTTCGGCGGCGTCGTGCCCAAGACCAACAAGAAGCTCTTCTTCTTTGTCGCCTACGATTATTACTACGAGCGCAAAGGCGCCACCTACTCTACGTTCACCGTCCCCAGCAACCTCATGACCACTGGAAACTTTACTGAGTTCAACGCTGTCGCTGACGGCCAGGCGCCGGGAGCCCTTACCGGGACAGGCTCCAACAACCCGCCGTTCCTCTACGATCCCACCACGACGACCTGCACCGGCAGCACCTGTACGCGTCAACCCTTCGAGTACAACGGTACCTACAATGTGATCCCGCCGGGCGACATCTCTCCCATCACTCAGAAGATGGAGTCGTTCCTGCCCACCTACAGCTCCAGCAACACCTACTATAGCGACTGGAATCCGGCCAGCCTCTACAACAACTATCTGGGCGGCGTCCCCAGCGGCTATAACAACCACGTCATCGACTGGCGCGTGGACTATGACCTCAACTCCAGGCACCGCATTTCGTCGGTGGGAACCATGGGCACGGTCGACTATCTCAACAACTATGGCTCGCCCTACCTGCCCCCACCCTACGTCGGCGGCGACTTGGCAGACATCTTCCCCAAGAACTACATCCTTGAAGATGCGTACACCATCTCGCCCAACCTCGTGAACCAGTTGAAATTCAGCTTCACGCGCTTTTACCAGAACATTCACGACGCTACGCAGGGCGTAACGGCGTGGGAAGCTCCGACACTTGGCATCACCAACCTGCCGTCCGGCCAGGCGGGGCAGGAATTTCCCGGTGCGGCCTTCGGAACCACATCGTACTTCGGCACCGCAGAAACCACCTGGACCGGCGACGGCAACTCCATCTCCACGCAGTTGACCACGCCTAATAATTACGCCTTGACGGACAACGTGACCTGGGTAAAGGGCAAGCACGCGCTGACCTTGGGCACCACCTTCCAGTGGGAGGAGATCAACAACGCCAACCCCGCTACCTTCACAGGCGTTCTTGACCTCTCGTTCAATGCCTATTCGACCGCCAACTTCGCCGCCGGCTCGAACGCGCTCAGCACCGGCGGTTCCGGCGCGCCGGGCACGGCCACCGGCCCCTCGGGATTCTCCTACGCCAGCTTCCTGCTGGGCGCTGTCGGAGGGTCGACCAGCAATGACACTACGGCTCCTTCGCTCGGCCTCGACTATGTGAGCGAGCTCGCCGGGCGCTATAAGGTGCTCTCGCCCTACGTCAGCGACAGCTACAAGCTGACCAACAAACTGACGATCGACATGGGGCTGCGCTGGGATTATCTGCCGCCCTTCCACGAGTTGAAGGACCGCTGGACCTTCCTCAATCCCGCCCTCACCAATCCGCTCACCGGCACCCTGGGTTTGCTGCAATTTGCCGGCAGTTACGGCGGATGGCCCATCAGCTGCGGCTGCAAGACCCCGGTTCACACCTATTGGAAAAACTGGGGACCACGCGTGGGCGTGGCCTATTCGCTAAACGGCAAGACCGTGATCCGCGCCGGATATGCCCAGGTTTTCACTCAGGCGGGCGGCGTGGGCGGCCGAGGCGGCGCCTACAACGGTACCGGCCAGACCGGCTTCAATACCACGGCCATCGGACCCACAGAAACCGGTACCGGCGCGTCGGCGGGACCGTCGTTCTGGCTGAACAGCCAAAGCGCCTACCTGGGAGCTGCCGCCAACACCGGCCTCTTCGGATCCGGTTTCACTTACCCGTCGCAACCCAGTCCTAACGTTGCGGCGCAGGAGTTGGATACCGGTTACTACCTGAACAGCTCGGGCAGTTTTGTCAGCGCCAGCGGCGTCTCCTACGCCGACCCGTACTACTCGGGCCGGGCGCCGGAGCTGGAACTGTTCAACTTCGGTGTGGAGCGAGCCATCACGTCGAATATGACCGCCGCCGTGAACTACGTCGGCAACGAAAGCCACTTCATCATCAATTCCGGTACCACGGGCAGCAATGCGCGCGGCTACTGGACCAACGAAATCAATCCCACCTATCTGGCCCTTCTCGGTCCGGTGGCCGGCGACTCAGGCGCGCCGCTGCTCGATTCGCAGGCCGACCCCACCAACGTGGCTACGCTGCTGAAGTATGCTCCTAACGCGCCGGCGCCGGCCTTCTATACCGCTGCCGGAGCGGCCAGCAGCAAGGCCACCATCGAACAGATGCTGACCGCGTTCCCGCAATACAGCGGCGTCAGCGACACCTGGGGCAATGTGGGCAATTTCGCCTACAACGCCCTGCAGCTGGTGATTGAGCAGCGTCCCGCTCATGGACTCACCTTCAACTTCAACTACACCTGGGCTAAGAACCTCGGTGACGACGGAACCTACCGATCCGGCTGGCCGCTTCCCTCCGACGTCATTTCGCGCTCCACCGGCGGAGCTACCCTCCCCCAGAACCGCATCGACCGTTCGTGGACGGCCATCTCCATTCCGCAAACCATCAACGCCTTCGGCGTCTACCAACTTCCGTTTGGCGCCCACGGCGAGCCGGGCGGCAACTCGGCGCTGACGCGGGTGCTCGCCGGGGGTTGGCTGCTCTCCGGCATCTACACTTATGCAGCCGGCTATCCGGTTGCAGTTACCTGGTCGGGATCCAGCGGCACCACGTTGGTCGGTCAGGGTCAAGCCATGCCCGACCAGAATCCGTCGTTTACCAGCAGCGCCCGCCAGCACGGAAGTTATGGCAGCGGGCCCGGCGGCACCAATGCCTGCAACCTCGGCATCGGATCCGGGTGCACGGCGATTCAATACTTCAACCCCAGCGCGTTCGCCACTCCAACCAACGTGTCCACGGTCAGCACCGCGCAGTATCTGATTGGCAACGCGCCGCGCACTGCTGCCTTTGGCTTGAGGAACCCGGGGACACAGAACCTCAACGCCGGTCTGCGCCGCAGCTTCCCGCTCTGGGGCGAAGGCAAAACCTTCGTCTTCGAGGCGGATTGCTTGAACGTGTGGAACAAGAACACCTTCAGCAGCCCGGGCGCCAGCTGGTCTTCGGGATCGACCTCGTTCGGCACCATATCGAGTGGCAGCGGCGCACGCGACTGGCAGTTCGCCGGCCACATCAACTTCTGACCAGCGAAGCTGGCGCAGTTCGCGCCAGTTCGCGGAGTTAGGAAAAAACGGGCGTGCGGCACATCTTGAGCGATTCGATCTTTCGCTCCGGATGAGCCGCACGCCTTTTGTTCTGCACTGGTAACGCCGGCGTTCTCGCCGGGCTGTCGTGCGGGCGTCCCCGCACCACCATGAGCTGTTAGCTGGCGGCTGTCAGCGGGCCTCAAAGAGGGGCCAGGAGCTAACAGCTAAAGGCAAATAGCTGGCTTCTATTCCTTCTGCGCGGCAAACGCATCCGCCTCGCCATTCAGCTCCGGCGGCGTGGCCGCATGGGTATAAATCACGATGCGATAGCGGAAGGTGGCCGACTGCCCTTTCTCCAGGGTGTAATCGAGTGGCGGCTGCTTGGGATCGAACATGTGGCGGCCCAGGGGATTGACGGCAAAAAGCCCGTAGCCGCGTGCGTGCCAGTAGGTCGGATAGCCGATATTGCCGGGATGATCGAAGATGGCAATGGTCACGGTGTGGCCCGACTCGTCGTGGCCGGTGAGCGCACACCAGCGGGCGCGCGTTGACCACACAGCTTCGCCCTTCACACCTTCGCTGGTCAGGTATTCGCCGGTGGGCGGAGCCACGCCGGGCAAATTAGCCGCCTCCGCAACTTTGGTCGCGTTGCCGTTGGCGTCGGTAAACGTACCGCCCTTTTCCTCCGGCGATTCCAGCCAGCGCGCCACGCGCAGGCCCAGCAAACCGTCCTTGTCGTCGTTGAAGACCACGTGATCGAGTGCCGTGAGAGTCACAATCAGGTCGATGCTGCGCGTCGATCCGTTGCGGCCAAATACGTAGTGCGAGGTTTCGGCAAGGATGGGATGATTCTGTCCATCGATCCACGTGGAATTGGAGATCAGCTCGCCCTGCGTGATGCCGCTCCTGGCGGCCACAATCTTGTCGAGCACGATGGTGCCCATCTTCGGCGCGCGTTGCGCGGGAATCGCTGTCGAGTTGTTCCAGAAGTCGAATCCGTTCACGTTGCTGTAGTTGAACCACAGGCCGTCGTGGTGCGGATGGTCGGTGCGCTCGCCCGGCCGCGGCTCCAGCGGCCACCCGCGCGTGATGGTCACGCCATCGCCGTCCACAATGGGATAGAGAACGGGTTTCTTCAGCGTCGCGGGCCAGATGTACGAGGTAAACGGCTGGCCGTCGATAGTGATGTCGACGCGCCGGTTGGCAGCGTCGGCAACCACCTGCACGCCCTTTGAAGCGGCAAACGCGCTCGCACCCACGCAGCAGAGAACCGCGGCCAAAATCGTGGAACGAAATACGGTAGTCATCGATAATCCTTTGGATCACTCTTA
>JASHQH010000057.1 GCA_030037635.1 Acidobacteriaceae bacterium
GGAATCACCACCGTGAACAGGAACGTGAGCAGGCAGCAAACCAGGATCAGCAGCACGCAGGGATAAATGAGCGAGCCCACCAGCTTCTTGCGCAGGGTGAGCGCCACCTTCTGGAAGTTGACGTAGCGCTCCAAAACCTCAGTCAGGTTGCCGGAGCGCTCGCCGGCCAGCAGCGTGGTAGTGTACATCAGCGGAAATCCGCTTTGCGCCTCAAAAGCAGCCGACAGCGCCTCGCCGGCCTTCACGCGCGTCGCCACATCGTCCAGCTGGCTGCGGAAGGCCGCGCTCTTCTGGATTTTGCCCAGCATCTGGATGGAGCCCAGGATGGGCAGGCCGGCGCGGATGAGGGTGAGGAACTGCGCGTTGAAGATGAGAAACGGCTCCAGCTTGACCCGGCGCCGGCTGATGGCCATGCCGCTGCGCGCGCGAACCGAAAACACGTGGTAGCCGGCATGCGAAAAGCGGGCGCGCAGCTCCTCGGCGGTCGCCGCGCTCTGGATCTGCTCCTGCACGCGGCCCCGGTCGTCGGCCAGCTTGATGACGAACTCTGCCATGATGGTTTCCGCCGCTTTCGCGGCTCAGGGCGCTCCCGCTCTCCTCTAAAGGTTGTTCCTGCTCAAGGTTAACAGCCTTCGCTGCTCAAAAGACGGGCAGGAGGGACTGAACGCTCGGGGCTGAATCCTGAGTTAGCTCTTGGTCGGATGAAAGCCTCCCAACCAAAGCCACAGCAGGAAGCAGCCTGCAACTGCAAGAAAGAGGTAGGACAGGACATTCGCCTGCCAGACGGCACGTGAGCTCTTCAGCTCCGAGTCAAGCCATCCACGCCGGTCGAGGAGCCGAGCTTCGACGAAGGCGGACAAGAGGAAAGATGGAATAAGGAGGGCAACAAAGGCAACCAGGATCGGCCACCGATCGGGGAAAACAGGGCCCATCCACGGCGCGCCAAGCACCGCACCCAAGAGTTCCCAAATCGGGGAATTGGCTGCCAAGGGAATGTGTGCCGAGATTCCGGAAGCGTTGATGGCATATCCCAGGGCAAGTTCTGCGACGAAGCAGATGACCCAAGCCAGCGGAAAGCCGACGAGCATCGTAAGAGCGTTAGCTCCGGCGGTGGCCAATATGGTGTTCCGCCACCGGGTGTGAAGACGGAAGCGCAAGTAAATGGACTCAATCGCTATTACTGGAATGAGGTAGATGAAGAGAACAGGATAGGCTACAGGGAGCATCGGTATCCCAGCGTCCGCACGGGCCGTGGCTGGGGCCATCAGCACGGCCACCCCGCACGCGAGCGCGCCGACCGTAAATCTCTTCCGCTCAATACCCCTTCTCGTCATCGTGGGAATGATAACGCGGGAACACGCCGGCCGCATTCGGTGGCGCGCTTCGGCCCGAGCTATCTCACCGCACAGGGCTCTGTTCTGGTTCCTGAAATATCGATGCCGTACTGGTCTTTCCCTTGAATCGTCTGGCCGTCGGCCGACAGCGTGACGCTGTCGACGGGACCCGGCCAGGCCATCGAATAGGTTCCACGCGCGGCGTCGACGGCCCGCCAGGTGCCCTTGAGATTGCCCACCGTCAGAGTGCCGTTGGGAAACACAAGCACAGGAACGTTATTCGACAGATTCCATGCACCCACCAGGCCCGCCGCTCCCGCCGTGCGCGTGGCCGAAAGAGAATATTGATACTGATTCATTCCGCTTAACGACTGCTGATTGGCGGCCACGGTAACCGAGAATAATGTCGTCGGCCAGGTGAAGGTGTAGGCTCGGCTGGCTGCGCTTACCAGCCGCCAGCGTCCCGGAAACGGGCCGCCCGTCATGGTTCCGTTGCCGCGAATGACCACCGTGCCGTTGTTGAACCAGTGGTAACAGCCGACGATCGGATCGGCACTCGCGGTGGATGGGCCGAGCTTTGGAGTGGGGCCCGGCGCCGGCGCTTGAACGGGCCCTGGAACCGTGCTCTGAACCGGCCCAGGAGCGGGTGCCGGATTCGGTCTGGCGCCGAAATGTACCGCTGCCCAGATCGCCACCGCGATAGCAACCACCCCTCCTGCGCCGATCCCGAGCACCTTGGGCGAAACTCCGCGGCCGGCCGGAGCGGGAACGTGCGGGTGCGGCGCTGGCGGTCGCGGCGGCACGGGCTGCGCACCGCCCCGCTGCGGCAACAGCTTTTGAACCGTCTCCACCAGTGCGTCCAGATGCCGGTCCAGCGGCGGCGTCATGGCGTCGAGCCAGTGAATCGAGCCGATGAAGTAGTCCAGCCTCTTGCCCGGAGCCACATCTTCAATGCGCAGGGGAATAATCGGCAGGCTGTTGCTCACCGCCCGCTCCACTTCCTTGGGAATGTGCTCTGAGGTGTTGGCGTTCGACGAGAAAACCAGCACCATCACTTTCACTTCATGAATGGCTTCAATGATGGCCTCGCCGTAAGATGTGCCCGGCGTGATGTCGCGCGGGGCAATCCAGCAGCGAATGCCGGCGGCCTCAAGCCGCGCGCAGGCTGCATTGGCAACAACCCGGTCCTCGGTCGCGTAGCTGACGAAAACGTCGAACGGCATGGGGAAGAACTCCTACTGGGCTCTGCCTGGCTCGAGCAAAAAAACCGGCTCAGCATGACAAAAGTTACATGAGGTCCTTGGCGATCCAGGCTCCCGCCTCACCCTTTTTGCGGCGTGAATCTATATATTATTCGACAAACCTGTATTCTGATTGCACTCCGCGAAGAGGAAGCAAAGTGCCGGAATGGCGGTTGGAGGGCGAGAATCGGAACGGGTCAAGCCATGGATTCGGTTTTGCGCACAAACGCAGGCGTCGCCGCGCTGGAATGGCCGGACCGTAAGCGAATTTCCGCGCGAAAAATAGCCGTGATTCCGTCCGCCCTGCGCAGGCATTGGCGCCTTGCGGCAGAAGCAATTGGCTTGTGTGTGCTGGGCGCAGCCCTGCTGGCGGCGCGGCACAGTCCGCAACACGCCGCCGTGGTCGTCCCCTATCCGCACGAGCTGGCCCAGGTGAGCTTCGCCGCCGCGGGCGATGTCATCCCGCATGAAGCCGTGAAAGCCGCGGCCGCCGCAGAGGGCGACGGCGAGTCCGGTTGGGCGGCGCTCTTCAGTGATGTGGCCGACGTGTTTCACGGCGCCGATTTCGGCTTTGTGAATATGGAGACGCCCGTTGCGCCCGAACACTCCCACGGCACCAAGCCGTTTCTGTTCGATGCGCCGGTGGCGCTGCCCCAGGCCCTGAAGGCGAGCGGTATCACCGTGGTTTCCTTCGCCAACAACCACGTGATGGACCAGGGATGGGCGGGGTTCGACGAAACGCGCGGCCATTTGCGCGAAATCGGTCTGCAATTTGTCGGCACCTCAGACAACACGGCCACGGCCTGGCAGCCGGTGATCACCGAGGCCAACGGCATCAAGGTGGGCTGGCTGGGCATGACGCGCTGGCTCAACGGCAATCGCAATCCCGATAAAGACGATCAGCCGCACGTGAACTTCTTTCCTTATCCCGGCGAGGCCAACGGCGCGCCCGGAGCCGACGAGGCCACGGTGCTGGCCGCGGTAAAGGCCGCACGCGCGCAGTGCGATCTGCTGGTCATCTCCGTTCATTGGGGCATTGAATACGCCACCGCGCCGCGCCCTGAAGATGTGGACATTGCCCACAAGATGCTGGAAGCGGGAGCCAGCGTGATCGTGGGCGCGCACCCGCACGTTCTGCAGCCCATCGAAACCTACAAGACGCAGGACGGGCGCGACACCATCATCTTTTATTCGCTGGGAAATTTTCTCTCGAACCAGTCGCGCACCTATGTCGACGGCCTCAATCCTGACTCCAACGGCGATCCGCGCGACGAGATGATCGTCCAATTTGCCGCCGTCAAAAAGGACTACGGCCCGGCGGGCGTGCGCGTAGAGCTAGGTCATGTGGGCGTGCTGCCGGTGTGGGAAGACAACAATCGCAACCAGATCGCGACGGGAAGCGAGAAGAAGCCCGTCATCAAGCCCATCCTGATCGATCGCGAGATTCCTCAGCTTGAAGCGCGGCTCGACGAGCTCGACAAGGCAGCGGGACTGAATGCGGCCACGCCGCCTGTCGCCGTGGGTGGGCCCGGGAGCGAAATGCCGCCTGCGAAGACCGCAGCGCTGGAGCAGGGAAGCGGCGCCCTGACGCCCGGCCAGAAAAAGGAATTCATCGAGGTCACCGACCGGCTGAAGCTGCTCTCAGACCGGCGGGCGCAAATTCTGGCGCGCGTAGGCGACGAGTACGTGACCGCGCCGCCCAAACTGCCCGCGAAACCATAGGGGATGACACTCACGATGCCGTCGCGCGAAGCCGACAACTGGCGGGAACTCAGGCAACGCGGCAGCCTCGGCATCGTGCTCGGGGTTGTCGCCATCCCTGTGCTCATGGCCGGCGCGTGTGTCGCGCTGCCGTTTCATTTTGGAGCGCGATGGGTGCGCGGGCACCGCGAGCATCGCTTCCGCATGCGCATGAAGGCGCAGCGGCGGCTCATCTCATGGCAGGATCTGCTGCATCGCATGCACACCCGGGGAGGAACCTGCATCGAGGAGCGCTTTTCGCCCAAAGGCCCGGTGCGCTTCTGGTGGACGCCGGAGGACGTCTATGCGCAATCGCCCTACGAGATCATCGACTGGTTCACCATGCGTAAGGGCCGGCGCTCGGTGGCATTCGTCCAGTGGTGCCGCGAGCGCTATACCAGCGAGACTAGCGGCGCTGCTTTCCTGGTGGACACATTCGTGGTGCCCAAGCGCGAGATTTACACGCTCTGGTCCGAGTGCCGGTCTGAAGGCAGCGCGGCCCGCTGGGTCGAAGTCGCCCCGCCGGAGATTCTGCCGCACGAGCCGGGCGAGTGACAGCAGCGAGTCAGCCAGTCAGCGCACGTTCCAATGCGCTCGCCACTGCTACCTGACCTTGATGCCATCACTTCCGATATTGAAGTGGGGATAGGAAACGGTGTTGAGCGTCACGTAGACTCGGGTATCCTTTGGAAGCTCTTGGTAATCTCCCGTGCGCGTATCGATGAGGAGTTGGCCGTTGAAGTCTCCGCAATATGGCGTATTGAGCAGCAGAAACCTGTCTCCGGGAAGGAAGACACTGCGCAGGGTTTGATAACAGTAGTAGTACCCATCCCAAGACTTGCCCTGCGTGATGGTGACGAGTTTTTTCTCCCCTGCGACGATTTGATCGGCTCCAGGGGTTGACTCTTTGTCGATCAGGACTCCTTTGGAGTTGAGGATCTTCTTGTCGTAGTCGTGGATGCCGAAAGAATAAAAGGGCGATTCCTGAGAGCCTGTCTTCAACGCTTCAAGCGATATGTGTTTCGAATACGGGGTCGCTATGCTTCCAACTTGTTGCCCATCAAAGAATTCAAGTTGCAGACCGCCGTTCTCGATGGGGGCCGAGAAATAGACGGTCGAACCAGGACCGAGAAAATAGTTGTAGGCGGGGAACGGTCGCAAGACAAGTCGAAGACTCTTGTCCTCGATTGCATATCTCCAAAGCTCACCTTTGCTTGAGAAGAGCTGCGACCCTTTCGAGCGGTAATACTCGTCTTTGATGAGGTAAACGTAGCGCGAGTCTCTGGACCATTGAAACTCTTCATCCCGGAAGAACGCGCGACCGATTGGTTTCGGCGATCGGTAAATGGAGTCGACAGTAGCGACTTTCCCGATGAAGGATGAGTCCGGCTTCGCGACCACGAGCTGGCGGTCGACTACGATGGCGATGGCTGACCCATCCGGCGAAACAAGGAAATTGCCAAGTCTCCCACTTATTAAGGTTGGCGAGCTAGGGTCGATTCGATTTGAGTATTTGAGATCGCGGCCAATCGAAAAGAAGAAGTTCGAATCGCCCTTGGCTTCAAACGAGGTTGGATGGAAATCAACGATCTCAGAGCGCGAGTCCGTTTTGCGCGACTTGGCCAAGGCGAGCGAAGTTGAGAACGAGAGTACCCATGAGGCCAAGACGACGGCCTTCACCGTGCGATTCACTGCAACGCCTCGTTTCTCTCAAAGTGTCGTGAGCGGGCGGTGTCTCTAATACCCGTTCGCCACCAGCCACGCCTCGGTCAGTCCGATCTCCTGCCTCTTGCCCGTCTGCAATTGCATCGACGCCAGTTTCACCAGCACATCGGCTTCGATGTTCATGGGTGCGCCCACGCTCAGCGTGTGCAGGCTGGTGCGCCAATAAGTCAGCGGCAGAATCGCGATGGCGATCTCCTCGCCGTCAAATTCAGCGATGGTCAGGCTCACGCCGTCCACCGCCACCGACCCTTTCATCACCATCCACTGGCGCACGTGCTCGGGAACGCGCACTTTGAGCGTCCAGTCGGTGGTTTGGCGGTCGAAGGTGGGACTCGAATATGGGACCAGAGGTTCAAGGGAACGGAGTTCCCCGCAGCCATCCACG
>JASHQH010000058.1 GCA_030037635.1 Acidobacteriaceae bacterium
GCCGACAGCGATTCGCGCCGTGGCCCGCGCGTGCGCTTTGAATCGCGTGGCGATTCTTGTGCCCTGCCATCGTGTGATTGGCGCCGACGGGTCGGAAACCGGCTACCGCTGGGGGGTGGAGCGGAAGAAGAAACTGCTGCAGGCGGAGAAAGCCTGAGACGGCTCGCGGTCCGGCTCGAGCCAACCGCGCAAAAGGGTGCGGATCGATAAGCACATGGATGATCGCTGACTGATTGGCTCAGCGTTATTTCGAAGCGTCGATCCAGCTCTGCACCCGTTGATCGAGAAGATCGAGCGGGAGCGCGCCGCCGCTCAGAATCTCGTCGTCGAAGGTGCGAATATCGAATTTGGGCCCGAGCTGCTTCTTTGCCCGCTCTCGCAGCTCAAGAATCTTCAACTGCCCCACTTTGTAGGCGAGCGCCTGAGCGGGCCACGCGATATAGCGATCGGTCTCAGACTGGATCGTCGGCTCATCGACGCAGCGCGTCTGGCGCATGTAGTCGACGACTTGCTGGCGCGACCAGCCCATCTCATGAATGCCGGTATCGACCACCAGGCGCACGGCGCGAAACAGCTCCGAGCTCAGGCGGCCGTAATCGCTCACCGGATCCTGGTAGAAGCCGACTTCCTTGCCCAACTGCTCGGCATAGAGCGCCCACCCTTCGACGTACGCGGTGTAGCCGAACGAGTGCTGGCGGAACTTAGGCAGAGACGTGAGCTGCTGCGCCACCGAGATCTGCATGTGATGGCCGGGAATGCCCTCGTGATATGCGGTTGCCTCGTCATCGATCATGGTGCGATGGGAAAAGTCGCTGGTGGCAACGACGACGCGCCCAGGGCGCTTGCCATCGGGCGTGCCGGGCACGTAATGCGTAGCCGCGGCGGCCTGAAAAGCCGGAATAGCCTCCACCGTCACCGGTGATTTGGGCAGCACGGTAAACAGGTCGGGCAGCTTTGGCTCCATCTGCGCAATGTAGTGGCGGAAGTCATCGAGGATCTCGTCCGCCGAGGTGGGCACATACTTGGGATTGGCGTCGATGGCCTTGCGGAAAGCCTCGCGGTCAGCATAGCCCGCCTTCCTGGCGAGCGCGTCCATCTCAGCCTCAATACGCGCCACCTCGCGCAGGCCCAGCGCGTGAACGGCCTGCGGGGTCATGTGCGTGGTGGTGCTGTTGGCAATGTCGTTGCGGTAGCGGCGCTCGCCCTCGGGCAGCGATGTAACGGCCAACGCGGTGCGCCCGTGCGGAGCGTAGTCGTTCTTTATGAACGCTGCAAAGCTGCGATACGCCGGGATGACGGCCTGGTTGACAGCCGCGGTGATTTCTGCGGTGAGCTGCGCCCGCTGTTCGGGAGTGAAACCCGCCGGATACTTGCGCGTAGGCAGCAGGAAAGGATCGTTGTCGATGATGCCCTGGCACTGGTCGGGAATCTTCTCGAGCAGAAAGCGCACGGGCATCAGGTGGTCATTCATGCCTGCGCGCATTACCTCTTCGGTTTGATCAAGGACGCGAGGGATCTGACGCAGGCGGGCGATGTAATCCTCGTACTGCTGGACGGTATCGAGCGGGACGGAGAGCGGCAGATCTGCGAGAGCGGTGTGGACACCGTTCATCTGATTCACCGGCATTTCGTAGTCCTTGAGCTCGTATCCGGTTTCGCGCTGCGCCAGCATGCGCAACATGAGTTCGTGCGAGAGCTTGTCCTGCTCGCTGAAGCCGTCAGTCGAGATGGCGCTCAGCCGCCGGGCAAAAGACTCATCCACCGCGCGGTGGTAGGCAACAGCCGCCATAGAGCGGTCGGCAAGGAGCGAGTTGTAGCGGTAGTCGCCGACAGCCGTGGCGCGCTCGGGCGCGAGCGACAGCTCAGTTTCGTACTCTTCATTAAAGAGCGCGTTTTGCGCGGCCAGCCGCTGTTCCACCGAGGTTGTTGCAGGCGCTGAGGACGGGCCGCCAGTTTGTGCGTTGGCAACAGCGAGGATGGGAGCGAGTGCCGGCACGAGGAGAAAGCGAGGGGAAAATCGCATGTCAGGCAGTGTAACAAACCATCGAAGGCCGAGCAGCGACGATTTGGAAGTGGGTTAGTTTTTGTCGGCGGTCGCCAGCAGCGTATGAAATTGCGGCGGCGCTCCCGCGCTCTTATCCACGATCGATGTTTCAATATTCACAAAGCCCGCGCTCTCAAGCATCGACTCGAGTTCGGCTTCGCTGAAGCCGAGCCATTCGTCGGCGTAGAGTTCGCGCGCTTCCTCGAAACGATGCTTGAGCAAGTCGAGAACCACAATGCGGCCGCGAGCGGCGAGGATCCGAGCCGCCTCAGCCAGTGCGCGCTCAGGATGCAGCGCATGGTGCAGCGACTGCGAAAAGAGCACGATCTCCACCTCGCCCGAGCCAATGGGGATCTCCTCCATGTCGCCGAGGCGGAATTGGACGTTTTTGACGCCGTGGCGCTGGGCGAGCTCGCGACCTACTTCAATCATCTTGGCCGACGAGTCGACCGCAATGACTCGTGTGGCTCGTTGGGAGAGCAAAAGAGCGGAGCTCCCTTCGCCGGCGCCCAGGTCGGCGACAACCATCGGCGGCATCAGACGCAGGAGCGCCTCGGCCAGGCTCTTCCACGACTTTCCCGGCACGTAATCTTTGCCCAGGCGGCCGGCCACGTTGTCGAAGAAAGCACGCATCTTGTCCTGGCGTTTTTTGAGAACGCGCCGCATGGCGGCCTGATCGGATCGGGCCTCCGCGATCTCGTTTTTCGCACCCGCAAGAATCTCGTCCAAAAGGCTGCTGTCTGCCGGACGGAGACGGTACAGGTTGCTCTTGCCGGTGCGCCGATCCTCGACCAGGCCAGCCTGTTTGAGCTGGGAAAGATGGGTGGAAATGGTACTTTGGCCCATGGCGAGGATCTCTTGCAGCTCTGCCACAGAAAGCTCTTCTCCCTTGAGCAGCAATAAGATACGGAGCCGGTTGGGATCGGCGACCACGCGCAACGCTTTGACAATTGACGGCATCTTAGAATTCTGCTACATATCAAGGTATCACGATATGACGATGGAAATAAAATCAGGGTGTTAGCGGGGCTAGAAAAGCACCTGGCTCCGTGGATAGGCTGGCCGCAACGTTAGGATATTCAGGTATTCCCAAGGAACTGAGGAGAAAAGCGACATGGCAACTGTAACACTCGAAGGCACGAAAGCCGGCAAGCTCGAAGCCGAATACAAAGTGGCTGACCTGAGCCTGGCCGATTGGGGCCGCAAAGAGATCGTCATCGCCGAGCAGGAGATGCCCGGCCTGATGGCGATTCGCGCCAAGTATGCGCCCGAAAAGCCGCTGGCCGACGTGCGGGTGACCGGCTCGCTGCATATGACCATTCAGACTGCGGTGCTGATTGAGACCCTGGTGAGCCTGGGAGCCGAGGTGCGCTGGGCCAGTTGCAACATTTTTTCCACGCAGGACCACGCGGCCGCGGCGATTGCGGCGGCCGGCGTTCCGGTGTTCGCGTGGAAGGGCGAGACGCTGGAAGATTATTGGGAGTGCACGTATCGCGCGCTGACGCACAAAGGCGGGCTCGGACCGCAACTTGTAGTCGACGACGGCGGCGATGCCACGCTGCTGATCCACAAAGGCTACGAGCTCGAGAACGGCGACCGCTGGGTCGACACGCCGAGCGGCAATCATGAGGAGCAGGTTATCAAGGACCTGCTGAAGCGGGTGTACGCCGAGGACCCGAAGCACTGGCATCGCGTGGTCGCCGACTGGCGCGGCGTCTCGGAGGAAACCACCACGGGAGTGCACCGGCTTTACAAAATGATGGAGCAGGGCAAGCTGCTGGTGCCGGCCATCAATGTGAATGATTCGGTGACCAAATCGAAGTTCGACAATCTGTACGGCTGCCGCGAGTCGCTGGCCGACGGCATCAAGCGCGCCACGGACGTGATGGTGGCGGGCAAGGTGGCGGTGATTTGCGGATACGGCGACGTGGGTAAAGGCTCGTCGCATTCGTTGCGCGGCATGGGGGCGCGCGTGGTGATCACCGAAATCGATCCCATCAATGCGCTGCAGGCCGCGATGGAGGGCTTCGAAGTTACCACGATGGAAGACACGCTGGGCCGCGGCGATATTTACGTCAGCTGCACCGGCAACACCGATATCATCACGCTGGAGCATATGCAGAAGATGAAGGACCAGGCCATCGTGTGCAACATCGGCCATTTCGACAACGAGGTGCAAATCGATCGTCTGAACGCGGCGCCGGGGGTGAAGAAAATCAACATCAAGCCGCAGGTGGACAAGTACGTCTTCCCCGATGGGCACGCGATTTTCGTGCTCGCCGAAGGGCGGCTGGTGAACCTGGGCTGCGCCACGGGCCATCCCAGCTTTGTGATGTCGAACAGCTTCGCCAATCAGACGCTGGCGCAGATCGATCTGTGGAAGAATCGCGACAGCTACAAAGTGGCCGTTTACACGCTGCCCAAGAAACTCGACGAAGAGGTAGCCAGGCTGCATCTGGAAAAGATCGGCGTCAAGCTGACCAAACTGACGCAAAAGCAGGCCGGTTATATCGGCGTGCCGGTGGATGGGCCGTTCAAGGCAGAGAATTACAGATACTGAAAAACAGGGACCAAGGGACCAAGGGACAAAGGGAACAAGGCAGCCAGGGAGCAAGAGAGCCAGTCGGCCTTCCTGCTCCCTTGCTTTCTTGCTCCGTTCGCTCCCTGATCGTCATGTCTTCACCGTTCACATTCTCGTTCGAATTGTTTCCGCCGCGGACGCCGGAGAGCGCGGCGAAGCTGCCGGCGGCCATCGCGCAGTTGGCCGGAGCGCGCCCGCAATATTTCTCGGTGACGCACGGCGCGGGCGGGTCCGATCAGGACGGCACCTACCAGACCCTGCTTACAGTCGTCGAGCAGACGGGAATTGAGGTCGCTCCGCACCTGACATGCATCGCGTCGACACGTGGGAACGTTGCCGCGCAGCTCAATCGCTATCGCGCCGCGGGCGTCAAACGCATCGTGGCGTTGCGCGGCGACCTGCCCGCAACGGCGCTCAGTCCCGCTGCGCCGGGCGAATTCCACTACGCCAGCGAGCTGGTGAGCTTCATTCGGAAAACGCAGGGTGACGCCTTCACCATCGAAGTGGCCGCATATCCCGAGATGCATCCGCAGGCCAACCGGCCGAGCGAGGACTTCGAGCATTTCCGGCGCAAGGTGGAAGCCGGCGCGGACGGCGCACTGACCCAGCTTTTCTACAACGCCGACGCCTACTTCGATTTCATGGAGCGCTGCACCAAGGCGGGCATCCGCATTCCCATCGTGCCCGGCATCATGCCGATTACCGGCTACGCCAACACCATGCGCTTCTGCAACGGCTGCGGCGCCGACCTGCCGCGCTGGGTGCGTTTGCGGCTCGAGGAACTGGAGCACGACAAATCGGCATTGCTTGACTTCGGCCTTGGCGTGGTGACGCGGCTTTGCGAAACCTTGCTGCGCAACGGCGCACCAGGGCTGCACTTCTACACCATCAACCAGGCCGGACCGACGCTGCGGTTGATTCAGAATCTGAGCCTGGGCGCGTAGCCTGCCCGAGTCGCTCCCTGTGAGCTGAGGTGTGTTGATGGCATCGAAAATCTGGATTCGTCCGGGTGCGATTTTCGCCCGAAACTGGCCGCTTTGGTGTCGATTTGGGCTCATTTTGGCTCATTTGGGCACCAAATTCGTCGTTTTTCGGCCGTTTTTGGACCAATTTTTGAGGTCGATTCATTCAAAACAAAGTACTTATATGCGAAATGATACCCCACCGGGGTATATGTTTGAGGCAGATTCAGGCTGAGAACTGTTGATGGGGTGAAAAAAGTCGGGGTCGAATGGTAATGGAGCCCGCGGGGCGTATGGAAAGAGAGAGCGGCGGCCGGCGGCCGCGAAATTTGGGCAGATCTGTGCATGACATGATTTGCCGCATTGCAGAGAAATAATCTGCAAAAGGCAGGCAGCAAGGGAGCGCCGCTAAACGTGCGATGAGACCAATGCTTCGCCCGGATGGTTGAAGAAGAGCTGGTTGCTGTCGGGATCGTCGACCGCGAGAAGCCGATAGCCCCACGAACCTTCCTTGACGGCAACGCCCCTGGCTTCGAGTTCTGCGCGCAACGCGTCTAACGCGGCGGTTGCGGCCTGAGGCGTTGGCGGCTCGACGTTCAGAGAAATGAACATCACTCCCTTGCCGATCTTCTCCGGTGCGAGATTGTTGGCGAGGATGAGAGCGCTGCCCTGCCGGTCAACTTGTGCGACGCGCGCCCGGCCTTCCTCTTCGTAGCGCCAGGGGCTGGTGAAGCCAAGCAGGTTCACGTAGAAGCGAATGGAGGCATCGACGTCACTGACGTGCAGGACGGGGCGCGCAAACCAGTCAATCATGGGTCAGGTTCCTCGAGCTAAGAGTCGCACAAACGGCCTGATTCTTATTGCAGTCCTCGGCCTGATTTGCGTAACCCGCTCCGATGGATGACACTGGAAGCACACAAACAGCCAGGCAATCGAGGGGCGCTCTCTGCCAGCCGATGCCCCAATGGCCGTGCAAGAGGCGCGATGAATGCGTTGCTAGTCTATCCGAGATTCCCCGACACCTACTGGAGCTTCCGATACGCCTTGTCGTTTCAGGGAAAACGCGCAGCGCAGCCGCCGCTTGGCCTGATGACGATCGCCGCCCTCCTGCCTGCGTCCTGGAACAAGCGGCTGGTCGACACCAACGTGGAGCGGCTGAAGGATTCCGATCTTGCGTGGGCCGACGTCGTGCTCTTGAGCGGCATGCAAGTGCAGCAAGAGGGTTTGCTCGCCATCGTTCGCCGCTGCCGCATGCGCGGGCTCCGCACCATCGTGGGAGGCCCCATCGCCAGCAGCGTGCCGCCGGCCGCTCTGGAGGCAGATTGCGTGGTGATTGGAGAAGCCGAGGATCTGATGGTTACGCTTGCCCGCGATCTCGAATCCGGTTCCCCGCGTCCTGTTTATCAAGCCGACGGGTATCCCTCGATGGAGCGCAGCCCTCTGCCTGATCTCAGCCTGATCCGCCTGAGCCGTTACAGCACAATGACAGTCCAGTATTCGCGGGGCTGTCCGTTCAACTGCGAGTTCTGCGACATCATCGAAATTTACGGCCGCCGCCCGCGCACCAAAGCTGTCGATCAGGTGATCGCCGAATTCGATCAGTTGTATGAGGCCGGCTGGCGCGGTCCTGTTTTTATTGTCGATGACAACTTCATCGGCAACAAAGTTCGGGCGCGCAATCTGCTTGCGGCACTGGCTGGGTGGGGGAAGGCTCGTGGCTATCCCTTCCGGTTGATTACGGAAGCCTCGCTCAATCTGGCGGACGATCGCGAATTGCTTCAAAGCATGAAGAATGCAGGTTTCACGTCTGTCTTTCTGGGGATCGAGACTCCCGATGAATCGAGCCTGAAAGCCGCAAACAAGCTGCAAAACACGCGGCGCGACCTGCTGGAAAGCGTCGCCCTCATCCAGCAGTACGGGATCGAAGTGATGGGCGGATTTATTCTCGGCTTCGATACCGACCGCGAAGACGTCTTCGACCGGCTCGTGGACTTTATTCAAAAGAGCGCGATTCCGATTGCGATGGTTGGACTCCTGCAGGCCATGCCGGGCACTCAACTCTTTCGCCGCCTGTCGGGTGAGGGGCGCATTCTGCATGATGGAGGAGGCAATAACACCGGCTGCGAGCTGAACTTTCTGCCGCGCATGAATGCGGTCCGATTGGTGGAGGGCTACCGTTCAGTGCTGCGCCGGATTTACGCCTGCGATGCTTACTATGAAAGAGTTCGGGAATATCTGAGCCGTTGCCGCCCGCACTATCGGCCGCACATCAGTTTCGGCAATGTGCGCGCGCTGTTTCTCTCCATCTTGCGCCAGGGAATACGGGGAAAATCGCGGCTCAGCTACTGGAGGTTCTTGCTCTCGGCAGCCACCCGTCATCGCCGTTCGTTTGGCGCGGCCATGACTCTGGCAGTGATGGGATATCACTTCCAAATCATGACCGAGCAGCTTTTGAAAGTGGATGCTTGACGGAAGCGCCTGCCGCCCGGCATGGCCGGTCCTGAGGACGATTTGCCGAGCGCATGCGTTTCGCAACCTGGATGAAGCTTCCCGCAGCGTCATTTACAAGTCAAATAGGAAGACAGAAGCCGGGGCGCAAAAGGAAGTGATGCGGCCCCGCTGATCGAGCTGCCTGGGCTCGTGACCGCATGCCGTGGATTGAAGCGGATCGCGCAACCTGCCGCTATAATCGACAAGCGATCGGCCTATATTGAGCTGTACCCAATGATGTTTCCCCCTTTCCGTCCCCAGCGGCATCCGCAATTGAGCGGTCTTCTTCTCTTTCTTGCCATCCTGCTGACTGCCTCACATGCCGCGGCCCAGGCGGACCCCCCGGCGACGGGCACAATCATAGGAACAGCTGCGGGCGCCAACGGCGAGGTCTACGCCGGTGTCAAAGTGGCGCTGTCTGCTGCGGGGGGTTCGTCGCCGCTGATGCAAACCACAGGCGATGACGGCCAGTTCCGATTCAACGATGTTCCGGCTGGGCCCTTCAGCATCACCCTCTCTTCGGGCGGGTTCACAACGCGCACCGTGAATGGCGTGCTTGAGGCGGGCGAAGTCTACGATGCGCAGAGGGTGGTGCTGACGCTGGCGCGCACGACCAGCAGCGTGGTGGTAAGCGCTTCGGAGCACGAGATCGCGCAAGAGCAAATCAATGTCGAACTGAAGCAGCGGATTCTGGGCGTGATTCCCAATTTCTACGTTTCGTACGACCAGTATTTTGCACCGATGACCGCGCGGCAAAAGCTGTACCTGGCGCTGAGATCGAACGTGGATCCGGTGGCGTTCGCCGGAGCCGCGGTGGTGGCCGGCGTGGAGCAGGCCGATGACACGTTTCCCGCGTACGGCGGGGGCGCAGCCGGTTACGCCACGCGGTTTGGGCAGGCGTATGGCGATGGATTCATCGCCAACCTGGTGGGCAACGGCCTGCTGGCGGCGGCTTTCAGGCAGGATCCGCGGTTCTTCTACAAAGGGACGGGAAGCGTGGGATCGCGGATATGGTATTCGGTGTACACCTCAGTGATGTGCAAAGGCGACAACGGCCATTGGCAGGTTGATTATTCGGGCATCCTAGGCGGGGTGGCGGCCGGCGGAATCTCCGATCTCTATTACCCGGCGCAGAACCGCAACGGAGCGGCGATTACGTTTGAAGGCGCGGGCGAAGGCATCGGAATCAGCATTCTCTCAAATCTTGCCCAGGAGTTTTTGATCAAGAGAATCACGCCTCACGCGGGGAAACTCAGTTCGCAGCAGCCGTAATTCTCGGAATTCCCGAAGAGAGGCGAGCGCGAAGTTCGCCCATAACGCGAGGCATGAATGCAGGTCCTTCGACTTCGTTTGGCCGTCAGTCGCCTCAAAGGGCGCAAATCGCCCTTTGGGGGGCCCCGATGCCCGGCCAAACCTGGCTCAGGATGACACTGCATGATTTGCTCATGCGCGGCGCGGGTGAGCGGGGCAAGCGGTCACCAGACGCGGCAGACTTGATCGGGTGGGCGGACCATGGGCTGGCCGAGCTTGCAGCCAAACGCCTTGGTGAACTCCGGCATGTTGACCACGACTCCATTGATGCGGTACTTGGCCGGCGAATGGGGATCGGTAATCGCGCGCACGCGCAGATCGTCGGGGCGCTCGTTGGCGCAATCCCACTGCGCGAAGCCAACGAAGAACCTCTGCTCCGGGGTCAGGCCGTCGATGGGCTCGAGGTTCATTCCCGCGGTCCTGCTTTGCCACGCAATAAAGCCCAGGATCTCGCCACCGAGATCGGCGACATTCTCGCCCAGTGTGAGCTTGCCGTTGACGTGAACGTCGTCGGCGGCGATGTAGGAGGAGTACTGATCGTCGACGCACTTGGTGCGCGCATCGAATTTTTCGCGGTCCTCCTTGGTCCACCAATTCTTGAGATTGCCATGGGCGTCGAACTGACTGCCCTCGTCGTCGAAGCCGTGGGTGAGCTCGTGGCCGATGGTGCCGCCGGTGTCGCCATAGTTGGGAGCGTCGTCCATTTTGGTGTCATAAAGAGGAGGCTGAAGCACGCCGGCGGGAAAGTTAATGTCGTTCATTTGCGGATCGAAATACGCGTCGACTGTGGCGGCGGACATTTGCCACTCGCCGTGGTCGACCGGCTTTCCGATTTTGTTGATCTGGCGGTGCAGCTCGAATGCGCCGGCGCGCTCAATGTCGCCGGCGAAGTCGTCCTGCGAAAGTTTGATGGAGCTATAGTCGCGCCACTTGTCGGGGTATCCAATCTTGTTGCGAATGCCCGCGAGCTTGGCCAGGGCCTGTTTTTTGGTTTCCGGGCTCATCCAGTCGAGTTGCTCGATGCGCTGGCGCATGGCCGCCTCGATGCGATCGACCATATCGAGGGTCTGCGCTTTGAGCTGGGGCGAAAAGACCCGGGCCACATAGGCCTGGCCAAGCGCGTCGCCCAGGTTGTAGTCGGTATATTGCACGCAGCGCCGCCAGCGCGGCTCTTGCGCTTTTGCGCCGCGCAGGTAGGAGCGGTAGAAGTTGAAATTCTCATCGACGAAGGGCTGCGAGAGGAATGGCGCATAGGCGTTGGCGACGTGAAAGCGGAAATAGGTCTTCCAGTTGTCGAGGGGCTCACTCGAGAGCAGATCGTTTACCTGCTTGAAGAATTTCGGCGACTCGACATTGACGATCTCAAAGTGCGGATAGTGAGCCGTGCTGTAATAGCCGCGCCAGTCAAAGGCGGGGGCGAGCTGCTCAAGGCCGGCGAGGTCCATCTTGTCTTTCAGGTTGTAGGGATTGCGCATCTCGACGCGCGTCCACGAAGCTTTGGCGAGTGCGGTTTCGATGCGCATCACAGTCTGGGCATTCTTGGCGGCGACGCCGGGCTTGTCGCCCAGCAAAGCGAAGATTTTTTGGACGTACTGCACGTATTTCTCGCGAGTCTCCTGCGACTTGGCATCGTCGTTGGTGTAGTAATCGCGATCGGGAAGGCCAAGTCCGCCCTGGCCCAGGTCGGCAATCTCCTGCTCGGAGTTGTCGGGATCCTGAGTAGAGCCTGCACCGAACAGGAGCGTTCCACCGAAAGGCAGAGGGGTATTTGCGACCAGTGGCGCGATGGCCTGCACGGATGGGAGCGCGGCAATGGCGTCTAACTGCGGCTGAATGGCCACGAGGCCGCGCTGGTTGACGGCGGTCTCGTTGATGCAGGCGCCGTAGAAATCGCCGATCTCCTGGGTGACCTGGTTGCGCTGTCCCTTGCCGGCGGCGGCTTCTTCGAGGATTCCGCGCAGAAACTGCAGATTGTCCTGATAGAGCTTGGCGTAGACGCTCCACGAAGTCTGATCGGGCGGAATGGGATTCTTCTTCTGCCATCCGCCGCAGGAGTATGTGTAGAAATCGACGCACGGATCGACGGTGCGGTCCATCGAGGTGAGATCGAGGCTGGGCGAATAGGGCAGCGCCGGAGCGGCGGACGATGGCGGGGATGATGCGGCAGGCGATTGAGCCTGCAACACAGCCGACGCGAGGACAGCCAGCGCAAGCAAGGCCGATAAACGGATCATTCATTCCTCCTGGATGGGGAATCGAGACAATGCGAATGATACACGGCTGGAGGAGCGGCCATAGCCGGGCCTCAAGGCCCGATCTTGGCGCTCTCGCATTGAGCGGCCTGAAGGCTACTGTTTCCTCCATTGGATTTGAGGTTCCGCTATCACCGCTGTTCGTATCCCATCCTTGCGGCGAAGAACACCGAAAGGATGGGGCAACGCCGTACGGCTGGCAAGTGCTTCGCTCTCTTGGTATGGTGAACGGAAGAGAATCCTACAATTTATTCGCTTTCAGGGAGGCTATGGGTCGATGACGATGCATCGTTGGATCGCACTTATTGCGCAATACGCCAGCGTGGTGGGTTTCCTGGTGGGCTTACCGTTCATGATTGGCGCTTATTATGAGTCGTTCAAGGCACGGCGGGAGGCGCGGCATGAGCATGAGCACACGTTTCACAGCCTCCATTGCCTGGAGTTCATCGCCGGAGACGGCACCTGCATTAATCTTGTGCCGCTGCATTCGCTGCACTCGCTGCCGCGCGTGGGCGACGTGATCCTGCTTCCCGGCTATGGAGTGAATGAGCAATCGCCGTTTTTACCCGGAGCCTACCTGGTGGAGTCGATCGAGCACATCTATACGGAGGCGGAATCGAAGCTGGCGCGGCCACACGAGGCGCGCCTGACCAAGGCCGTGGCCCGCGTGACATCGCTCAACCCGGCGCTGACAGCGTGAGCGCGCGTGCATTGGCGAGCAGCCGTGCGCTGCCTCGGCTGCAACTTACTGGTAATTGACCTCTTAGCGCTTCCCGGTTAGCCTGCCTGTACCCCCCAGAGAAAGCAGGCACAAGATGCGCGCAATAAGGGGATTCTTGATCTGGATGTTTGCGCTGTGGGGCTTGGTGTGTCTCTTGATCACCGCGGCGGGCCTGCGCGCGGCTTTTGTGCATCCCGCGCCGGCGCAAAACCTCCCGCACCCTCTACAGAGATTCGTGCTTACGGCGGCGTTCGGGCTGACGGCGCTGATCTTCTGCACGGCAGGGTGGACGGGAATCCGCAAAAAGCCTTCGACGCGGGCATGGGGCATAACCGCATGCCTGACGCTGGTGATTCTTTCATTTTTCCCGGTCTTAGCTCCCAGAATCTTCCACTGGCACTTAAGCCACATTCCACCCAAGCCGCTTTACACGACGCTATGCACAGGGATTGTGGGCGCGCTTGCATTTTCGCGGCGCGTAACGCCGGCAGAAGCGGCAGCCGCCGCCGCGAAGCCAGTTCCGATTCCCGGCGACGGCACCAGCAAGCTGGTGAACGTTGCTGCCGGAGTGGCGGCCTTTGCGGCGAGCTATGGGGTGTTTATCTGGTGGGGTTATTGGCGCCGCGCGAAGGGGATCTCGCGACCACTCGCGAGCGGCGCCCTGAGTGAATTGCTGTGGCTTATGCTTCTGGGGCTGGTGATTGCGCTGGTGCATGAGCTGGGCCACACGCTGGCCGGCAAAGCCGCGGGAATGCGATTGCGTTCATTTGTGGTGGGGCCCTTTCGGGTGGTGCTTCACGAGGGCGTTTGGCGCGTTTCATTCGATTTGAAGAAGATATTCTCGGCCGGCGGCGCCACGGGGATGGTTCCCGCGACCGCGGATTTTCCCACGTCAAGCCTTGTGCGCATGGTGGCGGCCGGACCGCTGGTGAACCTGGGAACAGGGTTGGCGGCGCTATGGATTGCGTACGCCAAACCCGGCAGCGCACCGATACAAGCGGCAGGACTGCTGGCGCTGTTTGGCGCGTTCAGCCTGGTGGCGTGCGTTTACAATCTCATTCCGCTCGGCAGCAAGAGCGGTTACTCTGACGGCGCAAAGATTTATCAGCTTTTGAGTGGCGGGCCGTGGGGCGACTTTCATCGCGCGGTGGCGATGGCCGGAGCGGGGCTGGTGACAGAGTTGCGCCCGAGAGACTATGACATTGGGGTGATCGAAAAGGCGGCAACGGGAATCAGGAAGGGACGCGAGGGGCTGTTGCTGCGGCTGTTTGCCTACAACTACCAACTGGACCGGTCAGATATCGACGCGGCCGGACACGAGCTGCGCGAGGCGGCGCGAATTTATGAGGAATCGGCTTCCTCTGTTCCGGCAGAGTTCCTCACGCTGTTCGTCTTCGGATATGCCTGCATCTTGCGGGATGCAGCCAGCGCGCGCACGTGGTGGGACCGGATGGAAGCGAGAAAGCCTACGCGGTTGAATGTGGATTACTGGCGGGCGAAGAGCGCACTCGGCTGGATTGAGGGGAACCTGGAAGAGGCGAATGAGGCGTGGGACAAAGCTGCCGATGCCGCGCTGAAACTTCCGCGAGCAGGCGCGTACGAATTTGACCGGGATCTCTGCGGCTTCCTGCTGGCGGAAATGGAAGAGTCAGCCAGGCAGCAGGCTGCGCCTGTGGCCGTTGCTGCGATGGGTTAGGCGCCAAAAGACATTGTGCAGCAGACGCGTCTGCTCGGCCTTGAGCGCCTTGTAAGAACGCTCGACGTAGGTGTCGAATTCCGGCGGCCAGCCAATGGTGGAGCGGCGCTCAGAGTAGTCGCCCTCAGCCCATCGCGTAAGCAGCGCCTTGTAGCCCACCACATGGGTGACAAAATCGAGCAGGCATTGCGGCATCTGCTCTTCCACGATCAGGTGCGCATTTTTAATGATGATCTTCTCGCGCACGTCATTCAGCGGCATGAAGATGGTTTTCATCCACAGCACCCAGTCCTTCAGATCCTCGTCACGGATGGGATGGCACTGCGCCTTGCCCTGCTTCGACAGCAGCGACTTGTAGGCGATGTTGCCGGCGACAGTGGCGACGTAGAGCGGCCCGTAGAACTCGTTGAGCCGCTGGTTGACGAGGCGGAGGCGGTCGGCGCGCCGCGCCATCATGCGATTGCTCCAGAACGTGACCAGGTAGCCGGCAAAGGCCAGAACGATGGTTAAAACGGCCGCGTTTTGCAGCGAGTTGGCGGGAAGTAACGAGGACGGATCCATTGCGCAATCAACCCTTCGCCGGAGATTATAGGCGCGGGGTGGCGCGCACTCTGTGACGGTAGTCGCGGAAACGCAGGGCGGTCCCAATTCGGTCGGGGCGCCTGAAAGTGGGCTGGGCCCCTTTACAAAAGGTCCGGGCAGGGATGCCCGCGCGACAGCCGCCACCTCCCAACGGCGAAGGCCCGTCGTCGAGGACCCCGCAGCAAGGATGCCGGCCCTACTTGGAGCGGTGGACGGGGACGGCCCTTGCCTTTGCAGGAACGACTCTGATCTCGAAGAGCAACGGCCAGAGCTTGCCGGTAACAAAAAGCCGGTCGTGGACAGCGTCGTAGGCTATGCCGTTCAACACCGCTTCGGGATCGGAGCGCTGGTCTTCGGGCAACAGGCCGGCGAGATTGATCCAGCCCAGCACCTGGCCTGTAGCCGGTGAGATGCGCACAATGCGGTCAGTGTGCCAGACATTGGAGTAAATCTGGCCGTGGATGTACTCCAGCTCGTTGAGTTGCGTAACCGGCTGCCCGCGGTCCTTGACGCGAATGCTGCGCACCAGGCGAAATGTGGCGGGGTCGAAGAATCGAATCTCGTCCGTGCCGTCGCTGAGGATCAGATTTTTGCCGTCCTGGGTAAGGCCCCAACCGTCGCAGTCGTAATGAAAGGTACGCAGCAGGCGAAAGCTGAAGCGGTCGTAGACGAACGCGACGTGCGACTGCCAGGTGAGCTGAACCAGCGTGCTGCCCCAATTGGTGAGCCCCTCGGCAAAGTACTGCGCGGGCACGGTGGCCGATTGCAGCACGCGGCCGGTGGTCAAATCGTCCATGCGCAGCGAGGAGCGGCCGTTGAGGCCGGTGCTCTCGTACAAATGGCCATCGACAAAGACAAGGCCCTGGGTATAGGCGCGCGGATCGTGCGGATAGGTGTGGACGATGCGGTAGGAATCGCCGGCTGATGCGACGGAGGCGGCGGCGAGGAGGAGGAAGGCTAGTTTGGCGCGGATGAGGGAGCGGCGCATGGGATGATTCAAGATTAGCCCGCGCCGTCCCTTGTTACAAAGCCTGCCCCGATTTGAGTTTTCAGCAAGCTGTGACAGTCCTTCAAGCGGAATCAGGACCCGCCGTGGAATTTGCCAAAGGCGCGGGCCAGATTGACCGACATCAGCAACATGCCGGCGCCAAGAGCCAGCATCTGACCAGTGTCGCGCAGGCTGAAGCTACCCACGCGCGCCAGAAGCAGCCAGGCGACGGCGAGATTGAACAGGCCCCACAGCGCATTGACGGTCGACGAAGAAAGACCTTTGCCCGGCGGCTTTGCAAACGGGCTCTGAAACGATCGGCCGGAGACGCCGTTGATGAGATGCGGCAGGGTATTGGCCAGAAAAGCTCCGCCGAAGAAATAGGCGACGTAGTGGTACCAGTGCATGGAGGCTCCGTTCCGAGGAACGTGCACATGGTAGCAGAGCGGCTGCGAGGTGGCTGCGCCGGCTAGCAGGTCGTTTTGGAAGAGACATCTCTCAGGGGCTAAAGCCCGCGATTTTATCGAGGCGCGCAATCGGCACGAGTAAACTCGTGCCCTGATACGAAACCGGTGAGCGATGGTTCGTGCTGTCCCGGGTCTCAAAATCGAGACCCGGGGCACCCCCAGGATTGCAAGATCAGACGGGTCGAAGAACTAGCTGGCGCCGATGTAGATGAAGCGGGCGAGGAACAAAGCCGCGATGAGGTAGAGCAGCCAATCTTCGCGCCGCGCTTTGCCCGCGAGCAAATGCAGAATGGCCCAGGCGATGATGCCGAAGCCCAGCCCATTGGCGATGGAAAAAGTAAACGGGATGAGCACCAGCGTGAGGAACGCGGGGACAGCCACCAGAGGGTCGAGCCACTGAATTTCTGAAATGGCGGCCAGCATGAGCGAGCCCACCAGGATGAGCGCCGGCGCCGTGGCTGCCTGCGGCACGACGCCGATAAACGGCGCGGCCCCGATGGCGCCCAGAAACAGCAGGCCGGTCACGATGGCGGTGACGCCCGAGCGGCCGCCTGCGGCCACGCCGGCGGTGGACTCCACATAGCTGGTGACGGTGGACGTTCCCATAAACGAACCGAACACGGTCGACGTTGCGTCGGCGAAGAGAATGCGGTTGAGGCGGGGAATGGAGTAGTCGGGCGCGATGAGTCCGGCGCGCTTGGTGACGGCGACCAGGGTTCCCAGGTTGTCGAACAGGTCGACAAAGAAAAAAACGAAGATGATTTCGAGCAGTCCCTTGTGCAGCGCGCCCCAGATGTTCAGCTTGAATGCGGTTTGGGTAAGCGCGCCTGCGCCTCCGCTTGACGGTGTCCAGTGCACCATGTGCATGCAGGCGGCGATGGCGGTCACGGTGAGCACGCCGATGAGGATCGATCCTTTTACCTTACGGATTTCAAGCGCCACCATCATCAGCAGTCCGAAAAGCGCCAGATAGGCGGTGGGATTGCGAATGCTGCCGATGCCGACCAGCGTATTGGGATCGCGCACCACGAGGCCCGCGTGCTGGAAGCCGATGAAGGCGATGAACAGCCCGATGCCGCCGGCGACCGCGGCGTAAAGCTGATGCGGAATGGCGCGCAGGATCATCTGGCGAATGCCGATGGCGGTGATGGCGAGAAAAAGGACGCCCGAGATGAACACTGCGCCCAGGGCGGTTTGCCAGGGCACGTGCATTTTTACGCAGACGGTGTAGGTGAAGTAGGCATTGAGGCCCATTCCGGGCGCGAGCGCGATGGGATAGCGCGCCACAATGCCCATCAGGATGGAACCGAAGGCCGCTGAAAGGCAGGTGGCGGCGGTGACCGCCGGCAGGGGCACTCCTGCATCGGCCAGGATGGCCGGGTTGACCAGCACGATGTAGGCCATGGTGAGAAAGGTGGTGACGCCGGCCAGAATCTCGGTGCGCCAGTTCGTTTCGAGACGGGCAAATTCGAAGTAGGCTTCCAAACGCTTGAGCATAGGCTGGTTCTAGGTAGGAAAACACATCGCGCATAAGAAACAAAGGGGGATTCGAGGCGGCTTGTCCGATTTTCCCCCGTGCAAGAGCCTGTCGACGGCCCGCGGTGGAAAATTGGAACTGGCGGAGAGCCGTTCGTACAATGGAATGAGCGATGGGGAGAATTTGCGATGCCGGCCTACGAGTACGAATGTGCAGCGTGCAACCATCATTTCGAGCAGCGGCAAAAGATGTCGGAGCCGCCTGTCTCCGCTTGTCCTGAATGCGGGGGAAGCGTGAGGCGGCTGATCAGTGGCGGCGCGGGAGCGATTACCAGAGGAAGCGGCGGCTCTTCTGGCGCGGAACCGATGGCTTGCGGCATGGGCGCATGCTGCGGCCAAGGCGATGGATGCTGCGGCGACATGGCGTGCGAAAACTGATCGGCCGGCGGAGGAATCGCGCCTTTATTTTGCCTGGGCGGCGGGCGTTGGCAGCGCGGGCTTGATGTAGCCGGACTTTGCCAACTGCTCACCCATCTGCGCGTACATGTCCGGATTGCCGGGCTGCCAGGTTCCCAGGCCATCGACATAGCGGTTGTACATGCTGAATGCGGCCGCGATGAGCACCGTGTCGTGAATCTCGAGATCGGTCGCGCCCTGCTGCCGCGCGGCCTCTACGTCGGCTGAGGTTACCAGCTTGCCGTCCTGCTGAACCTTGCCGGCAATGGCGAGCAGCGCTTTCAGTTTGGGCGAAATGGGTGCCGTGGCAACGTCAGCCCGGACTCTTTCGACGACGGAGCTGTCGCCCAGATGCGCGGAGGCCACTGCGGCGTGACTCGCGTAGCAAAAGCGGCAATGATTCCGAGCCGAAACGTGTGCGGCAATCAGTTCGCGCTCACCGGGTGTGAGCGAGTTGGGCTGGTGCAGCAGAATATGCGCCAGCTCGCGCATGGGCCTGGCAGTTTCAGAACGAAAGGCGAATCCAGCGCTGATGCCGGGAAGGCCTTCAGGGAGTGCGATGTGGGGCATTTTGATTCCTCTTTGTTGGTGCCAGGCATTAGCGATCCGCGGCGGGCGAATACGCCGCCAGGTACTCTTCGCTCACCGTGACATAGCCATCGCGGGCCACGCGCTTGCCGCGTTCGCGGTAGAACGCCGGATCGTCGGGCTGCGCGGTGGCCAGGCCGTCGACGTAGCGGTTGTACATGCAGAAGGCCGCAGCGATGAGGACGGTGTCGTGAATCTCGAGATCGGTGGCTCCCGCTCTGCGCGCCGTGTCGACGTCGGCAGCGGTCACCAGCTTGCCGTCCCGCTGCACTTTGCCGGCAATCACCAGCAGCGCTTTCAGCTTGGGGCTGATATCGGCCTGGGTAAAGTCGGTTTTCACCTGCTTGACCAGGGCCTCGTCGCCGCCCAAGTGTGCGGCGGCAATGGCGCCGTGAATGTTGTGGCAGTACTCAGTGCAGTTGCGGCTTGAAACGTAGGTCGCGATCAGCTCGCGCTCGCCGGCAGTGAGCGAATTCGGGGCGTGCAAAAGAATTTCGACCAATGCGTTGAGCGGCCTCGCGGTTTCAGGGCGGAAGGCCATAGCGCCGCGAATGCCGGGCAGATCGGGAGGAAGGGGAATGTGGGGCATGGGGGCCTCCGTGCGCAATGCGGAATTCTATGCCGCGGAACGCAGAGGAGGGATCAACCGTTGGGTGGAGGCCAGGCGACGACGCAGGCGGTCAGCCGATACGACAAGATTTGGGGATCGACTAAGCCGATCTCAAAAGCCTCGCGGCGTCCTTGGCGAAGTAGGTGACGATGAAATCGGCGCCGGCGCGGCGGATGCCCACGAGCGACTCCAGCATGGCGCGATTCTGGTCGAGCCAGCCTTTCTGGAATGCCGCGTGCAGCATGGAGTACTCGCCGGAAACCTGGTAGGCGCCCATGGGCACGCCGAAGCGCTCCCGGGCCGCGTGCACCACGTCCAGGTAAGGCATGGCGGGCTTCATCAGGATCATGTCGGCGCCTTCTTCGAGGTCGAGCTCGATCTCGCGCATGGCTTCGCGCAGGTTCGCACCGTCCATCTGGTAGCTGCGGCGATCACCAAATTGAGGCGCCGAGTCGGCAGCTTCGCGGAAGGGCCCGTAAAACGCCGAGGCGAATTTGGACGCGTAGCTCAGGATGGGCGTTTGCGCGAGTCCCGCCGCGTCGAGGGCGGCGCGAATTGCCGCCACGCGGCCATCCATCATGTCGCTGGGCGCAACCACATCGGCGCCGGCTTTGGCCTGGCTCACTGCGGTGCGCGCCAGCAGCTCGAGCGTGGGATCGTTGTCAACGTCGTAGCCGTCTCCCGCCTTTACCACTACGCCGCAATGTCCGTGGCTGGTGTACTCGCACAGGCAGACGTCGGCAATCAGCACCAGCTTCTTGGCCGCCGGCGATTGCTTGAGCGCGCGCAGCGCCTGCTGCACGATGCCTTTCTCTTCCCACGCGCCCGTTCCCTGTTCGTCCTTCGATTCGGGCAGGCCGAAGAGCAGAAGTCCGGCAATCCCCAGCTGCGCCGCCTCCTCGGCTTCGCACACCGCCTCGTCGACCGAGAGATTGAAGACGCCGGGCATGGAGCTTACCGGCGAGCGCACGCCTTTGCCGGGGCAGATGAAGAGCGGATAGATGAGGTCGCCGGGCGAAAGCACGGTCTCGCGCACCAAAGCGCGCAGCGATTCGTTGCGCCGCAAGCGCCGCATGCGCATGGCTGGGAAGGTCATGAGTCTGATTGTAGTCGAAAGCTGCCGGCTGAAAGTGAGTTTCGTCACGCAGGATGCCGCTGATTCTAAAGGATGTACGGCGCGCGGTCAGGAGACAGCCATCAGGCCGGCACGAAGTTCGTCGAGCCTGGCCGCAGAGAGACGGCGGTCAATTTCAGCGTGAGTGCGCTGCCAGATGGGGACAGCGCGGGCCAGCAGTTCCCTGCCCTTGGCGGTGAGAACCAGAGTGCGGTTGCGCCGATCGTTTGGGGGTTTCGCGACGCGGACGAGACCGCGGCGCTCGAGCGGCTTGAGAGCGGCGGTAAGGGTGGTACGGTCCATGGCCAGCAGATCGGCCACCGGTCCCATGGGCGGCGGTTCGGGCCGATTCAACGACATGAGCAGTGAAAACTGCCCGTTGGTAAGCCGGAGGGGGCGAAAGGCCTGGTCAAAACGGCGGGCCAGGACGCGAGCCGCGCGCTGCACGTGGAGGCAAAGACAATGGTCCCGTACAAGCAGCGTGGTCGCAAACGACATGGGATTTGCACTTGACACGCGATGAGATTAGTTGATATCAACGTATTCGTCAAGACTTCTCGCGGCTTCCTGTTCGAGTCAATTGAACCCGAGTCCCCAAGTTGGAGGTCCCCAAGGTGTTCTTCGTCCGCGATCTCAAAATAGCCCTTCGCTCGCTGGGGCGCGTCCCCGCTCTGTGGATCACCATTGCCCTCACGCTGGCCCTGGGCATCGGAGCCAACGCCGCAATCTTCAGTGTGGTGCGCACCGTGCTGCTGCGTCCGCTGGCAAACCAGAACGAGAGCCGGCTGCTTTATATACGCCAGAGTGCGCCGGGCATCGGAGATGACAACGCTACCTTCTCGATTCCCGAGATTCACGACATCGGCGCGAACCTGAAGACGATCACGCAACTGGGCACGTTTTCTGAGATCGGATTCACCATCGTCGGCCTCGGCACTCCGCGCGAGATTCCGGCCGGCGTGGTGGATGGCAATTATTTTGAGGTGATGGGCCTGAGGCCGGTGCTGGGCCGGCTGCTGACTCCCGCCGACGACGGGCCCAACGCGGCCGGCGCCATCGTGCTCACCTATAAGTTCTGGCGCGACTCGCTACACTCCGATCCCAGTGTGCTGGGCAAAGTGGTGCGCCTGGAGAGTTACAGCGGGGCACGCACGGCGACGGTTGTAGGCGTCCTTGAGCCGTCGGTTCCCTACCCCGTGGAGACTGAGATTATCGCCAACGTGGTGACCAGCCCCCATCATCTTTCAGCCACCATGGTGCAGGGGCGCGAGCATCGCATGACCGAGGTGTTCGGGCGGCTGGCTCCGGGCGCCACGCTGGAACAGGCGCGCGCCGAGCTGACCACCGTCTACTCGGCGATGACCCGGGCGTATCCCGAGATTTACAAGCCTGAAGACCACTTTACGATCAGCCTGACGCGCATGCACGACCAGATCAATGCGCGCGCCAACACCGTCTTGTGGGTGCTGTTTGCGGCCTCGGCGCTGCTGTTTGTGATTGCCAGCTCCAACGTGGCCAACCTGGTGCTGGCGCGCACGGTTCGGCGCGAGCCGGAGCTGGCCATCCGCGCGGCGCTGGGCGCCAGCTCTGCGGTTCTGCGGCGCAGCCTGCTGGCCGAGAGCATGGTGCTGTGCGGCAGCGGCGCAGCGGCGGCGGTGCTGCTGGCGATGCCGATGGTGAAGGTGCTGGGCCATTATGCGCAGCGCTTCTCAGTGCGGGCGGCCGATCTAACCCTCGACTGGAGCCTGCTGTGGTTCGGCGGCGCGCTGGCCATCGTGGCCGCGTTTTTCCTGGCCTATATTCCGCGGCTGCCTTCGCCCGATGGGCCCACCAACAACCTGGCCGGGCGCGGGGCGCGCGTGACGGGCTCGAGCAACCGCAAGCTGCGCATCTTTGCCATCACGCAGATTGCAGCGTCGTTTCTTCTGCTGGCCGGCGCCTGCGTGCTGATGAAGACGCTTTATGTGCTGGAGCAGACGCGTCCGCCCTTTGACTCAGCCAATGTGCTGGCCGTGAATTTGCCGGTGATGAATTACGGCAAGACTGACGCGCAGGTGAGCGAGTTCTATCGGGAGATTAAAGAACGCGTGGCCAC